>DATAFP010000206.1:0-1538 GCA_036257415.1 Gemmatimonadales bacterium
TTGCGGTCCCACTGACGCTCGATGATGCGGTTCAGCGTCTCGTCGCGCCACCGGCCGAGGCGACCGCGTGCCGGCCGGAGGCCCATGCCGAACGGTGGCAGTCCTCGCGCCGGCAGCGGATAGACGTTCGGAAACAACACCACGAACGGAATGCGGGCCGCTTCGGCGGCAAGCATGCCGCCAAGGCAGAACATCGAACAGACCACGAGCGACGGTCGGCATCGAGTGATAGTCTCCGTCACATCGGAGGCATATGCCGCGGCGGCACCGACGAGCAGCGTGTCCACCAAGCGGTCGACGAGCTGCCAGGGATACTTGCACTCCCAGTCTCGTATGGGATCGTGCTCCGGCCGGCGATTCGTTCGATTCGGCGCACGAAGCCAGCGCCCGAACTCCGCACCGGTCGAGGTGACCTCGGGTGCGACGGAATCATCGGCAAGCACCGTCACCGCGTGGCCGCCCTCGATAAGCGTGCGCACGGCATGGAGCTCCGGTGGCACATTGCCACCCCCATCGACCAGCGCGAACAAGTACTGGCGGGGCCTCATCGGGGCCTCCTGGAAGACCGTCCGGCCCTCCTGGTTCTTGCGCCGGCGCGGCCAAGGATCCCGTAGACCAGCTCGCGCATGATCCGCTCGGTGTCGGCGCGGGACAGCTGCAGGTCGCGGCGAAGGAGCTTCCACGTGTAGACATCCGTGGCCACGTGCAATCCGTAAATGGCCTGGCGGCGCGCGGTCGGCGTCTTCGGGAGGAGATCCGAAAAGATGCGATCGAGCCATGCCTGGTGACCGGCGCGGGCGCGATCGAGCAGCGGCGCCAAGGCGCCGAGTCGTTCGGGCGCGACGGCCCATCGCACATTGGCATCGCCGAACCGTTCGTACTCGCTCACCAGAACGGCGATGGCGCCTGGGTGGTCGCCCGGCGCCGCCTTGTCGCGCGCCGCTTGCGTCTGACGGCCGAGTAATTCGGCCGCCGCCGCTGCCACATGTTCCTTCGCCGCGAAATGATTGAGCACCGTCTGATGTGAGACGCCCGCCGCTTCAGCGATGGCCGCCAGCGTGATGTTCTCGTACGGCTGTGCAAGCGCTAGTGTGAGGGCGGCCTGCACGATCCGCTCACGCGTGGCGGCCATCCCATCCGCCCGGACCGCCATGGTGTAGGTTTGCCGGTGTCGCGATGTCATTTGACTATCACTACAACCAATGTTGAGTGCCAGTCAAGCGAAATATGCGCGGGGGAAACCATAGGCCGTTATGACCGGTCATTCCTTGGTTCGAGTACTGGCTGACCTGGTTCGAGTCCAGGTTGAGGTTTCTCGGCTGTGCAGCACCGCCCACCTCAACCGGCCGGGGCAGCCATGTCACAATCCGAAGTCCTATCCCGTCTCACCGGCAACGAGCTAGGCGGGGGCGTCGTAGCCATGATCGTGGGGCTGATCGGCATGGCCCTCGCTAGGCTGGCTCTGCGCCCGCCGCACCGAATGACCCCGCTCGGACAGTTCCGGCGTGACGTCACGATCGAGGTGTGGTGCGCCGCCG
>DATAFP010000282.1:0-7430 GCA_036257415.1 Gemmatimonadales bacterium
CCGTGCTGGTGGCGACCGACCGAATCGCGCGGACCCTCGCCGGTGGGTCGGGCGGACTGGTGCACGCGCAGACGTTCTCGCATCACCCGGTGCTGTGCGCGGGCGGCATCGCTGCGCTCCGTTACCTCACCCAGCACCGACTGGTAGAGCGTTCCGCCGAGATGGGACGGGTCCTGCACCGCGAGTTCGAGCAGCTCCGGATGCTGCCGCACGTCGGTGACGTGCGTGGGCGCGGTCTCCTGGCGGGGATCGAGTTCGTGGCCGATACCGTGACCCGCGCGCCGTTCGCTCGGCACGAGGGGTTCGCCGAGGCGTTCACCGCCGCTGCGCTGGCCGAGGGACTTGTGGTCTGGCCCAATGTCGGCCAGGCCGACGGAATCAACGGCGATCTGGTCATGATCGCGCCGCCGTTCACGATCAGCGAGGCGGAGATCGGCGAGATCGTCCAGCGTTTCGGCCGCGCGCTCGACCGGACGTTGGCGGGGCGGGGAAGCCGTACCGCCGCGGTCTGATCCGCAATGCGACAAGGGAGCATTCGATGACGGCTACGGCCACCAAAATCACCTATACCAGCACCGGCGGCGATCTCGAGGAGTTCCACCGCCTGTTCGACGAGGCTCTCGCCCGCACCAAGGCCAAGGCGGGAGCGCGGCACCCGTTCTATATCGACCACCAGGCGGTCGAGAGCGGCCGCGAGCCGATCGTCGACCGGTCGCCCATCGACACCGGTATGGTGCTCGGCACGTTCGAGTGCGCGGGTCCCGAGCACGTGGACCAGGCAGTCCGATCGGCCAAGCGGGCACAGCGGGCCTGGGCCCGGCTTCCGTGGCAGGACCGCGTCGCGACCATGCGCAGGGCTGCCGAGCTGATTCGGGAGCGCAAGTACGACCTGGCCGCGATCATGGCGATCGAGGTCGGCAAGAACCGGCTCGAAGCGATGGGGGATGTCGAGGAATCCGCCGACCTCATCGACTATTACGCCCAGCAGGTCGAGGATGCCGACGGATTCACTCGGCCCATGGCGCGGGTCACGAACATAGAGCGGAACACCGACGTGCTCCGGCCATATGGCGTCTTCACCTGCATCGCGCCGTTCAACTTCCCCCTTGCGCTCTCAGCCGGGATGTCGAGCGCGGCACTGGTCGCGGGCAACGCCGTGGTCTACAAGCCGGCCGAAGATGCCCCATGGACTGGCCACGGCCTCTACGAAGCGTACCGTGACGCCGGCATTCCGGCCGGCGTGTTCAATCTCGTCGTCGGGCACGGGACCGAGATCGGCGACGCGCTCTGGCAGCATCCGGACGTGGACGGCGTGGTGTTCACCGGATCCAAGCAGATCGGGCTCCGGATTCACCACGGCGTGAGCCAGCGGTGGATCAAGCCAGCGCTGCTCGAGCTGGGGGGGAAGAACGCGGCGATCGTGATGGACACGGCCGATCTCGACGCCGCCGCGGAGGGCGTCATGCGGTCCGCGTTCGGGCTGCAGGGCCAGAAATGCAGCGCCACCTCCCGGGTCTACGTACACCGTGCGGTTCGGAAGCCGTTCGTCGAGAAGCTGCTCGAGAAGACCTCCGCGATCCGGATCGGCGATCCGACCGAGCGCGACGTCTACCTCGGACCGGTGATCAACGAGAAGGCGGTCGCCCGCTTCGAGCGGGCCGCTCAGCAGGCTCGCAAGGAGGGGAAGCTGCTCGCCGGCGGGGATCGGCTCAGCAGCGGGTCGCTCGCCAAGGGCTACTTCGTGGCGCCGACGATCGTCGACCTGCCGAAGGCGAGCTCGCTGTTCGAGGACGAGCTGTTTCTGCCATTCCTTGCCGTGGCGGAGGTCGGGAGCCTGGACGAAGCGCTGGCGGAGGCCAACAAGGTGGAATACGGCCTCACGGCGGGCATCTTCTCCGGCAAGCGGGAAGAAGTCGAGCGCTTCTTCGACGAGGTGGAGGCCGGGGTGTGCTACGCCAACAAGCGCACCGGTGCCACCACGGGAGCGTGGCCAGGGGCCCAAGCGTTCTGCGGATGGAAAGGGTCGGGCTCCACCGGGAAGGGCGGGTGTGGCCCGTACTACGTGCAGCAGTTCTTACGGGAGCAGAATCGAACCGTTATCGAATAGCAGAGACAAGAGACAAGAAGACAAGAGACAAGAGACAAGTCACCTGCCGACGGGCGGTCGATCACTTGTCTCTCGTCTCTTGTCTCTTGTCTTCTTGTCTCTTCCTTCCCCTCACTCCTCAGCCAGACACTCGGCCAGGATATCCAGTCCAGTATCCACGTCATACTCGTCGAGCACGAGCGGCGGAGCGAGGCGAATGACGCTCTTGCCTGCGCCCAGCAGCAGAAGCCCGCGCTTGAACGCCCGCTCGGTCAGCCGGTCCACCAGCTCGGGGTACGGCTCGCGCGTGACGGGATCCTTCACGAGCTCCACCCCGATCATGAGGCCGCGGCCCCGCACGTCGCCGATCACGGAATAGCGTTCCTGGAGCCGGCGCGCACCGGCCAGCAGGCGCTCGCCCATGCTCTGCACGTGGGGCAGGAGGCCTTCCACGATGTCGAGCGTCGCCAAGGCGGCGGCACAGCTCACCGGATTGCCGCCGAACGTCGAGCCGTGTGCCCCCGCGGTCCAGGTCATCACCGAGTCCTTGGCGATGAATGCGCCGATCGGCATGCCGGAGCCCAGCCCCTTGGCGGTGATCAGAATGTCGGGCTCGACGTCCTCCCAGTCGCACGCCCACATCTTGCCGGTGCGTCCCACGCCGCTCTGCACCTCGTCCGCTACCAGGAGGATGCCGTACCGGTCGCAGATCTTGCGGAGTCCCCGCAGGAAGCCGAGCGGGGGGATGACATAGCCGCCTTCGCCCTGGATCGGCTCCACGAAGATGCCGGCCACGTCCTCGGGGTTGAGCTGCCGGTCGAACAACTGCTCGATGGCGCCCAGCGACTCCCGCGCTGCGGCCATCGGATCGGCGCCCTGGCTCCGGTACGGATTGGGATAGTTGACGTGATACACCTCGGGGAGGAACGGCCCAAAGTGGGACCGCTGCTTCGCCTTGCTCGAGGTAAGGCTCATCGCCCCGTAGCTGCGGCCGTGGAACGACCCGTGAAAGGCGATCAAGGCCGGCCGGCGGGTATGATAGCGCGCGAGCTTGATGGCGCCTTCGACCGCCTCGGTGCCGGAGTTCGACAGGAACACCCGCTTCCGGCTCGAGCCGGGCGCCGCGCGGCCCAGCCGTTCGGCTAGCCGAGCAAAGCCGTCGAAGTAGAAATCGGTGCCGCAGATGTGGAGGAAACGGCCGGCCGCATCCTGGATGGCTTGCACCACCTTCGGATGGTTGTAGCCGGTGGATGTCACCGCGATCCCCGCCATGAAGTCGATGTAGCGGTTCCCGTCGACGTCTTCTGCCATGGCTCCCGCACCCCCCGCGATGGCGAGCGGGTACTCCTTGATGTAGGAGGTCGAGGTCCAGGCCTCGTCCCGCGCGATGATGGCGCGCGCGGCCGGACCGGGCGGCGGTGTGACGATCCGGGGATAGTCGCGCTGCCGCGCCGCGGCGCACGGGTCGATCGCCGTCGCCGTCATGCCTTGGCCTCCGCGAGCTCGCGCTCGTAGGTTCGCCACCACGCCTGGCCCGATTCCGGGAGCAGGTAGATGGGGTCGTAGTACTCGTACTTCCGGGTGAGCGCTTCGGGATCGTCCTGCTCGATTCCCGTCCGGTAGTTCTTGGTCCAGTACGAGATGCCGAGCTCCCGATCGTAGTCGGCCAACTGGTGGACCCAGCGCTTGCCCACGAACGGCACATCGCACACGATCCGCGGAGTGCCAAAGCCGGGCAGGTAACCCATGATGTCGTGCTGAAGCCGCTGGGCCTCGAACACACCGAGCCGCCAGTGCTCGGAGTTCGGGATCATGTCGCACATGTAGAAGTAGTAGGGCATGATCTTGGCGTGATCGAGCATCATGAAGCAGAGCTCCACCAGCTCGGCCGCGGTCGTGTTCACGCCGCGGAGCAGCACGCCCTGGTTGCGCACGTCCCGGAACCCGATCTCCAACAGCTTGCGGGCCGCCTTGCCCACCAGCGGCGTGATCTGCTGCGCATGGTTCGCGTGGCAGTGCAGCGCGAGGTCGACCCCGCGCTCGAACGCCTTCTTCGCCAGCCGCTCGAATCCCTCCAGCACGTCGTCCTGCAGGAAATGCTGCGGGATTCCGATCAAACCCTTCGACGCGAGCCGGATGTCTCGAATGTTCGGGATGTCCAGCAGCGCGCTCACGAACGGCTCGAGCTGCGTGATGTGCAGATTGGCGATGTCGCCGCCGGAGACCACCACGTCGCGAACACCGGGCGAACGCTTGAGGTAGTCCAGGATCTGCTGGTGGCGGTCCTTCTGCGGCACGTGGAACTTGAGCTTCTCCACCTGGGGGACATCGTTGCCGACCAGGTCCATGCGAGTGCAGTGCCCGCAGTACTGCGGACAGGTCGCGAGCAGCTCGGCCAGCACCTTCGTGGGGTACCGGTGGGTGAGCCCTTCAACCACCCACATTTCGGCCTCGTGCAGGCTGTCCCGCGACGCCTTCGGATGGTTTGCCCAATCGGTTCGCCGGTCGGCCAGCGCCGGAGCCATGTACTGCCGCACCGGATCCCGCCACAAGTCGGACACGTCCATCGTGTTCAGCATGTGCGGGGGGATCAGCATCGACATGGTGGCGCGATGCTCCTGATCCTTCGCGATGCTGTCCGCCAGACTGTCGGGCAGATGCTCGCCCAGCGCAGCCTTGAGTTCGCGCAAATTCTTGACGGTGTGCTTGCGCTGCCAGGTGGCGCTCTCCCAGTCGGCGGCACTCACCCCGCTGAAGCCGGGGAGCCGGTTCCAGTCTGGCTCGACGTACTCGCGCTTGGGCGGGTACGGGAGCGGCTGGCCGGCGGTTCGGGCGTCCGGAGTCTGGGAGGTAACTTCCATACGGCCTCGCAATCGGTACTCGCCGTGCCGAGTCAAATAGCTGCAGAGGTTGACGATAGCCAAATTAGTATATAATATATTCTCGCGCAAGCGCGGCCATCACTCAGACCTGGGATACCCGTGCAGCTCGAGCAAGTCCTCGCTGGAATGCCCCGGCTCCAGAAGCAGGCGACCCACGAACTGGTCGCTGCCGTGCTTCGCGAAGCGATCAGCAGTGGGGTCCTGCGCGCCAATCAGCCGCTTCCCCAGGACGAGATCGCGAGCCGGCTCCGAGTGAGCCACATTCCGGTACGGGAGGCCCTCCGGCAGCTTCAATCGGAAGGCCTCGTCACCTATCAACCCAACCGGGGCGCGACGGTCAGCGCCCTTACCCCGGCGGAAATTCGCGAGATCTACGACATCCGGGTCCTGCTGGAGAGCGCCGCGGTGCGCCGCGCGGCTCCCTGTCTCGGCGCAGCCGAGCTGGACCGTGCGCGCACGATACTCGACGAAGCGGAGCGGGTGCAGGACGGCGCCCGGTGGGGCGCGTTGGACGTAGAGTTCCACCAGCGAGTCTATCACCTTCAGGACCGACCGCGGCTGGGCGAGATGATCGCCGGACTTCTCCGGCGGGTCGATCGCTATTGGCTATCGCACGGCCTCATGCTCACCCACCGGACCGAGTTCGAGGCGGAGCACCGCGAGCTGCTCGCGGCGCTGCAGCGGCGGGACGCCGATGCGGCAGCCGCGTTGCTGGAGCGGCACCTGACCGGCGCCGCGGAGCTCCTGGTGTCCGAGCTCGAGGCCGAGGCGCGTGCCGAAGAGGGTCACTCCAAGGCGATGGCAGGGTGAGCAAGGTTCTCAGCATGCGCGACGCGATCGCGCGCCATGTGCACGACGGCGACACGGTCGTGATCGAGGGGTTCACCCATCTCATCTGTTTTGCCGCGGGCCATGAGATCATCCGGCAGCGCCGGCGCGATTTGGTGCTCTGCCGTCTGACCCCCGACCTGGTGTACGATCAGATGATTGAGGCCGGGTGCGCCCGCAAGCTGGTGTTTTCCTGGGCGGGCAACCCTGGGGCCGGATCGTTGCACGCGTTCCGGCGGGCGGCCGAAGGGAAGGGCGCTGGGCGGCTGGAGCTGGAGGAGTACTCCCATTTCGGAATGGTGGCGCGCTTCTGCGCCGGCTCAGCCCGGCTGCCGTTCTGGCCGCTCCGCGACTACATGGGCACCGATCTTCCAGCTGCCAACCCACTGATTCGGCGTGTCACCTGTCCGTTCACCGGTGAGGAGCTCGCGGCAGTGCCCGCGCTCAATCCCGACGTCACCATCGTACACGCCCAGCGTGCTGACGCGGAGGGCAACACTCAGATCTGGGGCCTGCTCGGTGTTCAGAAGGAGGCGGCATTCGCGTCGAAGCGGGTTATCGTCGTCGTCGAGGAGCTGGTGGACGAGACGGTGGTCCGGGCCGATCCGAACCGGACCGCCATTCCCGGCACCATCGTAGACGCGGTAGTCGTCGAGCCCTGGGGCGCGCACCCGTCGTACGCCCAGGGTCACTACGACCGCGACAATGCGTTCTACGTCGCGTGGGAGGATATCAGTCGCGACCCGGCCAAGTTACGCCGGTACCTGGACGAGTATGTACACGGCGTGGCGGATCGAGCCGAATACGTGGCTCGCTCTGGCGGACTCGAGCACCTCCGCGCGGGCGAGCGGCTGGCGGCCGGGGTGAACTATGGGTACTGACCTGCGCACCGACCATCCGACCACCTGACCCCTCGTTCTCGGATGAGCTCCTACACCCCTGCCGAGATGATGACCGCCACTGCCGCCGCGGAGCTGGGCGACGGTGAAGTGGTATTCGTAGGCATCGGACTCCCCAACCTGGCCTGCAATCTCGCTCGCGCCACTCACGCGCCCAATCTGGTGCTCATCTACGAGTCGGGGGCGGTGGGCGCTGTGCCCGAGCGGCTCCCCGTCTCCATCGGCGATCCCGCGCTGGTCACCGGATCGCTCATGGTGTGCAGCATGGCCGACGTCTTCCAGTGCTTCTTGCAGAACGGCCGGATCGAGGTGGGATTTCTCGGCGGCGCACAGGTGGACCGGTTCGGCAACATCAACACCACCGTGATCGGCTCCTACGACCGGCCCAGCGTTCGGCTCCCCGGGAGTGGCGGCGCCGCGGAGATTGCGATCCATGCGCGGCGGACGCTGGTGATCAGCCGGCTGAATCCGCGCGCCTTCCCCGCCCAGGTTGACTTCATCACCAGCCCCGGCCACGTCGCGCGCGGCGGCACTCGGCGCGAGCTCGGCATGCCCGGGGCGGGCCCGGTGAAGGTGATCACCGACAAGGCAATTCTGGAGGCCGACCCGGACGGCGAGCTTGCCCTGGCGGCCCTCTATCCCGGTGTCAGGGTTGACGAGGTGAAGGCGGGTGTAGGCTGGCCCCTGAGAGTCCGTGCCCAGCTCGGGTGCATCGATCCTCCGTCAACCGAGGCG
>DATAFP010000287.1:0-14252 GCA_036257415.1 Gemmatimonadales bacterium
GTTTGCCAGTTTCGCCACCCGAGCGACGCGTGAATATACCTCGATCCCGCGGTATACTTCGGCAACCCCAGTCGAGATCCCCCATGACCTACCGCACGTTCATTCTCGCCGTGCTCGCGCTCGCGACGCTCGCCGCTCCGGGCGGAGCGCAGCAAAAGAAGGTGAAAAAGGACAAGAAGCTGATCACCGCGGAGGAGATCGCAGACGTGAGCGTCAACACCGCGTACGACGCGGTGCAGAAGCTGCGATCCGACTGGCTGCGCGCCGGCCAGCGGCAGATCACGGTCTACGGCCGGACCGGTCGCACCGGTGATGGCGGGACTGAGGCCGGCTCGGGACTGGACACCTCATCCTACGCGACCACCAAGCTGGCCGTCTTCGTGGACGGGACCGAGGTCGGCGGACCGGAAGAGCTGCAGCGCATACAAAGCCACCGCGTGGAGGAGATGCGCTATCTGAGCGGATCGGACGCACAGCAGCAGTACGGGTCGCGCTACGCCGCCGGCGTCATCCAGGTGAAGCTCAAGACATCCTGAGTGCCGGGTGCGGCCGCTCCTCGTCGCCGCGCTCCTCACTGCAGCCGTGCCCGCGGCCGCACAGCTCGCCCCCGTGGGCGTGCCGCGCGGCCTCGTGCGCGTCGAGCTGACCGGCATCCTCGACGGTTACGACGAGCAGTACGTCAACGGCGTTGCCGGCGAACTCGGCGCCGACCTCGCGAGCCCGGCTCTGGGCAGCGACCGCATACCACTACTGGCTGGTGCGGACGAGCGGCTGGCCCGGGTCACCGGTGATCCGTCGTTCCGCCTCAACATCGGAACGTTCCCGGTCACGGCGGCGGCGAACCGGACGGTGGGCATACTAGGCGCTGCGCTGGGACTCACGTCTCGGATCACCCTGTTCGGCCGGCTACCCTTGATGCGCACCCAGCTCGCGATCACGACCCCGTTCGACTCCACCAGCGGCAGCGTCGGGGTGAATCCGGCTGATCCCCTGCTCGGGACCGGTGCCGGTGCCTCCCAGACTGCTGCCTTCATCGATGCCTTCGACGTCGCGTTGCTACAGCTGCAACAGCAGCTCTCGGCCGGGACATACAACGGGAATCCGGCGCAGCGGTCTCTCGCCGAGGCGACGCTTGCCGATGGTGCCGCGCTTCGCGCCGACCTCAGCGAACTGCTGCGCGATCCCACGACGGCATCTCCGTTCCTCCCCACGGCAACCAGCGCAGGGGGTGCAGCAGTCACCTCGCGCATTCGCGGCCTGCAGACGACGCTGAGCACGGAGCTCGGCGTAACCGGCTTCGACCAGCTCCCGGCATTGCCCGAACAGCGCGTCAGTCAAGACGAGTTGACCGCATTTCTGACCGATCAGTCCGGGGCCATCCGCGGGCGACTGGATGAAGGGCGCTTCTCGCAACGCGGAGACGCCGAGGCCGGAGTCACGTTTACGCTGGTGGACGGATGGCGGTACGATGCGAAAGGCACCGGCGTTCGCGCGGCGATCACCGCGACGGCGAGGTTCCCGACCGGATTTCGCGAGCGCGCCATTCGGTTTCTGGACCTCGGCACCGGCACCGGACACGCGGCGACCCAGGTCACCCTCGCGACCGATCTCGGCCTAGGGCGGCTGGGCGCGCGGCTGATCGGCAGTTACGAGCGAAGCTTTGCAGCGGACTACGTTGCCCGGGTGACGTCGCCCGACGAGCCCTACGCAGCCGCAACGGCGCTTCGAACCGTGACCGCCGATCCCGGCGATGCCGTTCTTTTGAGCGCACAGCCGTTTCTGCGACTGACGCCGCCGATCGCCATCACGGCCGGCCTGTCCTACTGGCGTCGGGGGGAAGGCACCGTGACCTATGCGACCGTGGCGGATTCGATTCCCGGCGTGCCCGCATCGATTCTTTCCCGCGACAGCGAGATCAGCGCCACGGTGTTCCGGGCAGGAGTCACGTACGCGGCGGCAGGGGCGCGGGCCCCCGGCGGCCGAGGGCTCCCGCTCGAAGCCAGCTGGACGTACGAGCGCGTCGTGGATGCCAGCGGTGGCCGGGTGCCGAAGGTGACCGGCATGCGGGCGGACCTTCGACTGTTCGTGAGGTTGTGGGGCGGGGGCGACGGTAGCCGCTAACGGCGCAGCAACGCGGCCGCGTGCCGCCGCGCTGTCTCTCCGGAGGCATCACCCAGCATGCGGGCCAGCTCGTCCACCCGGTCTTCACCGTGGACCTGGCGTACGTCGCTGGTGGCGACGCCTCTCCGCGATTCCTTGGATACGACGAGGTGCTGGTCGGCCCGGGCGGCGATCTGGGGCAGATGGGTGATCACCAGCACCTGGCGGTGGGCCGCGACGTCGGCCAGCGCCTCGCCCACCTGCGCACCGATCTCGCCGCCGATTCCCTGATCCACCTCGTCGAACACCAGCGTGGGAATCGCGTCGTGCGCGACGAGCACGACCTTGAGCGCGAGCATGAGTCGTGACAGCTCGCCGCCCGAGGCGGACTTCGCCAGCGGCCGGGGATCCATGCCCTGGTTGAGCCGCACCAGGAACGAGATCGATTCGGCTCCGTAGCGCGACGGCTCGTGCGAGGGGGTCAGCTCCGTCGTGAAGCGCCCGTCGGGAATGCCAAGTCGAGGCAGCAACCGATTCACCGCACGCGCGAGTCGCTCGGCTCCGGTCCGCCGTTTCTCGGTCAGCGCGGCGGCCGCCGTGGCCAACGCCGCGTGGGCTGCCGCGCGACGGGCCCCGATGGCCCTGAGATCCACCTCCGCGGTGTCGAGGAGATCCAGCTCCTCCACGGCTCGGCGCCGCACCTCCAACACCTCGGCGACATCGCCACCGTGCTTGTGGATCAGCCGCTGGATGACGTCCCGGCGTTGCTCCACCTCGGCGAGCCTCGCGGGATCCTCCTGCACCGAGCCAGCATAATCGTCAGCAAGCCTGGCAAGCTCGGTCAGGTTCGCGAAGGCGGCGTCTAGCATCTCGCGCCACCCGGCGACGTCGGGATCCGCTTTCTCCAGCGACGCCAGCGCTCGGTCGGCCGCCGCCATGGCACGGAGCGCACTGGCGTCGCCGCCATCCACCGCGTCAGCGATGCGTCGCGCCTGCTCGACCAGTGTCCCGGCCTGGCTCAGCCGACGTGATTCGGCCGCGAGGCGTTCGTCCTCGCCGGGCTTGAGCCGGGCTCGGTCGATCTCGGCTACGACGTGGCGCAGGTAGTCCGCCCGGCGACGAACCTCGTCCCTCCGCGTGACGAGCGCCGACTCCTCGCCGGAGATTCGCACCAGCGCGCCATGGGCTTCGAGGACTGCCGCGCGATCGGCGCCCGCCTGTGCGTAGGCATCGAGAATGTCCCGCTGGGCGTCGGCATGGAGAAGGGACTGGGTTTCGTGCTGGCCGTGCAGGTCCACGAGCAGCGCCCCCAACTGGGAGAGTACCGCGGCAGTCGTGGGGCTCCCGTTCACCCAGGCGCGCGAGCGCCCCTCGGTCGAGATCTCCCGCCGCACGACGACGCGCGCGTCTTCGACGTCGAGCCCGAGCCGCTCGACCCCGAGTCGCGCCCCCGCGTCCAGCGATTCGAACGCACCCTCGACGACCGCCTTGGCCGCCCCCGGGCGCACCGCGGAACTGTCCGCGCGCTCGCCCAGGAGCAGGGCGAGCGCATCCACCAGCATGGACTTGCCGGCCCCGGTCTCGCCGGTGAGCACGTTCAGGCCGGGACCAAGCTGCAGGGTGACATCCGCGATGGTAGCGAGGTCGCGGACGCGGAGCTCGGCGATCACTTGATCCGGTGTCGCTCCGACAGATCGCCCCAGTGGAGCTTCTGCCGCAGGCGGTCGAAGAAAACATCATCCGCGAGCCGCACCAGGCAGACCGGCTCCGGCGCGCGCTGGACCCGCATCGATTCGCCCGGGACGATAGTACTGCCGGTCTGGCCGTCGAACGACACCAGCAGATCCTCGTCCCAGCCTTCGATCGGCGCGATCACGACGCTGAAGGTCGCCGGCACCACCAGGGGCCGGATCGCAAGCGTATGGGCGCAGATCGGCGTGACGACGATCGCTTCCACGCCGGGAACGAGAATCGGGCCGCCCGCGCTGAGGTTGTAGGCAGTGGAGCCGGTGGGGGTCGCGACCACGATGCCGTCGGCGCTGTAGGGTCCGACGTTGGATCCTTCAATGTGCACATGCACTCGGATCACGCGTGCCACACCGCCCTTGTGGATCACTACATCGTTGACGACGGTCTGCGTCGCCCGCACCCGGCCCTGGGCAGTGATGATGGCGGCGGTGAGCGCCTGGCGGGGCTCCACGTTGTAGTCCCCCGCGACCAGCGCGGTGAGCGCCTGATCGAGCGTCTCGAGCGTCGCGGTGGTGAGGAACCCCACCCGTCCCAGATTCACGCCGAGGATCGGCGTCACCCGGTTGCCGATCACCCGGGCGCCGCGAAGGAGGGTGCCGTCGCCGCCGAAGGTGAGCAGCGCGTCGAGCCGTTCCTCGAGGGGGAGGTCTTCGATGTGCGGGATCGGCCGCGGCCAGAACGGGGCGAGGCGAGCTTCAGTGTAGAGCGTGATGCCGCGGGGGGGAGCCTCGCGGACGACGTGCTCGAGCACGTCGCCGAGGTCGGCGTAGCGGGGATTGCCGACGACACCGACGTTCATGTCGTCTCGAAGCTTTCCTCGCGGTGGAGGGCGGCGATCCGGCGGGCGATCCCCTCGGCAGTGAGCCCGAACGCCTCGAGCTGCTCGGCGCGCGGCGCCTGCTCGATGAGCCGGTCGGGAACGCCGAGCGCGACTACCCGGACCTCGGGCCGGGTGGTCTGCAGCATTTCCGCCAGATGCGCGCCGAACCCGTTCACCACCGTCCCCTCCTCGACCGTGACCAGCACCCGATGCCGCTGGGCGAGGCCCTCGAGCATCGCCCCGTCCAGCGGTTTGAGGAACCGGCAGTTCACCACCTCGCAGTCCATGCCTTCGGCCGCCAGCTGCTCAGCGGCGGCGAGCGCGGGAAACACGGTGGTGCCGACCGCGAGGATCGCGACATCGCGGCCGGCCCGCAGGCGTTCCCAGCTGCCATACGGCACGGCCGGCACAACGGCCGCGGGCTTCGGATCCGCCGGGGCCTTGTCCCGCGGGTACCGGGTGCAGAACGGGCCGCTGGTGTGGGAGAGCGCGGTCTTGAGGAGGCCGATCAGCTCGCTGCCGTCTTTGGGCGCAGTGACCGTCATCCCGGGGACCGCGAGCATGTACGCGATGTCATACAGCCCCATGTGGGTCTGACCGTCCTCTCCCACCAGCCCCGCCCGGTCCATGCAGAAGATCACCGGCAGGTGCTGCACTGCCACGTCGTGGATGATGTTGTCGTACGCCCGCTGGAGAAACGTGCTGTAAATCGCCACGACGGGGCGGAGCCCCTCGGCGGCCAACCCGCCGGCGAAGGTGACCCCGTGCCCTTCGGCGATGCCGACATCGAAGAAGCGGTCAGGCCACCGCTTCTGGAAGATGTTGGTGCCCGTGCCCGACGGCATGGCGGCCGTGATCGCCACGAGCCCGGGGTGATCGGCGGCGAGCGCGGTGATCGCGTCACCGAAGACCTGGGTCCAGGTGGGCGGCCCGCTGGCTTTCTTGCGAGCCTCCCCGGTGACCGGATCGTAGGCCGCAAGGCCGTGCCACTTCTCCCGGTTCGACTCGGCGAAGGCGAATCCCTTGCCCTTCTCCGTGATCACATGGACCAGCCGCGGGCCCGACATGCCGCGAACGAACGCCAGGGTGTCGCACAGCTTACCGACGTCGTGCCCATCGATGGGACCGAAGTAGCGGAGCCCGAGCTCCTCGAAGAGCATGCCCTGGGAAAACAGATTCTTCGCGCTCTCCTCGAGATTCTTGGCGAACTCGACCACGCCGTCCCCGAACACACCGCCGAGCGCGAGCGTGACGTGTTTGATCTGCTCCCGCAGCGCATTGGTGCGCGGGTTGGCCACGATGCTCCCCAACATCTTCGAGACCCCGCCCACATTGGGCGAGATCGACATGCCGTTGTCGTTCAGGACGATGATGATGTCACGCTCGGAATGGCCGGCGTTGTTGAGTCCTTCGTACGACAGCCCGCAGGTGAGCGCGCCGTCGCCCACCACCGCCACGACCTTGTGGTCCTGCCCCCGGAGATCGCGAGCGGTGGCCATGCCTAACGCGGCCGATACCGCCGTGCCGGCATGGCCGGCGCCGAACTGGTCGTGCTCGCTCTCCGATCGCTTGAGGAACCCCGAGATGCCGCCCGTCTGGCGGAGCGTCGGGAAGTCGGGATTCCGCCCGGTGAGCAGCTTCCAGGTGTACGCCTGGTGTCCAACGTCCCACACGATCCGATCGGTAGGCGAATCGAACTGGTACAGCAGCGCGATCGAGAGCTCGACGACCCCCAGGCTTGCGCCGATGTGGCCGCCGGTGATGGAGCAACAGTCGATCAGGCGGGTGCGGATTTCGGCCGCCAGCTGTGGAAGCTGCTCCCGCTTGAGCCGCTTCAGGTCCGCGGGCGAATGGATCTGTGACAGTAGCGACATTGGCGATGGGCGATGGGTCGGACGTCAGTTGCTCCTGGTCACAATATACCTCGCCAATGCGGCGAGAGGTCCCGACGGAACGCCCGCCGCATCGAGCCGCGCGACAGCCTGGCGTGCATGGCGTTCAGCCTCGCGCTTGGCGCCGTCAACGCCCAGCACGCTCACGTATGTGGACTTGGCCAGCTCGCGATCACGGCCTGCGGTCTTGCCGAGCTGATCGCTGGTGCCGGTGGCGTCGAGCACATCGTCGGCGATCTGGAAGGCGAGCCCGATCTCCTCCCCAAACCCGCGCAGCGCCCCCACCACGTCCGGAGCGGCGCCCGCGGCCATGCCGCCGATGACGCAGGACGCTCGAATAAGCGCACCGGTCTTGCCCCGGTGCACGTGGGTGAGATCGTCCAGCGTGAGCCGCCGGCCCTCGGCTTCGAGGTCAAGCCATTGACCGCCCACCATGCCCTCGATGCCGCCAGCGGTGAAGAGCTCGCCGGCCATCTGCCCCAGCGTGTCGGGGCCCAGGCCGAGGTCGCACGCGGCCTCGGCGAGCACCTGCGCCGCGACCGCGACGAGTAGGTACCCCGCGCGGGTAGCGGCGGTGACTCCGAACTCGCGGTGCGTGGTGGGCCGACCGCGGCGGAGATCATCATCGTCCATGCACGGGAGGTCGTCGTGCACCAGCGAGTAGGTATGTACGGTCTCCACCGCCGCGGCCACACCAGCGATCCCAGGTGCGCGGCCCCCGCAGGCGCGATAGGCGGCGATGAGCAACGCCGGACGGACCCGCTTCCCTGGGCTTCTCAGTGCGTATCCGAGCGCGTGGCCGTCGTCCCCGGCGTACTCCCGCTGCAGCCTGGCCGCCCACGCTTCCAGGCAACCGTCGGTCAGGGAGCGCGCCTCGGCGAGGAGGTCGTCCAGCTCGGCGGCGGGCTCGTCAGCCATCGAGCTCGGTGTCGCGGAGCGTGCCGTCGGCATCCTCGAGCACGCTGCGCACCCGGAGCTGCGCCGTCGCCAGCCGCTCGCGCGCACTGCGAAGGCGAGCAACCCCCTCCTCGAACAGTGCCAGCGCGGCATCGAGATCGAGGTCGTCCGCCTCCAGCGCGCGCACGATCTGCTCCAGCCGGTCGAGCTCCTCGACGATCGACGGCGACGAGGATGGCTGCCGCGCGGAGGGTTGATTCATTGGTCGTTGGCTCGAGCCGGGACCACGCCGTCCACCACCCGCAGACGGAATGCGACGCCCGGCGGGAAGTCGGACCGGCGGCGGAGCACTTGGCCGGAGAGAGCGAGCGGTACCGCGTAGCCGCGCTGGAGGACGCGAAGCGGGCTCAGCGCGTCAAGCTCGGCGCCGAGCCGCTCGCCGCGATGCGCGATCGCCGAAAGCCGCTGGTCCATTGCCGCCTCCACCCGGTCGCCGGCGCGCGCGAGCCGCTCCTCCAGCAGCTCCGCGCGCCGGCCGAGGCTCCGGGCCAGGCGCCCGCCGAGCTGGTGAGCCTGCCGGCGAACGTCGGCGGCATCGGCAAAGGCGAGCTCCGCAGCAGCAGATGGCGTCGCGGCCCTGACGTCCGCCACCAGATCGGTCAGCGAGACGTCGGTCTCGTGTCCCACCGCCGACACCGTGGGCACGCGGACGGCGGCGAGCGCGCGGCAGACGGCCTCGTCGTTGAACGCGGCGAGGTCGCCCTGCGCCCCACCCCCACGACCGACGATACAGAGCTCGACGTCGAGCCGGTTCACCAGCCTGAGTGCGGCCACGAGCTCGCGCGCGGCGCCCTCGCCCTGGACCCGTGAATCCACGACCAGCAGCGTGGCCGAGGGCCACCGCTTGCGGGTCACCGTAACGATGTCCCGGAGCGCGGCGCCGTCGGTGCTGGTCACCACCGCCACCCGCTCGGGACAGCGGGGCAATGACCGCTTGCGGGCGACCTCGAACAACCCGTCGGCCGCGAGGGCGGCCTTCACCCGGTCGAGCCGGCGTTGCTCCTCGCCGATCGCCGACGTCGGCAGGAGCCGCCGCACTGATAACTGAAACTCACCTTTGCCATCGTAGAACGTGGGCACGCCGAGCGCGTAGACGGAGGTGCCATCGGCGGGGGGACGGCCGGCTCGCTGGGCGTAGGTGCGCCACATGCAGCAGCGCAGCTGGGCGTTCGCGTCGCGAAGCGTGAAGTACCAGTGGCCGCTCGACCACACCTTGAAGCCGGTCACCTCGCCCCGGATCCACACCGGGCCGATGGTGCCCTCGAGCAGCTGCTTTACCGCGCCCGCGAACTGGGAAACCGAAAGGACGTCAGAGGAGAGGCCGACAGTCATCGGTCATCACTTCGCCTGCTCGAAGGCCTGAAGCGTGTTCTTGAGCAGCATTGCGATGGTCATCTTTCCGACGCCGCCGGGCACTGGCGTGATGGCGGAAGCCACCTCCGCCACCGGCCCGTACGCAACGTCACCGACGATCCGGTAGCCCTTGGGCCGGGACGGGTCATCCATCCGGTTGATGCCGACGTCGATCACCACCGCGCCCGGCCGGACCATGTCTCGGGTGACGAACTCGGGCTTTCCGATAGCGACGATCAGGAGGTCGGCCGACCTGCAGGTGCCGGGCAGATCTCGCGACTTCGAGTGACACACCGTGACCGTGGCGTCGCCGCCCCTGCCCTGCTGGATGAGCAGGCTCGCCATCGGCTTACCCACGATGTTGGAGCGGCCCACGATCACCGCATTGGCGCCCCGGGTTTCAATCCCGGAGCGAATCAGCATTTCCTGCACGCCATATGGCGTAGCGGGCCGCAGCCCCGTGGGATCTCCAATAGAAACTTTGCCGACGTTGACCGGGTGAAAGCCGTCCACGTCCTTGAGCGGGTTGACCGCGTTGAGAACCCGCTCGGCATTGATGTGCGTGGGGAGCGGGAGCTGCACCAGAAATCCGTGGATCCCCGGGTCCCGGTTGAGCCGGTCTACCGTGGCGAGCAGCTCGGCCTCGGTAGCGGTCTCCGGCAGGCGTATGGTCTCCGAGTGCATGCCGGCTTCCTCGCACGCCTTCCCCTTCGCCCGCACGTACACCTGACTTGCGGGATTCTCCCCGACGATTACCACCGCCAGTCCGGGTTGCCGCCCCGAGCTTTTGTGCTTCGCCACCGCCTGGGCCACTTCAGCGCGGATCTCGTCGGCCAGCTTGGTGCCGTCCAGGACCCGTGCGGTCATCGTGCGATCCCTACGGCGCGGGTCTCACGAATGACCACCACGCGAATCTGCCCCGGGTATTGAAGCTCGTTCTCGATGCGGCGCGCGATCGTCTCGGAGAGTTGGGCGGCCGCAGCGTCGTCGATTCGCTCGGGCGTCACCACCACGCGGATCTCCCGCCCCGCCTGGATGACGTTGGCCTTTTCGACCCCGGCGAAGCCGTTGGCGATCTCTTCCAGCTTGGTGAGGCGCTTGACGTAACTCTCGAACGCCTCGCGGCGGGCACCCGGACGCGATCCGCTGATCGCGTCGGCGGCCTGCACCAGCACCGACTCCGCGGATTCGTGCGGGACGTCGTCGTGGTGCGCCTGAATGCAGTTGATCACCGCCGCGGTCTCGCCGAACTTCCGCGCGACCTCCACTCCCAACTCCACGTGGGTGCCCTCGGTGTCGTGAGTCAGCACCTTGCCGATGTCGTGGAGCAACCCGCCCCGCTTCGCCAACGCGACGTCGAGGTGGAGCTCGGCCGCCATCATACCCGCGAGCCAGGCCACCTCCTGCGAATGGTCGAGCACATTCTGACCGTAGGAGGTGCGATATCGCATCCGTCCGACGAGCTTGATGATCTCCGGGTGCAGCCCGTGGATCCCGGTATCGTATGCCGCGCGCTCTCCCAGCTCGACCAGCTGGGCCTCCAGCTCGCGCTGGCACTTGGCGACGATCTCCTCGATGCGGCCGGGATGAATCCGGCCGTCGGCGATCAGTGCCTCCAGCGAGCGACGGGCCACCTCGCGCCGGATCGGGTCGAAGCAGGATACGATGACGGTGTCCGGGGTGTCGTCGATGATCACGTCCACGCCGGTGGCGGTCTCGAACGCGCGAATGTTGCGTCCCTCGCGACCGATGATGCGGCCTTTCATCTCGTCGCTGGGGAGCGCGACCGCCGCCACAGTCGTTTCCGCGGTGTGCTCGGCGGCGAGGCGCTGAGTCGCCATGGCGATGATCCGCCGGGCGTCGCGTTCGGCACCGCGGCGGGCCTGCTCCTTGATGTCGCGGACCAGCGCCGCTGCCTGGGTGCGGGCCTCGTCCTCCACCCGTTGGATGATCTCCCGCCGGGCGTCCTCGGCGGTGAGACCGGCCACCCGCTCGAGTCGGACCCGCTGCTCCTGTACCAGCCGCTCGATCTCGCCTTCGCGAGCGCGGAGATCCAGCTCGCGCTGGGTGAACCCCTGCTCCTGCAACCGCAGCTGTCGCTCCTGGCCGGCCACTTCCTCGAGCTTGCGCTCCAGGGTACGGCTCCGATCGTCGACCCGGCGCTCGGCCCGTTCGCACTCCTCTCGGCGGCGCTGGACTTCCCGGTCAAGCTCCTCCCGCAGCTTCAGGGTATCGACCCGGCCCTGCAGCTCGGCCGACGCCCGCACGGTCTCCGCCTCCCGTTGCGCCTCGGCTCTAATCCGGCCCACCTCGGCTTCCGCCGCGGCCAGCACGCCGCCGGCCTGCCGCCGCTGCGAGCGGCTGTAGAACCAGATGATGAGAATGGCAATGATCGCGCCGGCGGCTACGGCCTCGGCGATGAGCAGCAACGGATTCATTCGGCGGCGGCGACGGGAACCGAGGCGCGGCTACCGCGCTTGGCGGGGGGAAGGAGGCGGGCGAGCTCATCCGCCAGCGCGTTAATGCGCCCGGCATGCTCCTGGTCGCCGCGGCGCGCCTGGAACAGCTCGTCGGTAATGGCGAGCCCGGCGAGGATGGCGGCCTTGTGCAGCTCCAGCGCGGGGGCGGCGTCGCGCACCCGCTTCAACGCGGCATCCAGGTAGGCGGCCACCTCACGGGTGTATTCAGCCGGCAACTCGGAGCGGACGGTGTACTCTTCGCCACCGATGGTGACGCGCACGGCGTTGCGCGACGCGCTCATGAGGCGCCGCTCCCGCGCTCGAGAAACGCGAGTCGGGCGTTCAGCGTCCGAACCCGCTCCCGTACCGCATCGATTCGCTCGCGGAGCTTCCGGTTCTCGGTCTCCAGCTCGGCCAACCGTCCGCCGGCGTTAGCGACCTCGGGGCCATGGTGCCCACCCTTCGATCGCACCTGCGCGAGCTCGGCTTCGGCCTTGAGCGAGCGGCGACGCCACTGCGCCACCTCGGTACCGAGATGGCGGAACAGCTCCTCCAGCTCAGCGAGCGCCTTGTGGTCCGGGCGTTCGTACGCAGTGGCCACGCTCAGTCTCCTGGGGCGACCGGTGCCGCCCCGTCACGCCGCTTCACGCCGAGCTCGGTTTCCAGCGCCGTGAGAAGCCGACGCTCGACTTCGTCCACGTCCCGGTCCCGCAACGTGCGGTCGGGATGACGAAAGGTGAGACGGAACATTACACTCCGGCGCGCATCTCCAATAGCGGTGCCACGATACTCGTCAAGCACAGCTACCTGCTCGAGCAACTCACCACCCGCACGGCGGAGTACGGATTCGACCTGATCGGCGGTCACGCCATCGGCCAGGATCAGCGCCAGATCACGCTCCGAGGCGGGGGTTGTCGGCAGCGGGCGGTAGCGCGCGGCCTCACGGGAGCTCGGGTCGAGCGCCAGCTCGAATCCGAACACCGGGGCGGCCCACGGCGGCGCGTCGGCGGTCAAGGCCAGCGCCCGGCCCACCGGCGCGCCATCGGAGGCGACGGCAACCCAAGAATTTCCCTCAACTTGTATGATGGCTTCGGGATTTGCCAGAGCGACCGCAGCCTCGAACAGCCCCTTAATGTCCCACCGGTCATAATCGGCCGCGCCGGCGTCGGACCAGTGGCGCGGAGCCCTGGCTCCCGTGACCACCGCAGCGACGCGCCGCACCTCGTCGGGCCGCTGACCCGGCCGCGCCCGGAAGACGGTGCCCACTTCGAACAGCCTGACATCCCGTATGTGATTCCGGAAATTCTGCTCCACTTCCCGCATCAGACCGGGGAGCAGGCTCCGGCGCAGGTACGGATCCTCGGCGGACACGGGATTGATCAGCCGGACGGCATCGGGCGCACCGTCGGGAACGGTGGGAAGCGTTCCCACCTCGAACAACCCTTCAGCGACCAGCCCGCGCCGCACGTCGGAGGCGAGCCGCTCCACCGGCGCATCGGGTAGAGACCCGCCCCGATAGTGCCTCAGCTCGACGGGAAACTCGTCGTACCCGTGGACCCGGGCGATCTCCTCGATGAGATCGATTTCCTCGACCAGATCCGGACGCCAGCCGGGCACGTCGACCGCGATGCGGTGATCGTCGGGCTTGGACAGCACCGTGGCCCCGATTGCCAGGAGGTGCTGCTCGATCGTGGCGACCGGCAGCTCGACCCCGAGCACGTGGGCCACTCGGGCCGGCCGCAGGAAGATCCGGGGTGGATGGCTGGGCTCGGGCCAGAGATCGAGCGGCGTTTCCACCAGTGTTCCGCCCGCGGTAGCGAGCACCAGTTCAATGCAGTGGCGCATGGCCTCCCCCGCGCCCCACAGGTCGACACCTCGCTCGAACCGGTAGCTGGCCTCGGTGCTCATGCCGAGGCGCCGACGGGTTCGCCGGATACCGCGGGGCGACCACCAGGCACCTTCGAGCAGCACATCGGTGGTGCGGTCGCTCACCTCCGTGCTCCCACCGCCCATGATTCCGGCGAGGCCGATCACGCCCTCGGCATCGGCGATCACCGTCGTCGAGTGGTCAAGTGAGCGGGTCGCGCCATCCAGCGTCACCAGCGACTCGGCCGAGCGCCCGCGCCGGACGACGAGCGCGGGTCCCCGAAGGGTGGCGGCGTCGTACGCATGCATGGGCTGGTTCAGCTCCAGCATGACGTAGTTGGTGGCGTCGACCACATTGCTGATCGGCCGGACGCCAACCGCCTGGAGCCGGCGCTGCAGCCAGGCCGGCGAGGGCGCCACCTTCACTCCCCGAACGAGCGCCGCGTGGAACCGCCGACAGCCATCGAGATCCTCGAGGGCAAAGCGCACGCCGCCCAGCTCTCCCGATGTGGCGGCTCGCCGGGCCGGTGGGATATCGATCATTTGGGCGCCGGGAATCGACGGGAGCCGGAATGGCACGCCGAAGGATGCCGCCAGCTCGCGGGCCAGACCTTTGTGTCCAAGGAGGTCGGGACGGTTTGGCGAAACGTCCACCACGAGGCGATCGTCGCCCAGCTGCACCGCCTCGATGAAGGGCGCGCCCGGCGGGGCGTCGGTCTGGAGCTCGAGAATGCCATCGTGTTCCGCGCCGAGGCCGAGTTCGCGGGCCGAGCAGAGCATACCCTCCGAGACCTCGCCCCGGATCTTGGCCCGCTCGAGGGTCATGGGCGCTCCGCCCTTGCCAAACGGCACGGTGGCGCCGACCGGCGCGAACGGGTACTTGCGGCCGGCCGCCACGTTGGGGGCGCCGCACACCACGTGGCGCAGCGTGCCGCTGCCGTCGTTCACCTCGCACACGCGAAGTCGGTCGGCGTTGGGATGAGGGCGCACGCTCTCGACCAGCGCGACTCTGATATCACCCAGGTCTCCGTGCAGCGACTCTATGGCGTCAACGGG
>DATAFP010000056.1:0-16531 GCA_036257415.1 Gemmatimonadales bacterium
ACGCTGGCCCTCTCCAGCCGACGCACGGCCGATCGACGCATGTCATGGACTAGTGTACCCGGCAGGTTCGCCCGCTTGCGCGCCGTCCGCCATTGATCCGCGGAACCTCCCGCAGGCACACGAGAGTCTGAGTGGCTTTGAAAGCGACCTTAGGACCAGCCGCTCTTCTCCAACTTACCTTGGCCAAGCCGGAGCGGGAGGGGCGCGTTCCTGTCTACGGGCAAGACAGGGTAGCAGCTGCTGCAGGCCCCCACCAGCATGGAGGCACCGCCAGCGTGTGGGCGCCGGGCCTGAGCCCCGAGACACAGATCAAGGATCCCCGACCGCTTGTCGACGGGGTCACTGTACCTAAACTGTACCCGAACAGCAGACCAGAGTGGACTACACGAGGCAACAGGCCCCGGAGCCAAATGCTGGCGCCATGGCCTGTTGCGTTCTTCCGTAGTTTGGTATTGCCCCCCTGCCACGACCTTTTAATCCCTAGGTTCCGGGTTCGAGTCCCGGCGCCCTCACTGCGGATAAGGTGTTAGCACTGCTGAAGAAAGGCAATCAGGCCACCCGGCGTCCACGAAGACGCCGGGTGGCGAAGGTGTGCAGTTTGTGTGCGCCCGACGGCGCACCAGAGCTCACCTATCGTCTACCGCGTAGCTGACCTCCTCTAAAGTCGGCCCCACTTAGTCACCGCCCCTGGGGCCTTCGCCAGTGGCCCGAGGCCGCGACTGCCCTTTCACCCTGCCCTTGACGCCCAGCGTACCAGATCAAAGGGCGCTACGATCTGCGCGCTCGCTCGCCGGAGCGCACGGTAGAAAGAGCCCTACGCGCAACTCCGCCCGCAGCGGCGCTCCAAGTGGCTCCCCTCCTAAGGAACGACGCGGATGGACACGCGGGTAACCCGACGGTGCTCGGGCGGCAAAGAGTCTGCCGGTCCCAAGAAGAATGACACCTCGGTTTCGCCGGGTCGCAACGCTACCCAGACCCTAATGGGGTCACTTCGGTCCGGCGAAGCCTCCAATAGCTCCCGCACAGCGATGACCGTGGTGTCCGGCAAAGAGCCGCCGATGACGGCGTCTCGCACCTCCTCGTGCGCGGCGTCGAACGCCCGGGGCCGCAGGCTATCGCCTGGAATCGTGTCGCCGACCTCGAGCGTGAGCTCACTGGGCGTGACAATGATGGTGTCGACGCGGCTCGCGATCTGTTCAAGCCACCGGAAATGCTCCGCCATTCCCTTGCACCACTGCGCCACGTCCACCGAGTCGGGGTTCGCAATGTGGAGCGGCAACGAGCCACAATCGGCCGCCGCAGCCGGTGGGCGCGGTGGTGCCGCAGTTGAGCAGGCACCGACCATGAGGGCAGCATGGGTGAGCGCGGAGCGAACGGCAACTGACATAGGCCCTGAGTATCATACACCTGCGTCGTGCGCCTGACTCATCGCGCAGCAGCTGCGGGCGCAACGCCCGCGCATACACAATCTACTGACGGCCTACATGCCGCTGGGCGCACTGCCTTCCCTGTGAGCCGCCCCACCGACGCCGGCACCATCCCGCCTTACTCTGTGGGCGAGCGAAACCAGCGAAGCGGGAGCGGTTCTATGTGGGCTCTGGATTTGGCAGTTGGGGTTCTGATCGGCGGGGCGCTGACGGCGCTAGCGGCCGTGGTCGCGCTCCACGATAGCGGGAGGAGCACCCGGTAGTTCCCACGGCGACCGAACGGGTCTCAGCGACGCGCCAGCCTCCACGGCTGGCGTTTCGCTTTGTGCCGGCAACAGCCACTCCCTTTCCGAAACCCTGCCGCTGCAGCGGCTTGCACATCTTGCGCTGCCCGGGCGGGCGTTAGGTTAGCAAGCACACCCCTACAACTGGGCCACCCGTGGATACTCCCTCCGGGAGTCGCGGCACCGTCCTCGTGGTTGACGACGACGCCCAGGTGCGTGCCCTCGCGGCGCGCGCCTTGGCGGATGAGGGTTTCGACGTTCTCCAAGCCCCGGACGCCGAGAGCGCGCTCGAGCTTCCACACGATCCGCTTGGCGCCAATCTGTGCCTCGTCGTTACCGATATCGTGATGCCCGGAATCGGGGGCGACCAACTCGGACGCGTCCTGCACGATCTCCGTCCGACGCTGCCGGTGCTCTATATGTCCGGGTATTCTCGCCCCAACCTAGACTTCCTGCCGCCAACTGACTTGCAGCATTGCTGGATCGAAAAGCCGTTCAGCCTTCAAGCTTTGGTCGAAAGGGCGCTGGCGCTCTGCACACCAACGGGCGCCGCCTTCTAACTTTCCGACTCGGCTTGAACGAGGTATCGCGCCCACATCATTGCACTCTGGTTTGCACTCTGGACCCCACGGGGTCGCGAGGAATCACGCGGGACGGCGGGAGAGTCCTACGGAGCAACGCCTAACGGTCGGGGCCGTTCAACGTCCTTTTAATCCCTAGGTTCCGGGTTCGAGTCCCGGCGCCCTCACGGTTTCGCCCTGCGTTCGGGGTCCTCCCCGACCGGTAACACCTGCCGGGGTGGTTTCGAGGCCTGACCCGGTTTACTCTTGTGGCCGACGTCCCAGCCAACGCAATGTTTGAGAGTGCGTCCCTGCGCCGCCCCGGAGCGGCCCCGCGGGGGCGTGGGCGTGGCTGTGGCGTCGCTCCGCGGTGTTCGAATCATTCAATCGTAGCGAAGGGGGTTTCATGCGGTACGTGTGGCTGATGCTCGCGCTCGTCATGGCTGGGACCACCGCCTGCGATCGGAGCCGTGATGAGCTGAACGCGGCGCTGGCCGAGGCCAAGCAGGTCTCCGCCGAGAAGGACAGCCTGTTGAACGAGGTGCTGGAGACGACGAAGTTCGTCAGCGACCTCAATGCTGAACTCGCCAAGGTGAAGAGCGTGGGCGTGAGCCCCGTGCCCGCCTCAGAGCAGACGGTGTCGGGCGCCGCGCAGGAGCGGGTGGCGGCGCTGGGTCGTATTAAGGAAACCATCACCCGCCTCAACGAGGCCGAGCAGAAGCTCGAGGCCCAGACGCAGCGCGCCAGCCGGATGGGGCGCCGCAACGAGCGACTCCTCGCGCAGCTCGAATCGGCCAAGCAGACCGTCGCAGACCTCAAGGCCGCCGCTGAGCGGCAGGAGGCGGAGTACACCGCCGTGATCGACCGGCAGAAGGTGGAGATTGCCGCGCTCACGAGCCGGGTCGACACGATGAGCCTGGTCAATGAGCAGCTCAACGCGAACAACGTCGCGCTCACCGACACCGTCGGCCAGCTGACCAACTACAAGAACACCGTGTACTACGCGGTGGGCACCAAGAAGGAGCTCATGGAGCGCGGCGTCATCGCCAAGGAAGGCTCGAAGTTCCTGTTCTTTGGCGGTACCCACATCGTGCCGGCGCGGGATCTCAACCCCGAGGCATTCACCCGGGCGGACAAGACGAAGGATCTCACCATCGCGCTACCGCGCGAGGACAAGAACTACAAGATCATTTCCCGTCAGAGCCCCCAGTTCCTTGCGTCGACGTCACTCACGCCCGACGGCAAGAAGATCCACGGCTCGGTGCAGATCGAGTCCCCCGAGGAGTTCTGGGCGCCCTCGAAGTACCTGATCATCGTCGAAGACTGAGCGGCAATCAGTAGGGACCCGCGGTTGGGTCCGCGGGGAGGTTGCCCAGCGGCGGCAAGGCATTAGAGCCTTGCCGCCGCGTCACTTTCACGGCGTCCGCCCGACTCGCGGCGGGGCCTGGGGCCATTCGTTCGCCGACCCCGCCTCCCTTGCGGGCCGGCGGGTCGGAGGTACGTTCGACTCGCTCCTCGGCAGGTTCTGGTAGGGCAGCTCTCCCACCCAGTGCCCTCTCTCGAGGGCAGGAGGTCGCCTGATGAACATGCTCCTGGCACTCGCGCTCAGTATCGGTGTCCTCATCGCGATCTGGACCTACATCGCCCTTGGACCGGCGGCCTTGCCGGTATGGGCCGGCATCGTGGCCTGGGGATGCTTTTTCGCGGCTGGCGGCAAGACCGACGGACTCCTGAAGACGATCGCCTCGAATCTCTCCGGCGTCTTTTGGGCGTTCGTAGCACTGACGGTGGCGAACAGAGTCGCGCCCGGTAACCTCGCCGCGC
Source organism: Gemmatimonadales bacterium (assembly GCA_036257415.1). GTDB lineage: Bacteria > Gemmatimonadota > Gemmatimonadetes > Gemmatimonadales > GWC2-71-9 > DASQPE01. The sequence goes on from DATAFP010000056.1 coordinate 4,096, forward strand.
TGTCGGCGCTCGTGGGCGTGATCGCCGCCGCGATGGTGCTGCAGTCGAGAATCTCGCTTCTCGCGTTCATCCCGGGTGCCTTCCTCGGCGCCGCGACCGCGGTCAGTGTCGTGGTCGGCGCGTCCGGCACCTACCCCAAGGCGATCGCCGCCCTCGTAGCGGGCGCGGTGTTCGGATACGTGTCGGAGCTGCTCGCCGGCGTCCTCAGCGGCGCCTCGCGCAAGGCCCCGACGCAAGCCGGCGCCGCCTAACACCCGTTCGGTTAGGGAGGGGGCATGGCCGCGTGCCGGCCCCCTTCCGCGCCTTCCCGCCGCCAGTCACATTGACCGCTTCGTCTGTTGGGGGATGGCTCGGATGACGACGGTATGGTTGGACGGCCGCTGGCTCGACCGGGAAAGTGCCGTCGTCTCAGTGTTCGACCACGGACTCTTGTATGGCGACGGCGTGTTCGAAGGGATGCGGTTCTACGGCGGCAGGGTGTTTCGCCTCGGCGCCCATCTCGATCGGCTGTACGATTCGGCGCACGCCATCTGGCTTACCATCCCGATTGCGAAACAGGACCTTGCCGGGGTCACCGAGGAGGGGGTTCGACGCTCCAGCCTCTCTGACGGTTACCTGCGGCATGTGGTCACGCGCGGCGTGGGCGATCTCGGACTGGACCCGCGCAAGTGCCCCACGCCGTCCGTCATCGTCATCACTGACACGATCCGACTGTGGCCCGAAGAGGTCTATCAACGGGGCCTGCGCGTGGTGACGGCGGGCACGCCGATCCCGCACCGCGAATCGCTGTCGCCCCGTGTCAAATCGCTCAACTACCTCAGCCACGTGCTCGCGAAAATCGAGGGCATCCACGCAGGCGCCGACGAAGTGCTCATGCTCGACGCCTCGGGCTTCGTCGCGGAGGGATCGGGGCAGAATCTCTTCGTCGTGCGCGGCGGGCGAATGCGCACGCCCCCGAACTGGGCCGGCATTCTCCGCGGCGTTACCCGCGATGCGGTGATCGAGCTCGCCGGTACCGCAGGTTACGAGGTGAGGGAAGAGCCGCTCAACCGCTATGACGTCTACACCGCGGACGAAGCGTTTTTCACTGGGACCGCCGCGGAGATCATCTCGATTCGCGAGCTCGACGGCCGGGCGATCGGCTCCGGTCAGGAAGGACCGGTCACCCGAGAGCTCCGCAATCGATTTCATGACCTCGTACGCCACTGACCATGAACCACATACCCTTGCACGACCTGCGGCGTACATCGGCCGCGCTCGAGTCGCTCCGCGGACGCTCGGTGGCAAGCGCCGGCATGCGGTCTGATCTGCGTCAGCTCCGGCTGGAGCTGGAGGACGGAACGCTGGTGGTGATTGGGGTGGGCCATGAGCCCTCCAGCAAGGCCCGGCTCGAGGTGGATGTGGTCCGCCCTGTCACGGATCATGACCAGCTCGAGGTTCGGTTCGGAGTCTCCTGACCCCCGTGCCTGGCATAGCCTTTGCCCCTCCGGAGGGCGTCCTCAGCCCGATCCCGAGCCTCACTCCCGACGGCGTCTGCCCGGAGGCCGTACGACCGCACCGGACAATTCGTACTCATCCAGCCGGGTATCCGAATCGGTCCCGCCGTCCGGCCCCAGCCAGGAACGGCTGCGGTTCTCGGAATTCACGCTTGATCGCCTGGCGAACGGCCAGTGTCGCGCACGCGTGGGCCTCACCTGGCGGGGCTCGGAACAGTTCGCCGGCGAGTGTCAGGGGCTGGGATCGCAGGCGGGAGAGCTTCGGTGCGCGGCCCAGGCCTGTGTGTCAGCGCTGGTGCAAGCCGTGGCGGGTCAGATCGGTTTTGAGCTGTTGGGCGTCAAGGCGGTGCGGGCGTTCGACGCAACCGTCGTCATTGTCTCGATTGCCGTGCAATCCGACGGCGCGACACAGCGGGTGGTGGGATCGTACCTGACTGATGCCGATCCGGCCCGGGGTAGCGCGCTCGCGGTGCTCAACGCAACCAATCGGATCCTCGGAAACCGTTTGTTCATGCGGTAGCCAGCCAGCCTGTCAATTCGCGGGGTGCGTCGGCGGATTGCACAGTGGGGCATACCGAACATTTGCCGAACTTGGGCCGCGCGGAGCGGCCGGCTGTGGGAGGCTCGTGATGAAGCGATTGGGACCTGTTCTCCTGGTGTGCGTCGCGGCAGGCTGCGGCGGCCACCCCGCCCCCGGAAAGCCCGCTCCCGCGGCCTCCCGATCCCAAGAGACGGCTCCTATCACTCCGCCAGACGCCGATACGCTCGACATCATCCCACCCGCGCCGGTGCTGTTTGCCCACGTCGACAGCGAGTTGGCCGAGGCGCTACGCATTGCGGCGGACTCCGCGGCGGACGAGGCGGTGCTCGAGCAGCTCTTTGCCGAGCTGCCGGATTCGCTGAGCAGCGAGACCGAGGAGAGCGTCGAGGGTACGACCGGTGGAACCGCCGCGGCCGGGGGCGCGGTCACGTTCGACATCGCAGTGGAGAAGTTCAACACCCATAGCCGGGTCCAGTACTACCTCAACTTCTTCCGCGGCATGGCCAAGGAGCGCTTCGGCATCTGGCTCAGCCGCATGCCGAAGTACGAAGTAATGATCCGGCAGCGCCTGCAGCAGGAGGGTCTGCCGAGCGATCTGGTCTACCTGGCGTTGATCGAAAGTGGCTTCTCGAACTCTGCCACGAGCCGAGCGCGTGCCGTGGGGATGTGGCAGTTCATGAAGGGCACGGGGAAGTACTATGGCTTGCGAGTGGACCGCTGGGTGGACGAGCGCCGCGATCCGTACAAGGCCACTGACGCAGCAGCCCGTCACCTCAAAGACCTCACTGTCCGCTTCGGGTCGCACTACCTCGCGGCTGCCGCCTATAACGCGGGTGCCGGCCGCGTTTCACGGGGGCTGGTGCGGTTACCTGACGACGACACCGACACGTTGCCGTCCGACGCGACGTTCTTCCGACTATACGACACCAAGCTGCTGCGGCGCGAAACCAAGGACTATGTCCCCAAGCTCATCGCCGCGGCGATGATCGCCAAGGACCCGGTGCGTTACGGCTTCCCCGCGCTTTCCCCGGCCGATGCCGGCGTGCAGTATGACTCCCTCCTCGTCGAGGGCATGACCAGCTTCGACGTGCTGGCCCGGCTCGCTGACACCACGATCGCAGCGCTTCGGGAGCTCAATCCGCAGTATCTGCGGCTTACCACTCCGCCCAGCGGAACCTGGGTGGTCCGGGTGCCGGTCGGACGCGGCGGAACCACGGCCGACGCGTATGCGGCGCTCCCCGCGTCCGAGCGGGTGACGTTCCGCGAGCACGTCGTCCGATCGGGCGAGACGATGAGCGGCGTGGCCCGACGTTACGGGGTTGGCTTGGATGATCTCCGCGCGGCGAATCCGCGCATTCGAAGCACCAGGCTCCGCCCGGGCCAGCTGGTGATCGTGCCAACGCACGGGCCGATCCTCGCGGAGGTGGCGCGCCAAGTGTCCGCTCCCGAACCCGCGGATGTCACCTGGCACCGGGTGCGCTCGGGGGAAACCCTCAGCTCGATCGCCCGGCGCTACCACGTGAGCCAGCGGCAGTTGCAAAGCTGGAACCGAATGGGGCGCAGCACCCGGATCCGGGCCGGGCAGCGGCTCCGAGTATCGAGCAGCGAGTCGGCACCGCGAGCAGGCCGAAACGCCGGGCGGAAGGCCGCCACCCCCACCGTTGCTGCGGGCGACGCCAGAAGTCACGTCGTGCGGAAGGGGGATACGCTGACGGGCCTGGCGCGACGCTACGGCGTCACGATCCAGGCCCTCAGGGAAGCAAACGATCTCACTGCCGACGACGTGCTGAGGAGCGGCACCCGTCTCCGGATTCCTGCCTAGCTAGCGCCAGCCCGCGCTGCCGACCTCCTCGGTAATGACGGTGCGCGGCGCGCTATACCCCTTCAGAACCGCGTCATCGTAGCCGTTCTTCGGATCGCCACCGTGCGCAAGGATCTCCGCCACACGAGCGGGGCCACGGTTGTACGCCAGCAACGCCAGGTTCATGTCGCCGTCGAACTGCCTGAGCAGATCCTGCAGGAACCGGAATCCAATCCGTAGATTGGTGTCCCGCTCCATCAGCCGCGCTTCCGTCATGGTCGAATCGTAGAACCGCGCCGTCGCGAGCTGGAGCTGAGTGTATCCCATCGCCGCCATGTTGCTCCGGGCGGTGCGCTTGAAATCGCTCTCGACCTTCACCAGGCGATAGCCCAGGGCTGGGTCGAGCCCTTCGCTGAGTGCGATGTCGTAGATGGCCGCCGCGAGGTCGGCGGGAATCTGGTACCGGCCGGAATACTCGATGATCGCGTTGGCGCGCTCGAGCTGCACCCGCGCCACGGCCGCTTCGCCCCGCGCTGCCGATACCTCGTCGCTGAGCGAGACGAATTGCCGGGCGACGCGCGAATCCACGGGACGCGTATGGTCGGCAGCGCGAACGCGCCGCGTCCAGCCGCCGATGGCCCCGATCAGCACGGCCACTGCGAGCAGCACGGCCCCGCGCGACACCAGTCGCTCGAACCGTTCCCTCCTCGTTGGTCGCTTACCGATTCGCGTCCGCATCGGATTCTCCTTTAGGCCAGTCACCCCGGGTTCCCCCGGTCTTGGATACCAGTCTCACGTCTTCGATGACCATCCCCCGATCAACTGCTTTGACCATGTCGTATACTGTCAGACACGCCACCGCCGCGGCGGTGAGCGCCTCCATCTCCACTCCTGTGCGCCCCGTCACCTTCGCGGTTGCGCATATCCGCACCCCCGGTAGCCTATCGTCCAGCTCGGCATCGACCGTGACCAGGTCGAGTCCCAGCGGGTGGCACAGCGGAATGAGCTCGGCGGTGCGCTTGGCCGCCGAAATCCCCGCCAGCCGGGCCACCGACAACACATCGCCCTTCTCCGTGCCGTGGCTCGCCACCAGGTCGAAGGCTGCCTTCGACATGCGCACCGCCCCTTGGGCGACGGCCGTCCGCTCCGACACCGGCTTGCCTCCCACGTCCACCATCCGGGCATCACCCCGGGAGTCCAGATGCGTCAGCTTCACAGCGCCTCCGCCAGATCGTCGGCAAGGCTGGCCAGCAAGAGCTGTGGGTTGACGTTGCCCGCCGCCGCCTCGCGAGCAGCGGCCACTCGCTGCATCGCATCCACCAGCGCCGCTGGGTCATGCCGCCGGGCGCCGATCGCGGTTGGCAAGGGACGCCTTGGCTCCGCGCCGCTGGCCAACCGGGCCGCATCGGCCAAGGTCTCGGCCACGGCGTCGAGCAGCGTGGTGAAGTCTCCTCCCCGCGCGGCGAATGCCGGCTGGCTGAGAGCCCGCTCGAGTCCATCCCCCGGGCGGGACACAACTGCCTCGAGAAATGCCGCCGCGGCTTCCTGTGCGGCGGATCCGAGCACGCGGCCCACTGCCATCCCCGGCGCGCCATTGGCCTCCGGCGCCGGCCGGCCGAGTACCTGCGCGACCTCAGCATCGCTCAGCCGCCCCAGCCGGAGCGCCACCGCGCGCGACCGGATCGTGGGCAACAGACGCCGAGGATCCGTTGCCGTTAGCACGAAACGGGTATCCAGCGGCGGCTCTTCCAGCAGCTTCAACAACGCGTTCGCCGCCTCCGGGCTGGACTCCTGCGGCACCAGCCGCTCGGCGTCGCCGATCAGGAACACTTTCAACCGACTCTGTACCGGCGTGAGAACGGCTCGCCTGAGCAACAGCCGAACGCTCGCCATGCCATGGTTCGCCATCCCATCGACGGGCTGATAGAGCGCGGCTGCCCGCCTCTCCTCCATTAGCTGGGCCAGCGCGTCGGCGACGTCCTCCACCTGTCGGTCTGCGTCCCCCTTGGGGCGCGGGACCGGCACGAACCAGTGGAGATCTGGATGGACCAGACCCACCACCCGGCGGCAAGGCCCACAGGACCCGCAAGGCTCGTCCGCCGGCCGCTCGCACAGCAACAGCTGAGCAATCCAGAGCCCCAGGCGCTGGCGGCCGATTCCTTGGGGGCCGACCAGGAGCAGCACCTGCGGAAGGCGGCCGGCCCTAAGAGCCGCAGCGATCCGCCGGCGGGCCTGGAGGTGCCCCACAAGCCCTTGCAAAGCCATGGCCAGAAGGTAGAAAAAGGGGGTCTGAGCGGTAGGGGCGGCTCTGTAACATCTTATTCAACATCCTGTTAGCATAAAACTTAGACCGTCTTTGCAATGCAAAGCCGGATGCCGCACCTTCGTGGAGGCGAGTGACTACTCGCAGTTAGTTCGGCCCTTGCGAGCACATGCTCGCAACTTGGGGTGAATCCGCGTTAGGTAGCCCGGAGTGCAAGATATGGCGCGGGACCGCTTGGGTATGATGCCCCAAACGTTCCCGGTGGCTGGGCGTGAATCGGCAGCAGACTTGAAATGCTCGCGCCGTGGAGCCCTTTTTGGGCGGGATCAGGCACCGCGTCCCGTGGGTTGCCGACGACCGATGGCGAGTTTCGCGAGGCCGACTCGGTCGAGGGCTGACCGGGTTGCCCCGCCTGTTGCGCCGACCTATAATCCGCGCCGGTTCGGGCCGATCCGGCCCTCGATCCCGGATAGCTCAGTTGGTAGAGCAGCTGACTGTTAATCAGCGGGTCGCAGGTTCGAGTCCTGCTCCGGGAGCTTCCAGCAACACCGTTCCCACTCTCCAGCGTGCCCGCGCTCTCCCGCCGGCGACCCCGGCTCCGTCCGTGACGTTCAATTCGTGGGTTTTCGCTGTGCCTGTTTGTCACCGTGCTCGCTTTGCATTGCAGCATGGGGTGGCGGGCGCAGAACGTCATGCTGCCGATCGCGAGCCTCGTTTCCACGGCACATGGCGACATACGGAGCCGCTCATCGCCGAAGCCCGCGCGGCGTACGTTCGCGCGCTGCGCGGGCTCGACGGTGCCCAGGTGCTGGTCTATGAGTCAGCGAATGAATTGGGGATCGCGCAGCGCTACTTCCGCGACTATGGCCACCTGACGCCGATCGGCGCCGCATTGATGGCCGACCGCCTGGCTGCAGCCATCAGGGGTGAGCGGCCGAGCCGACCGGCGAGCTGACCGGCTCAGGCCGGCTGGTGCCGGACTACAACCCACTCGCCCGGAAGCGGCGCGCGCTCGAACGCCCGATCCACCACGACCGCATCGTGATCGAGGTCCACTTCCACCACCTGCCGTTCCTCGCCGTGGACCACGACCGTGTCGCCGGGCAACACGCCGGCCCAATGCCGGTGGACTACCCGCGGCTCGGTGGGGAAGGACAGCACGGCACCATACACGATCAGGGCGAAGCAGGCGTACAGCAGGACGCTGATGATGAGCCCTTCCATGGGGATTCCTCCGGCCGAGGCTCGGACTTCCATGGTGCGCGCTCGCGTCCGAGAGCGCAAGGGCCGCGGTAGCGACCGCTAGCGGCCGCGGCGGCCTTTGAACACCGGGCGCCGAGGCCCGCCGGGTGGCGGGGTATCGTCGGGTCGGCGCGGATGTGGCTCGGAGGGTACGTCGTCGCCCAGCCGGCGGCGGACTACATCCGCCAGATCCACGCCTTCCTGGCGCTGCCGCGGCGGCGGGGGGGGCGGAGAGACCGGTGGGGCAAATGCCGCCGCGGGTTCGGCCCCTCTGGTGACGGGCCCGCCCTGGGTCAGTATTCGGACGGCCTCCTGGGCCGCATCCTGGATGCTCCGCAGGCACGCAGTCGCGGCTTCGCGGGCCCGCCGATCCAGCCGAGCGCTCTCGACCAGCAATACGTCCCGGAGCAGGTCGCGGGCAGCATCGTCGCTGAGGAGGAATCCCATCTGATGGAGCCGCTGGCGGACCGTGACGATGGCCTCGACGCTCGGCTCGATCGGCCCGGCGTGTTCGGGTGTTTTCATGCCGAAACCTCCTGGATGCCGTAAACTATACCGACCGCATGTCGGACGCCCATCTCTTCCTGAAGGATCTCGCCGTCGTGCTCGGCGTCGCCGCCATCACGACGGTGGTGTTTCAGCGCCTCCGATTGCCGGTCGTGCTCGGCTATCTGCTGGCTGGTCTGGTCGTCGGCCCACACGTGCCCATCCCACTCGTCGCCGAGGTGACCACGATCCGGACCCTCGCCGAGCTGGGCGTCATCCTGCTGATGTTCTCGCTCGGTCTCGAGTTCAGCCTGCGCAGGCTCATCCGACGGGGACCGAGAGTCGCGCTCGTCACCGTGCTCGAGGTGGGCTTGATGCTCACGCTCGGCTACCTCGCAGGACAGCTGCTGGGCTGGGGTCCGCTCGAAAGCGCGTTCGCGGGTGCCGTGGTGGCGATCTCCAGCACGATGGTGGTATCGCGGGTCCTCGCCGAGGAGCGTGCCGAGCCGTCACTCCGGGAGCTGGTCTTCGGGGTGCTGGTGGTGGAGGATCTGGTAGCGATCGTTCTCATCGCGTCTCTTACCGCGCTCACGTTCCAGGGAGAGCTCAGCGCGAGGGGCGTGCTCAGCACCGGTGGCCGCCTGCTCGCGTTCCTTGCCGGCTCGTTCGCGGTTGGATTGCTCGTCGTGCCGCCGGCCATGCGGAGTATCGTGCGGCTCAGGAACCCCGAAACGACGCTGGTTGCCAGCATCGGATTGGCGTTCACCGCGGCGCTCGTCGCGCTGTGGGCTGGCTACTCCGTGGCCCTCGGCGCTTTTCTCGCGGGCTCGTTGGTGGCGGAGTCGGGCGCGGGCCGTCAGGTGGAACCGCTGGTGCGGCCGGTGCGCGACATGTTCGCCGCCATCTTCTTCGTTGCCGTAGGCATGCTGCTCGACCCCGCGGTTGTCCGGGAGCATTGGGTGGTCGTCGCAGTCCTCGCGGTGGTTGTGCTGGTCGGAAAGACGGCGGGGGTCACGGCGGGCGCATTCCTCACCGGCCATGGATCGCGGCTCAGTCTGCGGGCCGGCCTGAGCCTCGCACAGGTGGGCGAGTTTTCCTTCATCATAGCGGGGCTCGCGGTGGGACTTGGGGGGCAGTCCGCGTCGCTGCCGCACGTGGCCGTGGCTGTCTGCGCCATCACTGCGTTCGTCACTCCGCTGCTGGTGCGGGTTTCCGAACCGCTCGCGCTGTACCTGGACCGGCGTCTGCCGCGACCGTTGCAGACCTTCGTCTCGCTCTACGGGTCCTGGGTCGAGCTACTGCGCGGCCGGGAGGAACGCACCACGCCATGGGGCACCGTCCGCGCCGCGGCGAGGTTCGTGCTGCTCGACGCGGTGCTCCTCGCCGGCCTGGTGATCGGCGTATCGATCAACCGGCTGAGTCTGATCGAGGTAATCCGGGAGTTCACCGGGGTTGCCGCGAGCCGCGGCGCCTGGCTGGTGCTGGCCGGCGCCGCAGCGTGCGCCGCGCCCTTCGCCCTCGGACTGGTCCGATCGTCGCGCCGGCTCGGTCACGCACTTGCAGAGGTGGCGCTCCCGGGGCGCGGGGCCGGGAAGGTCGATCCGGCGGACGCACCCCGACGCGCGTTCGTGGTAACTCTGCAGATCGCGGTCGTGATGGTGGTCGGGTTACCGCTCATCGCGGTAACCCAGCCGTTTCTCCCGCCATATCAGGGCGCCGCCCTTGCCGTCGCCGCGCTGATCCTGCTCGGGCTCACGTTCTGGCGAACCGCGACCAACCTGCAAGGTCACATGCGCGCCGGTGCGGAAATCGTCGCCGAGGCTCTGGGCTCACGGAAACGCGGCGGGGAGATGGAAACCTTGGAGGAAGTGCAGCGGATGCTGCCGGGATTAGGGACTCTGGTCCCGGTCCGGGTGGGAGCCTCGAGCGCTGCCGCGGGCCGGAGCCTCGCCGAGCTCAACCTGCGGGGACGAACCGGCGCCACGGCCGTGGCGCTGCGGCGGGCCGGCGCAACCGGCGATGAGCAGATCGTATTTCCCACCGCCAGGGTAGTTCTGCATGAGGGGGATCTGCTGGCACTCAGCGGATCGCACGAATCGATCGCCGAGGCGATGCGCCTGCTTGAAAGCGGCGGGACCGCCGAATGGCGCGTTCAGGACGTCATCGGCGTTCCGCCTCGCGCCAGAGATACCAGCTCGCCACGGAGCGATACGGACGCCACCGCTCCGCCCGCCGCGTGATGGTGACCGCGGCCGGCAGGCGCCGCATGTCGTACGCGCGCTGAAAGCCCTTTCGAACTCCCAGGTCCGTCACCGGCAGTACATCAGGCCGGCCCAGCCGAAAGATCAGCAGCATCTCGACGGTCCACCGGCCGATTCCGCGAACCACGGTGAGCCGGTCGATCAGCTCGTCGTCGGACAGAGAGCGTGCTTCGATCGGCGTGGGGATCGTGCCATCGATAGCGTGCCGTGCGAGATCCTTGATTGCCGCGGTCTTGTTGCGGGACAAGCCGGCGACCCGGAGCACGACGTCCTCGGTGGCGAGCAGGGCGGCAGGCTCGGGGGCAGGGGCCGGCGCGTACAAGGCTACGACCCGTGAGAGAATCGTCTCGGCGGCCTTCCCGTTGAGCTGCTGGTACACGATGGACCGGAGCAGCGCGTCGAAGAGGCTTCGCGTCCATGGCGGGCGGATCGTGCAGGCGCCGGTACGCTCGATGACCCGGGCGAGGATCGGATCAGCGGCGGCGAGGTGAGCAGATGCCTGCGCCGGATCATACGTGAGACCGCGCCCTCGCCGGGGGCGCGGGGCGGGCCGGACCTGAATGAGAGCCATAGGCGAAAGCTGAGCCCGGCCGCGTTGGTTCGCCAGCCAAGGCCGAAGATTGCCGACCTGAGCGCTTGCGGCCGCATTACGTTTCCCGCCCTATGGACACCGAAGAATTTCGCGCTCACGCACATCGAGTCGCCGACTGGATGGCGGACTACCTCCGCGACGTGCACCAGTTCCCGGTGCTTCCGGACGTCCGGCCTGGCGACCTGCGCAATGCCCTCCCGGCCACAGCTCCCGAAAGCGGCGAGCCGTTCGAGCGGATTCTCGCTGATTTCGAGCGCCTTGTGGTGCCCGGGATGACCCATTGGAACCATCCGGGGTTCTTCGCCTACTTCCCGGCCAACAACAGTCCCCCCTCGATCCTGGCGGAGATGCTGACCGCCGCGATGGGTGCGCAGTGCATGTCGTGGCTAACGTCTCCGGCCGCCACCGAGCTGGAGCAGGTCACCATGCGCTGGGTGGCCCGGATGCTGGCCCTGCCGGACGGTTTCACGGGCGTGATCCAGGATACCGGTTCGACTTCCACGCTGGTGGCGCTCATCTCCGCCCGGGACCGGGCGGCCGGATCGGCCGGTTCGGCCAACCAGCTTCGGGTGTACGCGTCGAGCGAGGCGCACTCGTCGGTCGCGAAGGGCACCCGGCTTGCCGGGTACGGGACCGCCGGATTGCGGTCGATTGCCACCGACACCGAGCTGGCCATGCGGCCAGATATGTTGGCAACGGCCATCGCCGAGGACCGCGCCGCGGGCGCCATCCCAGCGTGCGTCGTCGCGACCGTGGGCACCACGTCGTCGACCGCGATCGATCCGCTGCCGGCCATCGGCGAGATCTGCCGCAAGGAACGCGTGTGGCTTCACGTGGATGCGGCCTGGGCCGGATCGGCCGCGATCCTACCCGAGATACGCCCCATCCTGAACGGCATCGAGCACGCGGACAGCTTCTTCTTCAACCCGCACAAGTGGCTGTTCGTCAACTTCGACTGCAGTGCCTACTACGTGCGCGATGTCGATGCGCTGTTCCGCTCGTTCGCGCTCACGCCCGAGTATCTCCGCACGGCACGGGATGCCGAGGTCGAGAACTTCCGCGATTGGGGGATCCAGTTGGGCCGCCGGTTCCGGGCGCTCAAGCTATGGTTCGTGCTGCGGAGTTACGGCGTGCAGGGCTTGCAGGCGATGCTGCGGGACCACATCGCGCTGGGTCACGAGTTCGCGCGCTGGGTGGCGGGAGAGCCCGAGTGGGAAGTGCTGGCGCCGTCGCCCGTCGGCCTCGTGTGTTTCCGGCATCGTCCACCGGACATGGCGGACGACGAGGCGACGCTCGCCGCCCACAACCAGGCGCTTCTGGAGCGGGTGAACCGGAGCGGCCGGGTATTTCTCACGCATACCACGCTCGACGGCCGGTACGCGATCCGGCTGGCAATCGGGCAGCGGTGCACTCGGCGCGAGCATGTGGAGCAGGCATGGAGCCTGCTACAGGAGGCAGCCACCGCCGCGAGGAAATAGCGGAAGTGGCGGGTCAGCCGGCGAGCGCCGGCGCCGGCTGTTCGAGCAACGCACGGAGGTAGCGGCCCGTGTGCGAGGCTGCCACGGATGCCACCACCTCCGGCGCACCCTGGGCCACCACCTGGCCGCCGGCGTCGCCGCCTTCGGGACCGAGATCGATCACCCAGTCCGCCCGTTTTATGACGTCCAGATGGTGCTCGATCACGACGACGGTGTGCCCGGCATCAACCAGCCGGTCGAGCACCTGGATGAGCACCCTGACGTCGTCGAGGTGGA
>DATAFP010000063.1:0-5079 GCA_036257415.1 Gemmatimonadales bacterium
GTCGGGCGGGGTGAACGGGAGCCGCTCGAACGGATTCGCCGCGAACAGCATCACGCTCACGAAGAACACCACCACCGCGGACGTGACCCCCGCGACGTAGGGAAGGAGTGGTGCGTAACGGCGCGGGGTCAGCGCCTGGGCCAGGCTCCCGAACAGGGAGAGCACCACGGCCCAGAAGAGCAGCGACCCCTTCTGACCAGCCCAGAGCGCGGAGACGATGTAGTAGCCGGGGAGGTTTCGAGCGGTGTACGCCGCCACGTACTCGATATTGAAGTCGTGGCTGACGAGGCCCACCCAGAGAGACAACGTCGCCGCGACCAGCGCCACGAACACGGCGTGGGTGGAGCGGGTGAGCGTCCGGGCAAGCTCGGGCCGGTGGCGCCAACGCCCGCTGAACGCGATCACCGCACACCACGACCCAACGAGCAGCGCCAGCCAGAGCGAGAACTCTCCCAGCAACGTCATCCCGCGTCAGGCCTGTTTCTGGTAGGTGGCCTCGTAGCGGGAGCCGCACTTGGCGAGCACGTCGGTGGCGCGGATGATCCCGTCGCGCCCGAGCCGCCCCTCGACGATCACCTCGATGTCGTTGGCGTCGGTGAAGGTGTCCGGCACCAGCCCGCGATAGGTCACCGGATAGGTGCGGACGCCGTCCGAGACCAGGAAATCCACCGTGCGCGCCGCGGCGTCACGCCGAATCGAGCCTGGGACAACTTTGGCGCCGACCTTAAACCCGACGTTCTCGGCGAACGTCGGGTCCCGCTCGGCCTTGGCGGCGAGCTCGGTGGGCGTGAGGAAGTACACGCCGGTTTCCTTCACGCCGGTCGCGATCAACGCCGTTACCGCCGCTACGATGATGGCGGCGCCGAGCAGGAACTTGTTGCCGGGCTTCACGAGTCCAATATACCGAAACGCCCCCAGGCCAGCGCGGCACCGAGGGCGCGGCTCCATTCGCCCCGGTGCCTGGCCCGCTCATCCGCCGTCATGGTGGGCTCGAATCGGGTGAACCGGCGGCCGGCGAGAAAGTCCTCCGGCGCGTGCCACACGCCGAGGGCGATACCGGCGAGACCGGCCGCGCCAAGCGCGGTCGTCTCCACCATGTCGGGCCGCTCGACCGGGATGCCCAGCACGTCGGCCTGGAACTGCATCAGCCAGTCGTTGGCCGCTGCGCCGCCATCGACCCGAAGTGCGGGCACGCGCGCGCCCTCCCCCGTCATCGTGTCGAGCAGCTCGGCGGTGCTGAACGCGATGGCTTCCAGCGCCGCGCGCGCCAGATGGGCACGCCCGGTTCCCCGAGTGATCCCCGTAATGGTGCCCCGAGCCTGGGGCTCCCAGTGGGGACTGCCCAGCCCGACGAAGGCAGGGACGAAGTGCACGCCCCCCGTGTCGGGGATGCTGCGAGCGAGCGTCTCGCTCTCCGCGGCATGTCCGATCAATCCCAGGCCGTCCCTGAGCCACTGCACCGCCGCCCCCGCCACGAACACGCTCCCCTCGACCGCGAACGCGGGCTCGCCGCTGGGCCCGCAGGCGGCTGTAGCCAGAAGTCCTGCGGCCGGACGCGGGCGGCGATCGCCGGTGTGGATCAGGAGAAAGGCACCGGTTCCGTAGGTGTTCTTTGCCGTCCCCGGCTGGCAGCAACCTTGGCCGAACAGGGCGGCCTGCTGGTCGCCCGCGATGCCGGCGATCGGGAGGGCGATACCCAGATGCGCTCGGTCCGCCTCGCCGACCACCCCACTCGAGGCCACCACATTCGGCAGAAGCCCGTCTGCTATTCCGAAGAGCGCGATCAGCTCGGGGTCCCAGGCGCGCCGCTCGAGCGCATAGAGCAGCGTGCGCGACGCGTTGGTGTGATCGGTCACGTGCGCCACCCCGTTGGTGAGCCTCGCGATCAACCAGGCGTCCACCGTGCCCGCCGCGAGCTCTCCGCGGGCAGCGCGGGCGCGGATGTCCGGGTCTGCCAGGAGCCATTCGAGCTTGGTGGCCGAGAAGTACGGGTCGGGGACCAGCCCCGTACGCTCCGCCAGGAGCGGCGCGAAGCCGGCTTGCCGGAGCGCGAGGCACCGGTCGCTGGTGCGCCGGTCCTGCCACACGATGGCACGGCCCACCGGCTCCAGCGTGGCACGCTCCCACAACAGTGCGGTCTCGCGCTGATTGGTGATACCGATGCCAGCCGGACGCTCGCCCGAAGCACGCAACGCGTCGCGGCCCGCCGCGAGGGTGACCTCGAGGATGTCACGGGGATCGTGCTCCACCCAGCCGGGCCGGGGAAAGTGCTGCGGAAGCTCCCGGTACCCGCGGCCGAGAACGGTGCCGTCCTGATGCACGAGGAGCGCCGTGGATCCGGTCGTGCCTTGATCGAGCGCGAGGATGGACGGCATCCGGGTGTCCCGGGCTAATGAGCCTGGGGAGCCAGCTCGGAGAGCCGGCTTCGGGTGAGGAGCCCCGCGTCGGTGAGATATCCAGTGATCAGCTCCGCGGGGGTCACGTCGAACGCCGGATTCCACACCGCCGCGCTCGGAGCAGCTGTGGTCCGCCCGGCGAAGCAGCGGAGCTCGTCGGCCGAGCGCTCCTCGATGGGAATCGCGGCACCGTCGGGACAGGCGAAGTCGAAAGTCGAGCGGGGAGCCGCAACGTAGGTCGGGACGCCATGGGTCCGCGCGGCGAGCGCGACGGCGTAGGTTCCGATCTTGTTGGCGACATCGCCGTTGGCCGCGATTCGATCGGCGCCCACGAGCACGCAGGCGATGTCGCCGCGCCGAAGGCGGCTGGCCGCCATGCCGTCGACGATCACGGTGCATGGAATGCCGGCGGCAGTCAGCTCCCACGCGGTGAGACGACTCCCCTGTAACAGCGGGCGGGTCTCGTCCGCAACCACTGAGACGCGACGTCCCGCGGCATGTGCCGCGTAGATCGGCGCGAGCGCGGTACCCATGCCGCCGGTGGCCAGCGCGCCGGCATTGCAGTGGGTAAGGACGGTGGCGCCGTCAGGCACCAGCGGAAGCCCCGCCTCCCCGATGCGCCGGCACATCTGGCGATCCTCGTCCCAGATCAGCTGGGCTTCGGCTCGCACGGCTTCGGCCACGGCGTGGGCGTCGCCCGGCGCAGCGTGAGCAATGTGCCCCACCCGGTCGAGCGCCCAGCGCAGGTTGACGGCCGTGGGCCTGGTGCGGCCAAGCACATCCCGCGCGTCATCCACCGCCTTCACCATCGTCTTCTTCTCATTCGCGGCGGCAGCAAGCTGGGCCGCGAGGGCAACGCCCATGGCACCCGCGATTCCGATGAGCGGCGCGCCGCGCACGCGAAGCGAGCGGATCGCCTCTGCTACCGCTTCCACCGAGTGGAGGTCGCAGTAGTGCTCTTCGTCGGGGAGCACCGTCTGGTCAAGGATCCGGATGCCCCCGGCTGGGATCCAGTCTATCGGGGTCGGCCAGGTCATGGCCGGAAGATACCGTCAGCTCAAGCGGCGACGAATGGGCCCGGCGCGGTACCCGCAGTGCAAAGTCTTCTGGCTTTTTACTCTGCAGGAATCCATCATCCGGCACCCTCGACCGGCGCGAACCATGTATTCCACGCTTCTCTTTGAGCCCGACGGTGGCATTGCCCGGGTCACGATCAATCGACCCGATAAGCTGAACGCGTTGAATGCGGCCGTGATCGGTGAGCTGGCACAGGCGGTCGAGCGGATCGAGTCCGATCCGGAAATCCGGGGCGTGGTGTTGACCGGCGCGGGCGCCAAAGCATTCGTCGCCGGCGCCGACATCTCCGAGCTGGTGAGTCAGGGACCGCTGGATGGCAAAGAGCGGGCGTTGGCCGGGCAGCGGATGATGCGGCGCCTGGAGCGTTGCGGGAAGCCGGTGATCGCCGCGGTGAACGGGTTCGCGCTGGGCGGGGGTTGCGAGCTGGCCATGGCTTGCCATCTGCGGCTTGCGAGCGAGTCGGCACGGTTCGGCCAGCCCGAGGTGAAGCTCGGCATCGGCCCGGGCTACGGCGGCACTGTCCGTCTGCCGCGCCTGATTGGCAAGGGCCGGGCGCTCGAGCTGCTGCTCACCGGCGCTATGATCGATGCGCAGGAAGCCTGGCGGATCGGGCTGGTGAACCGGGTCGTACCGGCCGACCGCTTGCTGCCGGAAAGCGAGACATTGCTCCGCACCATCCTCGATCAGGGGCCGCTCGCCGTCCGATCGGTGCTCGAATGCGTCGAGATCGGCTACGACCTGAGCGTGGACGAGGCGTTGTTGCTCGAAGCCAACCATTTCGGGCTGCTCTCGGCTACGGCGGACATGCGCGAGGGAACCACGGCGTTCCTGGGAAAGCGGAAACCGGTGTTCGCAGGGCGGTAGGCCGGCGGACGCCAGGGGAAACCCGCCCCAGTCTGGTCCCGTACACGCTTGTATACACGTGTGCCGCGACTACCCCCAGGAGCCAGCCGAAATGCCTGCCTCGACTCGCCGCCTCGTCGCCGGCCTGCTTGCGGCGTTCTGCACCGTCACCACGCCGGTGGTGGCCGCTCCGCCTCAGCCGCCAGCCAAGCCATACGACATCGTTAAGCTGGCCGATGGGGTATACGGCTTCGTGTGGAAGAACCCGGTGCAAGACCCGATCGAGAGCAATGCCCTCTTCATCATCAACGACCGCGACGTCGTGGTCGTCGATGCGGGCATTCTCCCGTCGAGCGCGCGGCGCATGGCGGCGGCCCTCCGCAAACTGACGTCGAAGCCGGTTCGTTACGTCGTGAACACGCACTGGCACGACGACCACCACCAGGGCAACGAGGTCTACCGCGAGCTGTGGCCCGCGGTCGAGTTCATCGCCCATCGGGAAACCCGGACCGACATCGTCGCCAAGACCTACGCGCCTCGGGCCCAGGTCATCAGCGACATGAAGCAGGAGAATCAGCGCTACGCCCGCTGGGCGGCCAGCGGCAAAGACGACGACGGGAAGCCCATCGAGGAGCGCCGCCGCGCGCGCATGCGAGAGATCGCGGAGGTGTACGAACCCGCGATCGCTGAGATCGAGAAAATCCGCAACACGCCTCCGGACCTCACGCTGGTCGAGCGCCTGGTGCTTCACCGGGGCCAGCGT
>DATAFP010000122.1:0-17899 GCA_036257415.1 Gemmatimonadales bacterium
TTCCACCAGGGTCATGAGTTCCTGGCCCTTCCGGCTCAGCGCCTCCGCTTCGGTTCGGTTCTGAAGCCTGACGAACTCCTCGATATCGGCACCGGCGATGAAGCTGTCCGGCTTGCCCGAGATGAACACCACCGCGCGGGCCCCGGCGTTGGCGCGGAGCTGCGTCATGAGATCCTCGAACTCGCGCATGACGCCGGTGGTCAGCTTGTTGACCGGCTCGCCGGGCAGGTCGAACGTGACGACCGCAATCGCGTTGTCGTAGGCTACGTTGAACGCCGACATCACCGCTCGAGCACCATCGCGTACCCCATTCCGCCCTGGGCGCAGATGCTCACCAGCCCGTATTGCACGTCGCGCCGGCGCATTTCGTTGGCGAGTGTGGTGACCAGGCGGGCGCCGGTGGCCGCGAACGGATGGCCGATCGCAATAGATCCGCCCATCACGTTGGCGCGCTCCCAATCCACCTCCCCCATGGGCCCGGGAAGGCCGAGCCGGTCGGCCCACGCCTTCGAGCCCCACGCCTGCTCGTTCGAGAGTACCTGGGCGGCGAACGCCTCGTGGATCTCCAGCAATCCGAGCTCAGACCACGGAATCCCGGCGCGTTCCAGCGCTTTCGGCACCGCGAGCGCCGGGCCCATGAGCAATTGCCAACCGGGGTCCACTGCCGCCACCGCGTAGCTCTTGATGAACGCCAACGGATCATAGCCCAGGGCACGGGCCTTCTCTTCCGCCATTAGAAGCACGACGGCGGCGCCGTCCGTCAGCGGCGACGAGTTGCCGGCGGTGACGGAGCCGTAGGTGCGGTCGAACACCGGGCGGAGCTTGGCGAGCTGGTCGAGGGTTGCGTCGGGCCGGATGCCGTTGTCGCTGGTGGCGACTTCGTCCATGTTCGCTCCGCCGAACCAGGGCACGATCTCCGAAACGAGCCGCCCGTCGGAGGTTCCGGCTGCGGCGCGCTGGTGACTCATCAGCGCGTAGCGGTCCTGCGCGTCCCGGGTGATGCCGTTCTCCTTCGCCATCTTCTCCGCCGACTGACCCATGGTCTCGCCGGTGGACGGCTCGCCGATGGCGGGCGTCACCGGCACCAGATCCTTCGGCCGGGTGCGGCCCAAGGTGGCCACCCGAGCGCCCATGGTCTTCGCCTTGCTGGCATCGACCAGGATGCGACTGAACCGGCGCGAATGGAGCACGGGAATGTCGGAGAGCGATTCCACCCCGCCGGCGAGAATTACATCCGCGTTGCCGAGCGTGATCTGGTCGGCCGAGTTGTGGATGGCTTGGGCAGCGGAAGCGCATGCCCGGTTGACGGTGTACGCCGGCACGCTTGGCGGAAGCTGCGGGAGCAGGCTCACCTCGCGCGCCACATTCGGCGTGAGCACCGAGGCGACGACCTGGCTGAAGATCACCTCGTCGATCTCGCGTCCGTCGATCTCGGTGCGGTAGAGCAGCTCCCGGGCGGCGTGACGGGCGAGAGCCACCGCGGGGACGTCGCGAAAGATGGTCCCGCTCTTGGCGAACGGGGTGCGGACCCCGGCGACGATCGCGACCCGGCGACCGTTTATCATTGAGGGCGCCGGGCGACCACGCTCGCGACCGCGCGCCAGCGCTCCGCATCCACCGGCTCGAGCACCTCTCGGCCGTGCACCACCTCGAGCGGACGCACCAGCTGGCTGAGCTCACCCGGTCGCAGCAGGTGCGCCGGATCGCTCGGCCCCCAGCCGAGCTCCAGCTGGGCCTCGAGGAACGTTTCCATGATCAACACGCCGCCCGGCCCCACGCATGCAACTACCTCGGGCATTCGGGCGCGATCCAGATAGTTGAACGTTAGCACGGCATCGAACGTACCGAAGGCCGGCCAGGGTCCCTCGAGGTCTGCGCACTCGAACTCGATCGACAGCCCCCGCGCCGCGGCGAGCTCACGGCCCGACGCCAGCTTCTCCGTGTCGCGGTCGATGGCACGCACGCCGGCACCGAGCGCCGCGGCGGCGAGCGCGTGCCGGCCCTCTCCGCAGGCGAGATCGAGCACCCGGGCCCCGGGACGGAGGAAATGAGCCTGCCAGAAAAACCAGGTGCTGGGACGGGGAATGCGGGTGACGGGGCTCAAGGGCACGCGGGCCATTCCTCACGGCGCGCCGGACTCGGTGCATTGACCGCGAACCCGGCGGATCTCTTGATCGTCGGCGGCGGTATCACGGGCGCGGGGATCGCCCGTGACGCCGCTATGCGCGGCCTTCGGACTGTGCTGGTGGAGCAGGGCGACCTCGCCGCCGGCACTAGCTCGCGATCGAGCCGGCTGATCCACGGCGGCCTCCGGTACCTGGAACAGGGGCGGCTCCGTCTGGTGCTGGAGGCCAACCGCGAGCGCCGAGTGCTGCTCCGCCTGGCGCCCCATCTGGTCCGCCCGCTCCCCTTCGTATTCCCACTCCACCACGGCGACCGCGTACCACTGTGGCGGCTGGCCGCTGGGATGTGGCTGTACGACCTGCTCGCGCTGTTCCGCAATGTGGCCCCCCACCGCATGTTGAGCAAGCGGGCGCTGCTCGCAGGCGAGCCCATGATCCGCGAGCGCGGGCTACTCGGCGGGGCGCGGTATTTCGACGCTCAGTGCGACGACGCCCGGCTGGTGCTGGCGACCGCCCGTTCGGCGGCGCTCCACGGCGCCATGATCGCCACCTATACCGCCGTGGAGGCGCTCGAGCTGACCGATGGACGGGTCACGGGCGCCCGGGTAGTCGACGTCCTCAGCGGCGAGCGCAGCGTCGTTCGGGCCGCGGCTGTCGTGAATGCCACCGGTCCCTGGGCCGACCGCGTGCGGATGCTCGAGGATCCGGCCTGCCGGCCGTTGCTCCGGCCCACCAAAGGCGTGCATGTCGTCGTTCCCCGTAACCGGCTCGGCCACCACGAGGCCATCGCTTTCCTGAGCCCGATCGACGGGCGGGTGATGTTTGCGCTTCCCTGGGGCGACGATTCCTACGTCGGGACCACCGACACCGACGCCGGCGAACCCCCCGAGGCCGTGGTGGCGAAGCCCGACGACGTCGTCTACCTGCTTCGGTCGGTGAACGCGCTTTTCCCCAACGCCAGGCTGGGGGTCGAGGATGTGCGGGCCACTTGGGCGGGCCTGCGCCCGCTGCTTCGGGGCGATCAGTCCAAACCGTCCGGTGTGTCGCGGGAGCACGCGGTGGTCGAAGGGCCCGCGGGCATGCTGACCATCGCCGGCGGCAAGCTCACGACCTACCGGGTGATGGCACAGGACACGGTGGATCGCGTGCTCCAGCAGCTCGACGAGCGGGGGCATCGGGTGCAGGTACGCCCAGCCCCGACCGAGAGCGATCCACTTCCCGGCGGGGAGACGGCCGAATTCGGTCCCTTCCTGCGTGCAGCGCTCGAGCTCGGCCTCAGCGCCGATACGGCGGAACACCTGGTGCGTCACTTCGGCACCGAAACGGCCGGCATCATCAACCTGGCCGCCACGCACCGTGAGCTGCAGCGGCGCCTGCACCCGCGACATCCGGCGATCGAGGCCGAGGTGGTGCACGCCGCTCGCCGGGAGCTGGCCCAGCGGGTGGACGATGTGCTGGTACGCCGGATTCACCTCTACTACGAAACGCCCGATCGCGGCGAGGGCGCGGCGTCGCGCACGGCGCAGCTCCTCGGGCGCGAGCTGGGATGGACCGGCACCCGCATTGCCGAGGAACACGCCCGCTACCAGAGCTTGGCGCGCAAGGGACTGTAGCAGGCTCCGCTCTGCCGGGCCGCTGGCGGGCCGTTATCTTTCGAGCCTTCCCTTTTTCTTCCCGCTGGAGCAGGCTGTGGATCCGAACGTATTCGAAACTGCCAACGCCGGATTCGCGCAGGTCATGTACGAGGAGTTCCTCCGCGACCCGTCCGCCGTGGGCCCGGAGTGGCGCCGGTTGTTCGAAAGCGGGACGGTGGGGCTGGGGAACGGGGATGGGCGGGGGGGTGCGGCCGGAGCTGCCTCGAGAGTGGCTGCCGTAACGGTGCCCGAGCCGACGCGAGCGCCGGAGCAAACCGCCCCTCCGTCCACCACCGTGCCGGCCCATTCGGCTGCGGCTCCCGCAGGCGCTACCCCGATAAAAGGTCCCGCCGCCCGGCTCGTGGCCAACATGAGCGAGAGTCTGAGCGTTCCGACGGCGACGACGTTCCGGACGCTCCCCGTGGCTCAGTTGGAGCGGTACCGAAAGGACCTGAACGCCAAGCTCGCCTCCGCCGGACGCCCCACCAAGCTCTCGTTTACCCATCTCATTGCGTTCGCCCTGGTTCAGGCCGCCAAGCGGCATCCGGTGATGGCGCACACGCTGGCCGAGATCGATGGCGCCCCGTTCCGGGTGCAGCCGGAGGGCCTCGGGCTTGGTCTCGCGGTGGACGTGCAGCGAAAGGATGGCAGCCGGGGACTGGTCGTGCCGGTCATCAAGCGGGCAGACACCCTGGACTTCGCCGCGTTCCATGCGGCGTACGAGGCGCTGGTGGAGAAGGCGCGCACCAACAAGCTCCTGCCCGACGACTTTGCCGGCGCGAGCATGACGCTCACCAATCCAGGCGGACTCGGCACCAGCGCCTCGGTGCCGCGGCTCATGCCCGGCCAGGGCAGCATCATCGCGGTGGGTGCGATCGGCTATCCGGCCGAGTACACCGGTGTCCCGGAGGAGCGGCTGCGCGACCTCGGCATCGCGAAGGTAATGACGGCAACCAGCACGTACGATCACCGCGTCATCCAGGGCGCCGAATCGGGCGCGTTCCTCGCGACCTTGGACCATCTCCTGCAGGGCGAGGATCACTTCTACGATACGATCGCCGAGAGCCTGCAGCTGCGGGCGATCAGCTATCAGCTGGCGCCGGCCGCCACTCAGCGGCCCCAAGCCGCGGCGCAGGCCATCGCGCCCGACATGCTCTACCATGTGGCCGCCGCGATGGCGCTGGTCAAGGCGTTCCGAACCCACGGGCATCTCGCCGCGCGGATCGACCCGCTGGGGACCGAGCCGCTCGGCGATCCTGCGCTGGATCCCGGCCCGCTCGGGCTCACGCCGGAGATCATGGCGTCCATCCCGACCCAGGTGCTCCGCACTTACGTACCGGGCGCCACACTGGCCGAATCGTATCCCCATCTCGAAGCCACCTACTGTGGCACGCTCGGCTATCAGATCGAGCACATCGCGAGTCACGAACAGCGGGTGTGGCTCAGAGAGAAGATCGAGTCGGGCGAGTTCCGTGCCCCTCTGCCGCCGGAGGAGAAGTGGCAGCTCCTCCGCCGTCTCACCCGGGTGGAAGCGCTGGAGAAGTTCCTCCACAAGGCCTACCTTGGCCAAAAGCGATTTTCGATCGAGGGGGTCGACATGCTCGTCCCCATGCTCGACGTCACGCTGGAGCTCGCCGCCGGCGCCGGCGCGCGCGAGGTGGTGATCGGGATGGCACACCGGGGCCGGCTGAACGTGCTCGCGCACACGATCGGGCGGCCGTACGACACGATCTTCGCCGAGTTCGAGGGCGGCCGCTTCGTCGAGGGTAATCAGCTCACTCCCGAGGGTGGCACCGGTGATGTGAAGTACCATCACGGCGCGGAAGGCGCGTTCCGGCTCCGGAACGGCAAGTCCATTGCCGTGACCCTGTCACCAAACCCAAGCCACCTCGAGTTCGTCTCGCCCATCGTGGACGGGCGTGCTCGAGCGATCCAGACCCTGCGCCGGGGACGGCGGGCGCACCATGACGAGAACGTGGCAGTGCCGGTGCTGATTCACGGCGACGCGGCGTTCGCGGGTCAGGGCGTGGTTGCCGAGACCTTGAACCTGAGCGCGCTCAAGGGCTACGGCGTGGGCGGCACGCTGCACATCATCACCAACAACCAGGTGGGCTTCACGACCGACGCGGAGGATGCGCGCTCGACCCAATACGCCAGCGACATGGCCAAGGGGTTCGACGTTCCGATCATCCACGTCAACTCGGACGACGCCGAGGCGTGCCTCGCCGCGGTGCGGCTGGCGATGGCGTATCGGAACACCTTCCGCCGAGACGTAGTAATCGACCTGGTCGGTTACCGGCGGCATGGGCACAATGAGGGCGACGAGCCCACCTACACCCAGCCGGTGATGTACGAGCGGATCAAGGAGCTGCCGCCGGTCCGCTCACAGTACGCGGCGCAACTGGCCGAGCAGGGCGTCGCGTCCGCGGCGGATGCCGACCAGGAGTTCGAGCGGGTCTACCAGGATCTGGTCGGCGCGCAGCAGCGCTTCAAGGCGAGCCTGGGAAAGACCTCGGTTCCCGAGCTTGCCAAGCCTACCGGTCCGGGCCAGGAGCCGGTCACCGCGGTGGCGGCTGAAACGCTGACGGCGCTCAACGAGCAACTCCTTACCGTGCCGGACGGCTTCGCCATCAATCCCAAGCTCAAGCGTCAGCTCGAGCGGCGGCGCACCGCGATGGGGCCGGAGGGCGGCATCGACTGGGCCCACGCAGAGGCGCTTGCACTCGCGTCGCTCCTGGTTGAAGGCGTGCCGGTCCGGCTCACCGGCCAGGATACCGAGCGGGGCACGTTCAGCCAGCGACAGATGGCGCTGCACAACATCAAGACCGGTGCCGCCTGGACCCCGATGCAACGGCTTCCCGGCGCCACGGCTCCGCTCGAGCTGCACAACAGCCCGCTGTCCGAGCTCGCGACGTTGGGGTTCGAGTACGGTTACAGTGCGGAGGCGTCGGACGCGCTCGTGATCTGGGAGGCGCAGTTCGGCGACTTCATCAACGGCGCCCAGGTGATCGTCGATCAGTTCCTCTCCGCCGGCCTTTCCAAGTGGGGTCTGACCACGCGTCTGACGCTTCTCCTACCTCACGGCTACGAGGGGCAGGGGCCGGAGCACTCCTCCGCCCGGCTGGAGCGGTTCCTCCAGCTCGCCGCCGAGGGCAATATCCGCGTGGCGAACCCGACCACACCGGCCCAGTACTTCCATCTCCTGCGGCGACAGGCCAAGCGAATGCGCCAGCGTCCGCTCATCGTGATGACGCCGAAGAGCCTGCTCCGCCTACCGGCCGCGGCGTCGCGGCTGGATGAGCTGGCAGACGGACTCTGGCAACCGGTGCTCGACGATAGTTGGGCGGCCGCGCGGGCGGTGCAGATCAGACGCGTGGTGCTCTGCTCGGGAAAGCTGTATTACGAGCTGGCGGCGGAAGCCGAGAAGATGGCGGAGAATCGCCCCGCCATCGTGCGGATCGAGCAGCTCTACTCGTTCCCGTGGCAGGAAATCCGGGTGGTGCTGGCCCGGTATCCGGAGCTCGACGAGATGATTTGGGCCCAGGAGGAGCCCCGCAACATGGGGGCCTGGACCTATCTCCGCTCGAAGCTGGCGGAGGTGCTGCCGCACCGGGCGGAGCTCAGGTATGTCGGGCGTCCCGAGCGGGCGAGTCCTGCGGAGGGCTATCCCGCGGCTCACGCGGCCGAGCAGGCGCGGATCGTGGCCGAGGCGTTGGGGACAGCGGAGAAGCGGGAGTCGACCCAGACGACGGTTGTGGTGGAGGAGGGGCAAGGCTCCTAGTCAGACGATCTGCTCAGCGTCCCAAAATTCAGCGGCCCCCCGGGAAGCTCCTGAGGGGCCGTCGTCCTTCGAGTCAGCTGGCCATCCGACCATCAGGCCTTCCGGCCATCCCACCTATGCCCCTTTCGCCAGGAGCGGCCGCTCGCTCGCCTTTCGGGCGAGCTCCTTGAGCGGCTCGGAGAGATGGTCGCCATAGTGAAGGAGGAACACGCCCCGCGAGCGCTTCATCATCAGGAAGGCGAGCAACGGCGTGTCCGCCTTGGCCGCGTTGCAGTCACGGCAGGCGAGTACCAGGTTGTCCGGCCGGTCGTATGCCGTTTGACCGCGGCGGGGACGCACGTGGTCCAGCGTGATCACGTCCAGAGCGGTTTCCGTGCCGCAGTAGGCACAGACCGATCCGTGCTGCGCGAGCAGCCAATCACGGTGAGACTGCATGGAACGACCGGAAGAACGGCGAAAAGCGGAGGAGACTTCGACTAACGGGCGTCTGCTTCGATTGGGTCTGCGAGCCACAAAGTGTTGAGTTGAAGGTTATGCGCCGGCCCCATTTGGCCGGGCGGACCCTCCCAGAGGGTCCGCCGTTTACGCAGGCACAACAAGTTTAATGCCAGAAAGGTTCTACGGGGTAGTCCCTAGGGCAGGCTGATCGGATCCGCGACCGGGGGGGCATCCGCCCGCGCCTCCGGCTCGAGGAGTCGTCCCCAGAACTCGTTGTACGGATGGACCTGCATCACTGGGCGGCCGTCGGTCACCATCGGCCGCCCCTCGTTGGCCCAGGCGAACAGGCTGCCCTCCAGGGTCCGGACGTTAGTGAACCCCTGGCGCCCCAGCCACCGCGCGACCCTCGCGCTTCGATACCCGACCGAGCAATACACCACGATCGGCGTATCCCGCGCGAACGCCTCCATGTGCCGGAGAAGGGGCCGGATCGGGTCGATTCGCCGGGCACCGGCCAAGTGGCTGTACTGGTACTCCGGCGACGTGCGGGCGTCGAGCAGGAGCGGCTGGCTACGGGCAGAATCCTGGCGCCAAGCGGCCAACTCGGCTGGGCTGATCCAGGCTACCGAGGGGAACTTCCGCGTCGTCACCCGATAGACCAGGTCCAGGCCGATAGGTCGCCCCTGGAAGTAGAGCAGCGCGACCAGGGCCAGCGGAACGCCGAGTAGGAGCACCAGGGCGATGGCGATCTTGAGCCCTCGATTTCCGCTCCGCCGTGCCCATCGCCCCGGCTCAGGTTCGATGCCCTCGTCGGGCCTCAGGTGGGTGCGAACTCGCATGTCACTCGCCGTGCTGACGTCGTATCATGACCCGCCCGCCGGGCTTGCGGCAAGACTCAAGCGGCCGAGCTTAGAGCCGCCCAAGAGCTCGACGGACCAGTTCGCGAGACTTCTCCAGCGTCCCCGGGCCCGGTGTGTCACCACTCACGAACCAGTTGATTACCACGGCGTGCGGTCCGTTGAACGCGGTCAGCGTGCCCGGTTTGTTCGGATCGCTCTGCCCCCAGTAGGCCTCTTCCCCCAACCCTGGCACGCGCTGCCACCCCTTGAACGTGGTACGGGCTATTTCCTTGCTCTCCTTGCTGTGGCCTTGCTCCACGAAAAACCGGATGCGCCACCCCTCCCCGCGATACTGGCAGACCGAGCCGACCATCTCACTCCCGGGCAGCTGCGGGCTTGGCTCCGCCGCTTTGGGCACTCTAGGCTCCTCGCCGACTACCTCGGCGACGTCGGCCCGCGTGAGGACCGCGCAGGCATCGAGCGGCGCCGATTGCCTCGACGTCCGGCCGGCGGGCTCGTTAGCGACGGCGATGGTGCGTGGCTCGAGCGCCTCAGATGCGGTCAGCAGGCAGGCGAGGGTGACCGTCAGCGTGCGATACGGCATGGCTGGCTCCCATAATTGGATCAGAGACGAAGCCTACTTGGCGGCTGGATCCGAACAAGATATGGCGTCCTCGGGAACAAGCCGCCAGCTCCGAGGCGATCAGTGCCTACTTTCGGCGAGATAGAGCCGGCGGCCGCCGGCCTCGAGCACGTGCCATCGGGAGGGCGTGACGCGGGCGGGTACGGCCCTGATCGAGTCGAGCCAGAGCGGACTGCTGTACATCTGCCCCATCTCTTCGCGGAGCTCACCCACCCTGCGCCAGCCCGCGGCCGTACGCGCGTACACGTTCATTGGGAAGCCGTTCACGCTGGCCACCTCATCCAGGCCATCGCCATCCAGGTCGACCACGAGTACGACGCACGCGAGCCCGCTCACCCGCAGGCAGATGAGCCCGGCACCCGCCGAACTATCCGCCTGCTGCCGGAGAAACGTCACCAGCTCCGGATCCAGCGACGCGCCCTTCGGAAGCACTTCAATGGCGGCGGCGAGATCCGGCGGAGGGCTCGCCTGCTCCCACCGGCTGGTCTTCGCGAGCGTCGCGGTGGCCCGGCGCGCGATCTCGGCACTTTCGGCGTGCCCCCCCGGCCCCGCCGCCAACCGGCGAAGTGCACGATCGCCGAACACACCGAGGTTGAATCGCAGGTAGTCGTAATCGAACCTGGCGGCGGAGACCTTGCCGGCGAGGAGGCGCGATACCTGATCATCGGCGGCCAGACGCTTGGGTTCGAGCAGCGGGGTCGTGACGGCAATGATGAGCCCGAAGAGCACCCAGGCCATCACCGTGTTCACTTTGCCGAGCCGCGCCATCCAGGCCCCGTCCCGGAGGGCGGCATAGGCGTAGCCGGCGCCGTACAGCGCGATGACGGCGGTGAACAGCATCGCCCAGATCCGGTCCACCGAGAGCCCGTGCTGTGCGATGCGGAGCGAGAGCGAATACACGCACAAGGACGCGTAGACCGGCACCGCCACGCACGTCACGCGAAGCGCCACCTTGAGCCAGTGAGGATATGGCGGTGGGCTGGTCCCGTCCTGATACGCCGCGTTGAAGAAGAAAAGGAGAAACACCTGGAGCCACAGCATCAGGAACGTCGCGTGGCCGGTCTTCCACAGTGGGGCCAACCCGGTTGCCGGAAGGGTCACCAGGAATGCGGACGCGATGAACGCGACCAGCGGCAGCAGCCAGAGTAGCACCCCGAACAGGTGCCGCCGCAGCAGCAGCACGAACTGCTCGCGGGACTGCGCCAGCGCCACCGCGTAGCCGAACGTGACCGACGTAATCGGATAGACGAACGCGGGCTCCTGGAACAGGACCTCGAATACCCCGACGCCCACCACATCAAACAGCTCGGCCCAGAGAAAGAGCAGGGCCCAGAACAGCGCGGTAAAGAGCGCGGCCTGCACCACGACCATCGTGTTCTGCCATCCGGCCTCGAACAGCTCGGTATACGGTGGGGTGGGCTCCCGTCGGCCGCTTCCGCTTCGCACGGCCGTCTGAAGGAAGGGCGTCACGATCCACCACAGCGCAACCATCGACATGCCGAAGGCGAATGTGACCGGAAAATCACCGCGCGGGGAAAGCGACGGCATGACCGTCGCGCCGGCGCAGGCTCCCAGTACGGCGAGGAGCCCCGCGAACCCGGCGACCCCGCGCACGAAGAGCGGATCCCGGAGGTGGGGCAGATCGAGATGGAGCACCAGCGGCACCAGCGTGGCGACGGCGTAGAGCGGAAAGAGCCAGCGAGGATCGGTCGCCGGCCAGACCTGGGCATCGAGGGCCCGGTGCAGTCCGTAGAGCATGGCTCCCTGCAGCAACGCGACCACGAGCATCGCACCGCGCACTCGCGTGAGGCTCACGCCACCCTCCCGGTGACCATGGCCCAGAGGCCGTAGAACAGGATCGCGGTCGTCGTCCAGCCGACGATCGTCCACCTTCGAAACACGCGGCGAAGCGCGATGCCGTCGGCGGGGTCCATGCGCTCCAATCGCCACTGATCCGGCAGCAGCACCGCCAGCCAGAGCACGGTGCTCGACGCCAGCGCGCCGATGCCGTGTACCAGCCATGGGGTATCGCCGATCACGTACCCCCGAATCCTCACCAGCAGAATGCCCGACACGGTCAGCATGATGCCGCCCACAGCCGTGAATGCCAGGTCGGTCCAGAGGATCGCGCGCGCCACCGGACGAAACGGAACCAGGGATCGCTGCCGGTACATGAACATCGCCCAGAAACCAGTCACCGTCACGTTGCCGAGCAGGAGCACAGCGCCGGCCACGTGCAGCATTCGTACCAGCGGTGCCTCATCCATTCCGCGCTTCGAACGGCCCCCGCAAGAGCCCGACCGCGTGGCGAAACCGGTCCATGCGCTTGTTCACCGATCGCCTGCCGGCGACGAGCATGCGGAAGGAGCCTAGCGCCTCGTCGGCGAGCAGCGCGTCGAGTGCGCCAAGCGTCTCCACCATGTCGCCTTCGATGCGGGAGGTGAGAACGCGGCGGTCGACGCCGGGCTCCGCCCCGATGACCCGCGGGCGGCCTACCAGTGCGAATGCCTCGGGGAGTTGCTCGCTCACGAATACGTAGCGGAACGCCACCGGGACGACTCGGACCGGCCCACGATGCGCCAGCGCGAGCTGTGCCGCTCCGCGAGTCAAGCCGCCGAGCGGCTCCACTGACGGACGACGGCTTCCCTGAGGGAAGATCCAGAGACCCGCACTAGGTCGCAGGCAGGAGACTGCTCGGTGAAGGTCGTCGTAGGCGCCGCGCAAGTGGCCTCGCCGGATGGGCAGCACGCCGACCCAACGAAACGCGGGATAGCGCGCGAGCTCCGCCGCGTCCATCAGGATGTGGAAGGTCAGTCCCAGCACGTTGCCGATCAGAAACGCAAAGAGGCCATCCCACCAGTTGGTGTGATTCGCTACCAGGAGGGTGGGCACCTCACGGTCCCAGCCGGCGGTCTCGGTGAGTGTGGTCCAGCGAACTGTGGTGAAGTGGCGGGCGAAGAGCGAGCGGAAATAACGCTCGAACGCCCAGACCGCGAGCGGTCTGGGCGGAACGTAGACGCGCGGCGAGGAAGACTCGGCGCTCAGGCGGACCGTTCCGTCGGGGTGGCGGTGTTCCAGGCTCGTTCGGTCCACATCGCGCGTCCGAGGATCACGAGCTTACGCGGCGCGGTGACGTAGGCGCGGGCCCGAAACACATCATAATCCAGCCGCTCGATGGCGTCGAGAATGCCGGCATAGGTCTGCTGCATGAGGCGCACGGTGAGCCGCGAGCCATCGGACGGAAACAGCCGCACCACCCGCCCACCAGTTTCGAAACAACGCCGTGCGCGCTCGATCTGAAATCGCATCAGCGAGCGGAACCCCGGTGTCACCCGCCGCGCCTCGAGATCGGCCCGGGTAAGCCCGAATTGAGCCAGCTCGGCGCCGGGAAGGTAGACCCGGCCGGCGTCGAGATCCTCGCCGACGTCGCGCAACACGTTGGTAAGCTGCATGGCGATGCCGAGCCGTACGCCGGACGCACTGAATCCCTCGTGGGCGGCGCCGAGAATCGGCCCCAGCATGAGGCCCACGCCGCCCGCCACCATCCGGCAGTATCGCTCCAGCGCGGAGAAGTCTTCGACCTCGACCGGATCGAGATCCATCGCCACCCCGTTGAGTAGGTCGAGCAGAGGTTCCAGTGGAATGGGGTACCGCCGAAGCGTGTCCCAGAGCGCCAGCCACCGCGGATCGTCGGGACGCTCGCCCTGGTGCATCCGTCTGACGGCCGCGCCCAGCTGGGCGAGATCGGATCGCACCAGGTGGGCGGGACGGCCGGCCCGGTCGTCCACCAGGTTATCCGCGTACCGGCAGTAGTCGTAGACCGCGAAGATTGCGCGGCGCTTCCCGTGGGGCAGGAACCGGCTCGCGAAGTAGAAGCTCTTGGCCCATCCCGCCGTCACCCGTTCGGCCGCGGCGTAGCTGCGCACCAGTGAGGCCCTCATGCGGGCTGCTCGACCGGCTGCTCCGCCAGGACTCGTTCCGCCACGCATCGGGCGGAGATCAGGACCATCGGAAGACCGCAGCCTGGATGAGTGCTCTGGCCCACGAAGTAGAGGTTCGACAGCCGGGAGTGTCGATTGTGGGGGCGGAGGTAGCCGATCTGGCTCAGCCCGTGCGAAAGCCCGAAGGCTTCGCCTCGCGTGTTTCCGAACAACTGCGTGAAGTCGTCCGGCGTGACCAGGCGCCTGGTCACGATGTGGCTCCTGAGTCCTGCGAGCCCACATCGCTCCAGCCGGTCCAGCATCGCCGATTCGACGCGCGGTCCTTCCACCGCCCAGTCGACGGGCCTTGCAGGGTCCTGGCTGGGCGCGAGCACGAGGACAAAGAGGTTCTCGCAGCCCGCGGGGGCGACGCTCGGGTCGGTGCGACTGGGTGCGCACACGTAAAACGGCGGGTCCACCGGCATGCGATGGTGCCGGAAGATGGCGTTGCACGCGTCCCGCATCCGGCTCGGCACGACCAGATTGTGATGCAAGAGCCCGGAATATCGCCGGGACACACCGAGGTACATCAACACCACCGAGCAACTGAACTGCTTGCCGGCGATGCCGGGGTATTCCTCGCCCAGCAGGGTTCCATAGGTATAGGGAAGGTCGGCATTGGAAACGATGAGATCCGCGGGAAGGTGCGATCCATCGTCGAGCCGCACGCCGGTCACGGCCCGGCCGGCATGCTCGATCCGCGTTACCCTCGCTGAAAAGCGCAGCTCGGCGCCATGCTCGGTCGCCAGCTGCGCCAGCGCCGCCGAGAGGCGGTGCATGCCCCCCATCGGATAGTAGAGTCCTCCGGCGATCTCGGCGTACGGCAGCAGGCTGTAGATCGCCATGGACTCGTAGGGGGAAAGCCCGAGGTACAGCGACTGGAACGTGAGCGCATCCCGGAGCCGCTCGTCCCGCACGTACTTCGCCACCATCTGGCGGAGCCCGCCGAGCGCGCCGGTGCCGAGCAGCATGGACACGTGATCCAGGCTGAACATCGAGCTCGGCGAGTACATGTTGCGATCGATGAACGACAGGCCCTTGCGGTAGAGCTCACCGCTCTTGGCCAGAAACCTCAGCATGCCCGGGGTGGCTCCCGGCTCCAGCCGCTCGACGTTCTCGAGCAGCGCGTCGAGCCGGCTGGTGATCTCGAGGGTGCTGCCGTCCGGATAGTGGATGCGGTAGTTGGGGTCGAGCTGCACCAGGGCGACGTAGTCCTCGAACCGCCGTCCCACGTCGCGGAAGAGTTGCTGCCAGTACTCCACCATGAGCACGAGGGATGGCCCGGTATCGAATCGAAATCCCTCCGACTCCCATAACCCCGCACGCCCACCCGGCAGGGCGTGGCGCTCGAGCACCGTGACCCGATAGCCGGCGTGGGCCAGCCGGGAAGCGGTCGCCAGCCCGCCGAGCCCCGCGCCGATCACGATCGCACGACGCCGGGCACCGACGGTTGTCGAAGGTGGGTCAGCGAGGGGTGTTGCGAGGTGCATCCGCGGGAGTGAAGGCGGAAAGGCCGAGGCGGAATCCGAGGTGCTCGAGCGCGGCCGCGTGTGGCTCGGCACCACCGCCTCCGATGATGGGGCGGGTGCCGGGCGGCAATCGATCGGGAAGATCAGCCAGCGCCGGTAGCAGCGCCTGGCAGTTGTCCGGAAAGCTGGTGCTGAGCGCGATCGCGGCGGGCTGCAGCCGCCACGCTGCTTCGACCACCTGGTCGACCGGCAGATCGGGACCGAGATAGTGAATGCGCCAACCGTGCTCCTGCACCAGGGTGAGCGTGCCGAGAAGCCCCCACTCGTGGCGCTCACCGGAGAGGCAGGCGGACACGGCCAGCGGGCCCGACCCGCGTGACGCTCTGAGGCCGCCCTTGAGCGCGTGGAGCACGACCTCGCTGGCCAAATGCTCCGCGGCGATCGGGATCTTGCCGAGGGCCCAGAGGTCGCCCACCGCCCGCGCCAGCGGCTCCACGATGTCGGTCACGAACGGACCGAGGCCCCGGAGCACGATCTGTTGCGCCACCAGCGCCTCGAGCCGCTCGCGGTCGAATGCCCTCACCGCATCCACCAGGGCGGCGAGCGGGGTTCCGTCGAGCTCGCGATGCTCCGCCCGCGCCAGCACTTCGTCGGTCGGCTCGAGCGCGAGGTCGCCGATTCGCTCCCCCGCATCGGTCAGGCGGGCATAGGCGCGGAGCAACGCGACCTGGTCCCCGGTGTACGCCCGATAGCCGTTGGGCATGCGGCGGGGACGCACGATCTCGTATCGGCGTTCCCACGCGCGCAGCCGGGCAGGCGTGAGCCCCGTCAGATCTGCGACTTCGTGGATCTCGTAGCTACGCTCGAGCGGCGTCACCACGCGGCAACTTGAGTCTCGTTCGAAGGGTTGTCAAAGCTTTGCCCCGCGCGGCTTATACCCCGCCTACGCGGGAGAGTTCGGTCAGCCGGGGTCCGATGCTCAATCGACGGATCCCTTGGTATCTTCCCCGCTTCCCTACTTCGGGAGCCCGCTTGACAGTGGAAAGCGCTCGCCCCGTGGCCGCCCCGATCGCGGCCCCGGCGGACGACCACCTCGCCTGGTTCGCCATCAACGCGGTCCGCGCGCTCAGCATGGACGCGGTCGAGGCGGCCCAGTCGGGGCACCCCGGCACCCCGATGGCGCTGGCACCCGCCGCCTGGGTGCTCTGGACCCGCTTTCTCCGGCATGACCCCTCCGATCCGGCATGGCCGGACCGCGACCGGTTCGTGCTGTCGTGCGGCCATGCGTCCATGCTTCAGTACGCGTTGCTTCACCTGAGCGGCTACGACCTCCCGCTGGACGAGATCCGGCGGTTCCGGCAGTGGGGATCCCGCACACCCGGCCATCCTGAACGGGGACACACGCCCGGAGTCGAGACGACCACCGGACCGCTGGGACAAGGCGTGGGGAACGCAGTGGGCATGGCGATCGCCGAGCGGCTCCTGGCCGACCGGTTCAACCGGCCCGGGCTCGAGATCGTGGACCACCGGATTTGGGGGTTCGTCAGCGACGGCGACCTCATGGAGGGCGTCTCGAGCGAGACGGCGTCGCTCGCCGGCCACCTCAGGCTCGGCAAGCTGAATCTGATCTACGACGACAACCACATCACCATCGACGGCGATACCGCGCTCACGTTTTCCGAGGACGTCGGCGCGCGGTTCGAAGCATACGGGTGGCACGTCGTGCGGGTGGCCGGCGACGGCAACGATCTGGCGGCCATCACCGCCGCGCTCGAGAGCGCGCACGGCAACACCGACCGGCCGTCTCTGGTCATTCTCCGCACGATCATTGCTGATCCGGCCCCCAGCAAGCGGAACACGCCGGAAGCGCACGGTGCGCCGCTCGGCGCCACCGAGGTGCGAAAGACGAAGGAGATCATGGGCTGGCCGGTCGAGCCGCCGTTCTATGTTCCGCCCGAGGCATACGCCGGATGGCGCCCGGCGCGGGAGCGCGGCGCACGGGCCCACTCGGCCTGGCGCGATCGGATGGCGCGCTACCGCGAGCGGCATCCCGACGATGCCGCGGAGCTGGAACGCCGACTCGCCGGCGAGCTGCCTCACGAATGGGAACGTGCCCTACCGGCCATTGGTGCGGACAAGGGCGCGCTCGCCACCCGGCAGGCATCGGGGCTTGCGCTCCAGGCGTTGGCAGGCGCGATCCCGGAGCTGGTCGGCGGATCGGCCGATCTTGGCGGCAGCACCGGCACCACGCTCAAGCAGGGCGGCACGCTGGGGCCGGGGACCGCCGGCCGGGTGATCCACTGGGGGGTGCGCGAGCACGGCATGGGTGCGGCGCTCAACGGCATTGCGGCCCACGGCGGCGTTCGGCCGTTCGGCAGCACGTTCCTCGTGTTCTCCGATTACATGAAGCCGGCCATCCGTCTGGCGGCAATCATGCGGCTGCCGGTCATCTACATCGGCACCCACGACTCGATCGGCCTCGGGGAGGACGGGCCCACCCATCAGCCGGTCGAGCACCTGGCCATGCTCCGCGCCATCCCGGGCCTGGTCACGCTGCGTCCCGCCGACGCCACGGAAACCGTGGAAGCGTGGCGGGCGGCCATCGCGCGGCGGGACGGACCAACGCTCCTCGTGCTGACCCGCCAGAAGGTGCCGGTGCTCGACCGTACCGGCAGCGGCCTCGGCGCCGCGGACGGAGCGGCGCGTGGAGGGTACGTGTTGTGGGATCCACCCGGCGGACCGCGGGCGATTCTGCTCGCGACCGGCTCCGAAGTGCACGTTGCCCTTGCCGCGGCAAAGCAGCTCTTGACCGAGGGGGTCCGGACACGGGTGGTGTCGCTTCCGTCGTGGGAATTGTTCGAGCGCCAGCCCGGGAGCTACCGGGACGCCGTGCTTCCGCCGGCGATTCGCGCGCGGGTCGGGATCGAGGCGGCTTCGCCGTTCGGGTGGATCCGCTACGTGACGGACGAGGGAGCGATGCTGGCGATGGACG
>DATAFP010000205.1:0-16009 GCA_036257415.1 Gemmatimonadales bacterium
TGTACTTCTTCACCTCGCCCATTCTGCTCGGATGGGCGGTGGAAACGCTCGCACCAACGGTCTTCACCGCACGCGATTGGCTCGCCCCGTTCGTCGTCGCGGTTCCCTACTTGGCGGTGGGCTATGCCGGCCGGCGGCCCGCGTTCGCGTTCGTCGGCGCTGCAGCACTCGCCGTTGCGGTTCTCGAACGGTGGTTTGGCCTCGAGGCCACCGTCGTTCTGCTCGGCCTGACGCTATTGTGGGCGGCCCTGGATCACAGGTTGGACCGGAGCGACGGACGGTGGTACGCCGTCGGCACGCTGGCACTCGCTCTCACGCACCTGTTCGACGCCGACGCTCGAGCCCGCGACTACTACGATCCAGCGTTCACCGGGGCGTGGGCCGGCGTCCAGTGGCTCGCCGTCGGCGTCACCGCGCTGCTCGCCGCCCGGCTCTGGAAGCGCGAGCCGCTGAGCGACGCCGCCCGGATCACCCATTGGGGTCTCTGGCTGCTCGCGGGAACGCTCACGCTCTTCGGGATCACCGAGGAGATCCAGCGATACTTCCGGTTGAGCGCCGCCACCCGCACTGCCGCGTCGCTGGCGAGCGGTCTGTCGGTAAGCGCCTGGTGGCTGGTCTTCGCCGCCGCGCTGGTGACGCTCGGGCTTCGGCGGGGCCTGCGCGCAGCCCGTCTTGCCGGCCTCTCAGTGGCAGGGCTCGCGGTGCTCAAGGTGCTGGCGTTCGACCTCGCGTCGCTCGATGCCCTGTATCGAGTGGCGTCCGTCTTCATCCTCGGCCTGGTCTCGCTGCTCCTGGCGTATCTGTACCACCGGCAGGCGCGGGATCCCAGCTCGGGTCCGACATGATTGCGCCGCCGCCCTGCTCGCGGCGGCATGCCATCGGCATCCTGATCCGAGCGGTCGCGGTCCTCGCAGCCGGCGCGGGGGCCGTGGCGCCGCCGCGTCGATCCGACGGTCGCGAGTCTTACCGGCTCTCCACCCGCGCGATCGTCGCGCTGCATCTCGATCACCTCGCGCGCTGTGGCCCTGCGGCCGCCCGGCGGGCGGCGGCGATCACTCCCGCGGCGCTCGCGGCGGCAGCTGCCCTTCACAGCTCCGAGCGCGGGGCCGCGCGGGCCGCGTTTGCGCTGCTGGAGCAGTTCGGCGAGTTTCCTCCGACTCACCCCCCGTTCGGAGGCTTGCATTGACGGTTCTGGCTTTACCCGCGACCCCGGCCGCGTTCGCCAAGGCGACCTGGGAGGACATCGCACCCTACTACGACGAGCTCGCCGATCGCCCGCTGACTCCCGAGGGAATGGACGCCTGGCTCCAGGCGTGGTCGACGCTCGAGGAGCTGATCACCGAGGCGGCCGCGCTCGCCATGATCGCATACACCATCGACACCTCCGACGCGGGGAAGGCGGCCGATCACCTGCGCTTCTCGACCGACATCCTCCCCAAGGCCGAGGAGCGGAGCGTCGGGCTGGCGCGACGTCTGCTGGATTCCGGCTTTACCCGCCCCGACATGGAGACCACGATCCGCCGGTTCCGCACGGCGAGTGAGATCTTTCGGGAGGAGAACGTTCCCATCTTCGCCGAGGTCGAGGAGCATTCGGCGACCTACCAACGCATCACCGGCTCGATGACGGCGGTATGGGAAGGGATCGAACGGCCGCTCCCGCAGCTCCAGCCCTTTCTGAAGAGTCGCGATCGCGAGGTGCGGGAGCGGGCGTGGCGCGCGGCCACCGGGCCGTACCTCGCGCAGCGCGATACGCTCGCGTCCCTGTTCGACACGATGTTCGCGCTCCGGCAACGCGCGGCGGCCAACGCGGGCTTCGCCGATTTCCGCGATTACAGCTTCCAATCCAAGTTTCGCTTCGACTACACGCCGGCGGACTGCGAGCGGTTCCACGACGCGGTTGAAGCAGCGGCGGTGCCGGCGGTCGACCGGCTCTACCAAGATCGCCGACGGCGTCTCGCGGTCGACTCGCTCCGGCCGTGGGATCTCCAGGTCGAGCCCGACCGCCCCGAGCCGCTGCGTCCCTTCGCGACGGAAGCCGAGCTGGTGTCACGGGGGCGGGCAACGTTCGAGCGAGTCGCGCCGGAGCTCGGCGCCGAATTTCAGCGGATGATCGACGAGCGGCTGCTTGATCTCGAGAGCCGAAAAGGCAAGGCGCCCGGCGGGTATTGTGAGACGCTCCACTACCGCGGCCGGCCGTTCATCTTCATGAACGCGGTCGGGCTGGTGGACGACGTGAACACGCTGTTGCACGAGGCCGGCCACGCGTTCCATGCGTTCGCGTCGCACGCGCAACCGTTGATCTGGCAGCGTCACCCGGGCTCGGAAGCGGCCGAGCTGGCGTCGATGTCGATGGAGCTGCTGGCGGCCCCTCATCTCGCCGGGCAGGACGGATTCTACACGGCAGAGGAGGCGCGAGCGGCCGAGATCGAGCACCTGGAAGACGTGCTCATCGCCTTGCCGCACATCGCGTCGGTGGACGCCTTTCAGCACTGGATCTACACCAGCGGGGAGGGCCATGACGCGGGTGCGCGGGATGCGGCCTGGCTCCGGATCCGCTCTCGCTTCGAGCGCGGGGTGGACTGGACCGGCCTCGAGCGCGAACGCGTCGCTCGCTGGTACCGGCAGCTGCACATCTTTCTTTACCCGTTCTACTACATCGAGTACGGCCTGGCCCAGCTCGGGGCGCTTCAGGTATGGCGCAACAGTCTCAAGGACCCGCGCGCAGCGGTACGGGGCTATCGGCGCGCGCTCGCCTTGGGGGCCACTGCGTCGCTCCCGGAGATGTATGCAACCGCCGGTGCCTCGCTCACCTTCGACGGGCCCGCCATGCGCTCGCTGGTGGCCTTGGTGGAAGAGCGGCTCGCCACCCTGCGGGCGGGACTTCCCGAGCGGGGCTGACCGGGCAAGATTCCCCACCGTTCCCGCCGGCCGCCGGCCGGCGCTCGCCCTCCCGCGGAGATAATGGATGGCCAAGGAAGAAGGCATCGAAATGGAAGGAGTCGTGACCGAGGTCCTTCCCGACCGCAATTATCGGGTGATGCTGGAGAACGGACACGAGATCCTCGCGTACGCGGCGGGCAAGATGAGCAAATTCAAGATCAGGGTGCTCGAGGGCGACCGCGTTACCGTCGTCCTCTCGCCCTATGACCTTACCAGGGGGCGAGTGATCTATCGGCACAAATAGCTCGCCGCCGTCAAGCAGGAAACGAAACGGGCCGCTCCGAGGAGCGGCCCGTTTGGCGTTCGATCAGACCCTTACTTCGCCTTGGTCACATTCTCGGCAGCGGGGCCCTTCGCACCCTGCACGATGTCGAACTCGACTCTCTCACCCTCGGTGAGGCTGCGAAAGCCGTCCATCTTGATGGCGGTGTGGTGGACGAAGCAGTCCTTGTCGCCATTCTCCGGGGTGATGAAACCGAACCCCTTTGCGTCATTGAACCACTTCACCGTGCCAGTGGTGCGAGCCATTGGTGCTACTCCTGTTTGTTTGACTGCGTCGGCAGCCGGACGGACCGACTGCCGAGATTTTGTGAACACGGGCCTGTCCCGAGTCACAAAATGCGAAAAAGACCTGGACGAACTCGCGCCCAGGCCTTCCATGGACACTGCCGAGAAATCTGGAAGCTGTACAGCCGAGATCGAATCGCG
Source organism: Gemmatimonadales bacterium (assembly GCA_036257415.1). GTDB lineage: Bacteria > Gemmatimonadota > Gemmatimonadetes > Gemmatimonadales > GWC2-71-9 > DASQPE01. The sequence continues at coordinate 3,649 of DATAFP010000205.1, forward strand.
CCATGAATATGCACAGCCGGTCGGTTTCGTCAAGGGGGCGGGCCGCGGCGCCGTCATATTCTGAGCCACCTGGCGGCCGCCCGGGCGAGCTCGCCGCCCGGGAACGCCGCGCCGGCCGCGCGGTTCAGCGCCTGGAGGAACTCGGCGGCCGACGGGAAGCGGGCGTCCACTTCGGCGTGTAGCGCGCGCTGGAGCACGCCCCAGACCTCGGGCCCCACATCGTCACGGCGCCCCTCTGTCACCGGGAACAGGTTGGTGGTCTGCCTGGCCAACACCTGTTCCGGGGTGGCGCCGGGGAACGGAACCACACCGAGCAGGGCGTAGTACGCCACGGCGGCCAGGCTGTACAGATCGGACCGTTGGTCCACCCGCTCCCCGAGCAACTGCTCCGGACTCGCGAACTGTGGTGTACCGCTTTGACTCGTCGCGCCGCCGAACTTTCCGCCGCGGAGCGCGAGCGCCAGGCCAAAGTCGGTGATGCGCAGGCTGCCACCCGGCTCGAGCAGCATGTTCTCCGGCTTGATGTCCCGATGCACCAGTCCCGAGCCGTGGGCGTGCGCCAGTGCCGAGAGCGCTTCGCGCAACAGGCGAAACACGCGATCGAGCGGAAGTGGTCCCTGCCGTTCGACCAGCTGCGCCAGGCTCGGGCCTTGAATCAGCTCCATCGTGTACCAGATGAGCCCGGACCTGCCGGCGATGTCGTAGATGTTGACGATATTGGGATGATTGAGTCGGGCAGCCAGCTGGGCCTCGCGCCGGAATCGCTCAACGACCGCCGGATCCTGCGTGAGCGCGGGATGCAGTACCTTGAGCGCCACTTCGCGCTCGAGGTGGAGGTCCCGCACCCGGTATACCCGGCCGAAGCCGCCCTGGCCCAGGGCGCCCAGGAGCTCGTAGTCGTCGCCCAACGCGCGCCGGAGCCGCTTCTCCCAGCGAGCTTTATCCTCCGCGTCGGTCACCGACACCGTGCCGCCGACGCTCACCACCGCGGTCTCGAATGTCCCCGCCTCCGAAGCGAAGTCTTCCAGCATTTCGGCAGCGGTAAGGTATCGATCGTTCGGTGCCGGGCGCAGCGATCGCAGGATCACGCGTTCGAGGGCACGCGGGCAGTTCGGCCGGAATTGGGTTGGTGGTTGCAGATTGGTGGGGTCGAGCGGCGGCTCGGCGCCCGTGATCGCGTAGTACAGGATCGCGCCGGCGGTATAGACGTCGCTCACGGCGTCGCCCGCGTCACCGTCGCGGACCTCCGGCGCCATGTACATCTGCAGAGTCGGTACCACGTCCGGAGGCACCGACGCGAGGGTCCAGCTGGAGAATCGCAGGTCGGTGATCGTGCCCCGTCCGGCCGCGCTCAGAATCAACGACGCCGGCACCACCCGCCGCACGATCACGCCCTGACCATGCGCGTGCTCCAGCCCGCTCAGAAAATCGCGCGCAAGCGCGTGGACGGCCGGGATGGGTCGCGGGCCCCGACCTACTGCTTCGTGCAGTCCCTCTCCCTCGATCCAGTTACCGACCCGGTAGGCAAGCTCGTCCACGACGCCCACGTCGTACACGTGCCGGATGGCTGGATGGTCGAGTCGCCCAAGCGCCACCGCCTCGCCCATAAACCAGGCCCGGGTTCCCGGGTTTGACCAGACGTTGATGCGGAGGCTCACCCGCCGTTTGAGCACGCGATCGGACGCGAGAAACAGCACCCGTTCGGCCGACGCCGCGACGAGGCGCTCGAGCGCAAACCGCTCGCCGAGTGCGGTCTCGGCCCGGCGGAAGATCTCGACCGGATCGGTCGCGATCACCGCAGCATGCCGCGCCGGCGCTCGATACGTCCCCGCCCGCCGCACACTGCCGGACTGCACCAGGGGCGGCCTTGCGTCGTGGCGCTGTCCAGGAACACGAGGGAACAGGGGTCGGCGGTGCAGCGGCGCACGGCGCGGGTGACATCGGCCAGGGTGGCGGCAGCGGACCGCGCCACGACCTCGAGCGCTCGGAGCGGCCGCTCCGGCGCTAAACGGACCGACCAGCGTCCTGCGGTACGGATGAGCTGCTCATGCCCCGGCTGCCGGGCCAGCACTGCATTCAAGGCCGCCACGGACGAACCAGGCGCCGGCTGGCCGGCACTGAGCGCGTCGGCCAGCGCGCCGAGCTGACGCCGGAACAGCAGGATGTCGGCGAAGGGCACCACATCGACGTCGGAGGCGAGCTTCTGCGCTCGGGTCCAGCGATGATAAGCGGCGGGGTCGGGCAGGCGGTCCGGCGCGTCGGCGGTGCGGGCCCGCGCCGTGTTCACGAAATCCAGCCAGCAGGCATCGCCAAGCAGGATGAACTCCGCGTCTGGCATGGCGGTGCTATTCGTCCGCGACTTCGACGGTGTTACGGCCGCCCCGCTTGGCCCGGTAGAGCGCGGTATCGGCAGCGGCGAGCAGCGCGCCAACCGTGCTGCCGTGCCGCGGCGCTTCGGCCACCCCGATGCTTAGAGTGCACTGCCCGAACTCGGGGTGCGCGGCCGCGAGCTGGTCCAGGCTGGCCTGGACCCGCCCGACGAACACCTGGGCCTCCGTCGGCTTGGTCATGGGGAGCACGACGAGGAACTCGTCGCCGCCCAGTCGGCCGACCACATCGAGCGCGCGGGCCTGCTGGCGCAAGACGTTGGCCACCAGCACCAGCAGCCGGTCGCCCGCGGCATGGCCCATGGTGTCGTTGATGACCTTGAAGCGGTCGAGGTCGAGCAGCAGCACGCTGGTGTGCAGTTGGTGGCGGAGGCTCCGGGAGATTTCGGCGGCGAGGCGCTCCTCCAATGCGCGGCGGTTGTAGAGCCCAGTGAGCTCGTCCGTCGTCGCGGCGCTGTGCAGCTGTTCCACCAGCTCCGCGTTCTTGAGCGCGATCGCGGCCGCGAACGACAGCGTACCCGCGAGCTCCAGCTCCGCCCGGCCGTACGGCTTCTCGCTGATCCGTCCACCCAGCACCAGCACGGCCATCCGCTCGGCGCCGGCGTCGAGCGGGACGATCAGCTGAGCGCCGTCCCCCACCAGCGTCGCCACCGCCACATCTTCCGCTCCCGCGGCAGCGCTGCCCGCCGGCAAGGCCTGATCTAGTGAGTCTCGTTCGATCGGCGGCGGGGGCTCACGGTCCGCCAGCGAGCGTGACAGCTTGGGTATGTACTGGGGGCCGGTGGCCCGGTACAGCGTGGCCCACCAGGCAAAGAACACTTCGGCCATGAAGTCGAGAATGAGCTGCTCGGTCTCCTCGGTGGAGTGCACCGAAGACAGAAGCCGGGCCACCTGCCGGAGGGCGCGAAGCTGGAACACTGCGTCGTCCAACGCGCCCTGGCGCTCGAGTAGGATGCTCCGAAGCTCGAAGACCACCGAGAGCCCCACCGCGAGCGAGGTGGCCACTCCGCGCATTTCGGCGGCCGCCGGTTTGTCCGCCAGGATGACGACCTCGGTATCGCCGTTCTTGAGCCGGGTGACCTCCCCCCCGTCGGCCCCGCGATCCGGGGGGCCGACCGACCCGGTCTCGCCGTGTCCCGACAGCAGCAACAGCCAGATGCGGTCGCTCTGGAATCGCTGCACCAGCGCCATCCGACAGCGTTCCAGCAGCTCTCCGTCGGTACGGGACAGCCGGCAGGCAGCGGCAAATGCGCTGGGTATGGTGGCGAGCGCGGTGGGCGGCGTTGAACCCATTCCGGAAGAAGATAGCGAGCGTCGGAGAGCGGGGAAGCGGGGCGCGACGCTCAATGGTCGGAGGCGGATCGGAGGCGCAGCGTGTCCTGCCAGGCCGCCACCACGGCGGCCGTCGCGGAGTCACTTGGCAGCCCGCCATGCACCGGCAGTAGGGTGACCGCCTGGCGCCATTGACCCTTGGCACCCCACACGGTCGCGAACTGGACGGTGCGGGCGTTCGCATCGGCTTTGAGTATGTGCCGGCCGGAGATGCTCAGGCTCTGCGCTTCGTGCTCATGCCCACCCAGCACCAGATCGATCCGGTTTTCCCGGTTGAGCATTCGTCGATCGGTCTCGATCGCTTGATGGGTTACCGCCACGATGAGCTCGGCGCCCTGTGCCACCAAGGTGTCCACTGCCCGGCGGGCTGCGGCATCGGGATCGCCGCAGCGCACGTAGTCGGGGTACGGGCCGGGAATCGTCAGCCCGAAGAGCCCGATCTTGCGTTCGGCCAGCCGCAGCGTGTCCCAGGGTACCGATCCCGGCAGTGGTCCACCCGCCGGCTCCGTGCAGTTGACCGACAGCCAAGTGAAGTGCGAGTCGCGTATCCGCGCGAGCAGGGTGTCGCGGGGCAGATCGAACTCGTGCTCGCCGAAGGTCACGTAGTCCACCCGCGCGGCATTGAGCGCGTCCACCATGTGACGCCCGCTGGTCAGCCGGCTCAGTGCGCTGGGCGAGAGGAAGTCGCCCGCCAGCAGGAGCAGGGTCGGTCCCTCCAGCGCGATTCGGTCCCGCATGGCCGCGACCCGCGCCAGGCCGCCGCTTCCCTCGGGAAGTGTGTCGGCCACGTACACGTCGTTGATCGAGAGGAAGCGGATCGGATTGGTGGGGGCCGGCGGCGGGGGCAGGCCGCCGGCGCACGCCGACGCGCCCCCGAGGGCGATGGCCGCCGCGAGCCGGCGAACCGCGCACCGCGTCACAGTTCCTCCTCGCGTTGTTGCAGGCTTCGCACCAGGTCCGCGCTGAGCGCGCGGATCTCGTCCAGCATGGCGCGCAGCGGCCAGTCGGCGCGCGCCGAGAGCACTTCGAACATGGAGCGGTACCACCAGAGCAGCTGCTCCGAGCTCGCCTGGCTGACCGTCCGGAGATACTCACCGCCGAGCCGCCGTGTCGCCGCGATCATGGATCCACAGCGATGGATCTCATCCGCCGTGATCACGTCCAGCGCCCGCGGCTCGGCGACGCCAAGGTGTGACAGGAGCTCGAGCTTCCGGGCCCGCCAGGGCCGCTCGCCCCGCTCGTCGTATCGGAGCTCGCTCGCGTCTAGCGCGACCGCGAGGACCACTGGCCCGAACTTCTCGCAGATCTTCCCCTCGTACGCGCTTCGTTCCGCCGGGGGCAGCTCTTCGAGGATGTGGTGCACGATACCGGCGACCACGGTCACCTGATCGCATCCGTACCGCGTCAGAATGAGTCCAACGTTAGCCGGATGCGCTACGTGTCCCATTCCGCCCCAAGGTGGCACCGATGGGCGGTAATGCTTCGCGGTGAAGGCGAGCGCATGGTTGATTCGGTCGGAATACCCGTGCATGTCGCCAGGGCGGGAGTGGTCGGGAGCAGGCGGGAACGTCGGGGAGCGAACCGACGCATCCGGGCCGGGGCCGCTGGCCCCTCCCGCCTGCTCCGCCCGCTCCCGCCGGCTCCCGACCTACGGAATCCCGAGAAGCTTATGAGTTTGGAGGCTGAGCCGCCAGCGTGGATGCGCGAGGCAGTAGGCCAGTGTCGCGCGGGTGTTGGCCTCGCGATCCGGGCCGTCCATCGGCTGCAGGAAGAAGTGACGGAAGTCGAGCGACTCGAATTGAGAAGGCTCGGCGTCGGCTTGCGGATAGACCAGCTTGAGCTCGTCCCCGGACCGAAGACGAAGCTCAGCGCGGCCTTTGGGGCTCACGCACACCCAATCGAGGCCGGCGGGAGGATCCTGGGTACCGTTGGTTTCTACCGCCACCTCGAACCCCGTCGAGTGGAGCGCCTCCACCAGATCCTGGTCGAGCTGCAGCAGCGGCTCGCCTCCGGTGCAGACCACGAACTTCCGGTCCATCGCCTCGAGGGCCGCAGGCCAGGCCGCGTCTACCGCGCGGGCGAGCTCCAGCGCGGTAGCGAACTTTCCGCCGCCGGGCCCGTCGGTGCCGACGAAGTCCGTGTCGCAGAAATCGCAGACGGCCGACGCGCGATCGGCCTCTCGCCCGGTCCAGAGATTGCACCCCGCGAACCGGCAAAAGACCGCCGGGCGCCCGGCGTGAGCGCCCTCACCCTGGAGGGTGTAGAAGATCTCCTTCACCGAGTACGGCATGGACGAAAGCTAAGCGGTGGGCTCACTACTCAGGGCGCGCCACCGTCTGGTACCGCGCGGGATCAGTAAGCCCTGCCTCGCGGAATCCCTTGAGGCGAAGCTGGCAGGCATCGCAGCGGCCGCAGGCTTCGCCCTCCGGACTGGGGTCGTAGCACGTCAAGGTCAGGCCGTAGTCCACGCCGTGTGCACGCCCGAGTTCGATGATCTCGCGCTTGCTGAGAAGGATGAGCGGCGTATGGATGGTGAGCCGCCGGCCTTGCTCCGTACCGGCACGGGTCGCCAGCTGCGCGAGCGACTGAAACGCGGCGACGTACTCCGGACGGCAGTCGGGGTAGCCGCTGTAGTCCAGCGCGTTCACTCCGATGAAGATGTCGGACGCCCCCAGCACCTCGGCCCACGCCAGCGCGAAGCTGAGAAAGATCGTGTTGCGCGCGGGGACATAGGTGACCGGAATGCCATCGCTCATCGCTTCCAGCGCGCGGTCTTTGGGGACCGCGATGTCGTCGGTGAGCGCGGAGCCCCCGAATGAACGGAGGTCGATGTCCACGATCGCGTGCCGCGCCGCGCCAAGCTGCTCGGCCACCCGGCGCGCCGCGGCAAGCTCGGCGGCATGCCGCTGGCCGTAGCGAAAGCTGAGCGCGTATACCTCGAAGCCACGCTGACGCGCGATGGCCAGGGTGGTGGCGGAATCCATGCCGCCGCTCAACAGCACGACGGCTCGTGGCGAGGTCATGCCCAGAAGCTAACTACGCCGTTCGGCCGAGCAGGTACCTGAGCGCGGGCTCGAGGCGGGTATGACGGAAACCGTACTGCTCCCCCTGCAGAACCTTGGGCAGCACCCGAATGCTCGACAGGATGGTGGCGTCCGCCATCTCGCCAAAGGCCAACCGAAGCGCCGCCGCCGGCACCGGGACGGCGACGGGGCGGCCCAGCACGCGACCCAGCGTGCGGACGAATTCGCGGCTCGTCACCGGGTCCGGGGCGGTGACGTTGTAGGCGCCCGCAATCGATGAGCTGAAGAGCGCGTGGTAGATCGCGCCGACCGCGTCGTCCACTGAGACCCAGCTCATCCACATGCGGCCATTGCCGAGTTGTCCCCCGACGCCGGCACGGAACGGTGGGAGAAGCTTCGCGAGCGCGCCGCCCCGAGGGCTCAGCACCACGCCGAAGCGGGGGTGCGCCACCCGAATGCCTGCCTGTCGCGCGGGCTCAGCAGCGGCTTCCCATTCACGTGCCAGTTCGACGAAGAAGTCGGTGTCGGAACCCAGTGCGCTCGTCTCCGTGAGCACTTCGTCGCCCCGCGGCCCGTAGATCCCCACCGCTGACGCGGACACGAGCACGCTGGGGCGCTGGTTCAGCCGGGCCAGCGCCTCGGAGAGAAACCGGGTGGTGACCGTCCGGCTCTCGACGATGCGGCGCTTTCGCGCCGCGGTCCAGCGGCCGGATGCCACATTTTCCCCGGCGAGATGCACCACCGCGTCGATGCCCTCGAGCGCTTTCGCATCGAGCTCGCCAGCCAAGGGGTCCCACTTGAGCTCGCCCGGTTGGGGGATGCCGCGGACGAGGTGAATCACCTCGTGCCCACCGGAGCTCAGGAACGTTGACAACGCCCGCCCGATCAGGCCCGTGGCCCCGGTGATTGCCACCCTGAGCCGGGCATGCTGACCGAAACGCGCGTGGGCGGCGAGGTCGTCCGCCAGGAGCGCGTGCCGATAGGCCAGCAGGCGCTCGATTCTGGGCCGGACCACCCAGCGATCGGCCGCCGCCCCGGCGAGTCCGAAGGGGGGAGCGTACTCGATGTGGTCGGTCACGCGTGTACCGCCCCCCTCCGACGCGAACTCGTGGGTGTGCCGCCACTGAGCGAATGGTCCCTCGACCTGCTCGTCGACGAACCGCCGGCCAGCTTCGTGTTCCCGATGCACCGCGACCCAGCGCACCCAGCGCCCACCGACGCGGAGGCGCATCATTGTACGGGCGCCCTGCTCCAGTCCGCCCGAGCGCTCGACGAGCTCGACGCGCTCCCATGGGGGCGTGAGTCGCTCGAATGCGCCGGGGCGGCCATGCCAGGCGTAGACTGCGGACGGAGACTGGGGCAGGGTCGTGCTGCGCTCGACGATGTGCAACGATGACATCAGTGTCGCCGGTGGTTCTAGATTGCGGGCATGCTGTTCACACTCGCTCTCGTGGGATGGCTGGCCCTCGCCGGACCGGACCGGCCATGCACGGTGGCGCGCGTGGTCGATGGTGACACCTTCTACTGCTCGGACGGTCTCAAGGTTCGCCTGATTGGAATCGACGCGCCAGAACGCGGGCAGGGACAGGTGGCACTCGAATCCACCGCCGCGCTCCGGCGCCTGCTGCCGCTTGGCGCCCGGATACGGCTGGAGCAGGACGTCGGACCGCGCGACCGCTACGGGCGGACGCTGGCCTATGCGTGGGCCGGCGATTCGCTCGTCAACGAGACCCTGGTGCGCGACGGCTGGGCTTTCCTGCTCACCGTCCCGCCCAACGTGAAGTATGTGAAGCGGCTGGAGCGGGCGCAAAACGCGGCGCGGACGGCGCGGGCCGGACTCTGGAGGGAGCCCGGCCTCGCCTGCGCGCCGCGCGAATGGCGGAACAAGCGCTGTTGACGCTCAGCCCACGGTGATCTGCTTGAGCATACCGTGCACGAGGTGCGGCTTTCCGTCCTTCGCGTCAGGCAGGAAGCAGATCAGCGCGTAGTTCCCCGGCTTGAGATTGACGTGCATATACGCATGTCGTCCGGCTTCCATGGGCGCCACACCGCCGACGTAGGTGTACGAGGGTCGTGGCCCCTTGATCTGTCCCATCTCCGTCGCGACCACCTGTTGCGGCGTCACTCCCTCGCCCAACTGGACCAGCACGACCTCGTGCGGCTGACCCGGTGTCGTCTCCACCCGGATCACATGCTCGCCCGGTGTCAGCGGTTTCGAGATCTGGAAGTCGAAATCGGCCAGCCTGACCACGACGTCCGCCTCGGGCTCCGGCGCCGGGGGGCCGGTCGCCGGAGTAACCTCGATCGGCGCGACCATTCCCTTGGCCATGTGCGGCATACCATCCGCCGCGGGGATGAAGCAGATGAGCGCGTACTTGCCCGGCGTGAGGCTCATGGTGACCATTGAACCCGCGTCTGGGTCCCCGATCATCATCCCTCCATCCATGTGCGCCCAGGTGGGCGGCGGACCTTCCTTCTTGAGGGCCTCGGCCAGGTCCTGAAAGGTCTTCCCGTCGTCCAGCCGCACCATGATGCCGTGATGCGGCTCTTTGCCCTTCGCCATGAACCGGAACGTCGTAACGCCCGCCGGAATTTGCTGCGGCACCTCGAAAGCGTATTCACGCGCGGTGACGTTGACGACGTTCGGAACGGTGGCGGTGGGTGGGGGAGGAGCTGGAGCGGCGTCGGCCTGGTCGGTCTTGGGGACGTCGGAGCCGGAGCAGGCCGCTACCGCGGCAATGCCGGCGAGGCCCGCACATCGGGCGAGCAAAGGCATCTGTGTTCCTTGCGAGGGTGAATGCTGACTTTTTGGCGCGAGCAGTATGCCCCGAGGGACCACCGCGGGCAAGCCTCCTAGCCGCCAACAAACCGGCCTCCGGGATCGAGTCCCGAAGGCCAGCCGCGGTACGGTCGCCCCGTCTGGCTCAACCGATAACGCGCAGTCCGAACGCGGGAACAGCCTGGAGCAGCGCGGGAGCCGGCGCTGGGATCGGTTCCACGACTTCCGTTGCCTCGACGTGAAGCTTGGGCGCCGCGCCCACGGTCGTCAGTTGCTGTTCACCCAGTCGGCCAAGCGCGGCACGAAACACTGCGTCACTATCGCGAGCCGGCAGATCGAATGTCCGCACGTATACCATCACCGCCTCGTCGGGGGGCATCGTGTCCCCCAGCAGCTTTGCGACCTCGACCGCCATGCGGGTATGGGTCTCGGCCACCGCGGCGTCGGCCAGGCACGCCGCCATGCGACACTGGAGCGAGGTTTCCTCCACCCACTGCGCCCGACGCCGCACCGACTCGACCAGCCGGTCGGGCCGGAGACGCTGCCACGGGTCGGCACTGCCCGGCTCGGATGAAGCGCCGGGGATCGTGTCGGCGAGCTCGAGCAGCGCGCGAGCCCGCACGGTCTCCTGCATCGCAACTGGAACCGCGACCTCCCGGAAATAGCGATCGAGCGCCTCGCCCAAAGCAAGGCGGTCGGCAACGCGGCGGGCAAACAAAACCGCCTGCTGGAAATGCGTATCGGAAAGCGCCTGCCAGGCCCGCGCGTAGGCGACCTGGAGCTGCCCGCGGAGCGCGGGCGGCAATCGGCGGACGGACGTCAGCGTCGTAGCGAACATGAGTACCTCGCTGGTGAACCCTGGTAGTGCAACTATTTGCAATATGGAAGCTTAGCGTTGCGCCCGCCCAGGGGTGCGAGCTTCGTGCCGATTCGGAGTGCCGCCAGGACAGCCACTTACGTGGACCAGGCGGCGTTGCGCGGGAGCCACCGTTGCCTGTGGGACACGCTCCGGCCGTGGCGGGGCCGCTACAATCCCGCCGCCAGGACGGCTTCGGCGGCCCGGCGGCCGGACACCAGCGCACCCTGGATCGAACCGGTGTCGCGATGGTCGCCGGCCACGAAGAGTCGCGCATCGAGCTGTACTCGCCGTTCGGCCGGCTCGAGAACGGGCGGCGCCTGGTCGGGAAGCGCCCAGGGGATCCGATAGATGCGCAGGCGGCGCCACTCATCGACCTGGGTCCCGAACCAACGCCGGAGTTGGGTGCGAATGTCCGCGTCCAGCGCCGCGTCGTCGGCCGCGGGCAGGCCAAGCACCGAGGCGGCGACCAACGCCTGGCCGTGGGGTGCGTAGGTCGGCGCCACGTCGCTCGGCACGCAGAGACTGTTCACCGGCCCGAGCCCGACACCGTTCAGCACGAGGTAAGGGCCGCCGACCGGTGACCGGCTGGCAGCGTAGTACACCGTGGTCGCTGCCCGGGGCGGGGGCGCGGCGAGCCGCCCCGTGAGCCGCGCGGCCACATCGCCCTCGGTGGCGACCACTACCGCACCCGCCCGAATCGTCTCGCCCGATTCCAACGTCACGCCATCCGGGTCGAGCCGGGTGACGTGGGCGCCCGTCCGCAGGGCTCCGGGAGGAAGCCGCGCCGCCAGTTGATCACTCAGCGCGCCCATGCCCGCGGCGGGTAGCGCAACGTCCCCCTGGGACATCATCCGGATGACGAAATCCAGCATGCGGCTCGAAGTCGCCAGCTCCCGATCAAGGAAGATCCCGCTCAGCAGCGGACGCAGGAACAGATCGATGAGCGAGTTGGAAAAGCCGAGCCGCCGAAGCGCGTTGATGGTGGTAGTGTCCGGCCGGGAAAACAACTCGGGAAGCGAGCCGGAACCGGCCCGTCGACGCAGTGCGAGGACGCGGAGCTTGTCGAGCGTCGTGCCGACGGGGCCGGCGAGCGACGCGGCGGCATCCTTGGGATGGTGGAGCGGGTCGGCCACCCGGTGCAGCCCGCGGCCGGTCCAGACCAATGCGCCATGGTAGAACGACCGCAGGCGGAGCGCCGTGTAGTCGAGCCTCTGCCTGGCCTCCGGGTAGGCCGTGAGCAGAACCTGGAAGCCGCGGTCCAGCAGGAAACCCTCGGCCCGATCCGTTCGCACTCGGCCGCCGGGAACAGCCTCGCGCTCGAGCACGCGAACCGGGCGTCTGGCCGCTGCAAGCAGGTTGGCGCACGCAAGCCCGGCGAGGCCCGCACCGACGATGACGACGGGATCGGAAACTGGGGTGTGGACTGCGGCACTCATGGGGGACAAACTTAAGGGCGCCTCGGAGGAGTCGCGCGGTTTCACCCGAGCAGGAGTGCCGGCCATCGCTACCATCGTTTCGACGCCGCCCACGCCGTGGAGTACCAAGGATTCCGAGAAGCTCTACAACATGAGCGGGTGGGGACTCGGCTATTTCCGGGTCAACGACGAAGGGCACGTCACCGTACATCCCGACGGAAATGCCAAGCGCGGCCTCGACCTGTATCAACTCGCCCTGGACCTGAACGCCCAGGGCGTTGGACTCCCGCTGCTGCTCCGGTTCTCCGACATCCTGCGGTCCCGGATCCAGGCGCTGGCGGCGCAATTCCAGCACGCCATCAAGGAGTTCGGCTACGACGGCAGCTATACCACGGTGTACCCGGTCAAGGTGAATCAGCAGCGCCATATCATGCAGGAGATCGTCGAGTTCGGCACTCCGCACGGGGTGGGACTCGAGTGTGGGAGCAAGCCGGAGCTCATGGCCGTGCTCGCCCAGAACGAGAGCACCGACCACCTCATCATCTGCAACGGCTACAAAGACGAGG
>DATAFP010000213.1:0-11618 GCA_036257415.1 Gemmatimonadales bacterium
TGGGATCGCGAGCATCAGGAAGGCGGTCGTGCTCATGAACGCCACGCCACAGGCGAGGGCCGCACGGGCCGCGCGCCGGCCCCCGGGCATATCGCCGCGGCCCACCGCGTGCCCGACCAGCACAGCGGCCGCGCCTGCGATCCCGAGCGGCACCATGAACGTGAGCGACGCGAGATTGATGGCGACCTGGTGCGCCGCGATGGCCGTCGTGCCCAGCCCGCCCATCAGCAGCGCGACGGTGCCGAACACGCCGTACTCCATCAGGTGCTGCAGCCCGATGGGCGACCCGATCGCCAGCATCCGGGAGAGCGGTGACCACTGGGCGACCTCACGCCGGATCGGCAAGAGGTGCGGCCGGAGCTCGGCCCAGGCGAGCGCAAGCAGCGCGATCACCATCAACCAACGACTTACCGTGGTGGCCCAGGCAGAGCCGGCGACACCGAGCCGCGGCGCGCCCCACCGCCCGTAGATGAGGATCCAGTTCAGGAGCGCGTTCGAGAGGTTCGCACCCACGATCGTGAGGACGATCGGGCGCATGAGCTCGCGCGCCTGTAGCGTCTGCCGCAGCACGATGAACGCATAGAACGGCAGCACGCCGGGGATGAGGCAGCGGGTATACACTCCGGCTCCCTCGGCGAGCGCGGCCGGCTGACCGAGCAGCCCCAGCGTGGGCTCGGCGAGCAGGAGCAGCAGTGAGCACGGAACACTGAGTGCCGCGGCAAGCAGCAAGCCTCGCTGGACCGCGCGGGCGATGGCGGGCTCGTCGCCGGCGCCCACGGCCTGCGCCACCAGCGGATCGAGCGCCAGCAGGATGCCCATCCCGAAGACGCCTGCGCCGAAGAAGTACACGTTGCCCAGCGCAACCGCGCCCAGCGCCTCGGCGGAGAGATGGCCCACCATGATGGAGTCCACCACGCCCATGAAGTACAAGCCGACTTGTACTACTACGACCGGGAACGCCAATCTCAGCAGGGCGGAAAGCTCGGCACGCCGAGGGAGGAAGCTGTTCACGTGGGCGGTAGAGACGGTCAGGGCGGTAAGGTTGGTATGTAAACGAAGAAAGGTACCAACGGCTAATGCCCTTGGCACCCATCTCCCTTCACCCTGAAACTTTACCGCCTCTACCCTCTTTCCCCGTCTCTACCGCCTACTGATTGGTGTCCCGCTCGCTCGGCTTCTGAACATCCACGTCGGGCACGTTCACTTCGACCTTCTTCTTCTTCACGTCCACGTCGGGCACGTTGAGGGTGTCCTTCTTCATGCCGACATCCACGTCCGGCGTCCGAATGGTATCCGTCTGGGTCCCGACGACGGGCTTCTCTACCTCGTAAGTCCGCTCGCCCGTCTTCTGGCAGCCGGCTACCGCGATAAGCGCGGCAAGCCCGGCGAATGTGACAACGCGCACGTCCCGCCTCCTGGTCTGCGTCACTCCGTTCGTCCTGCAGCTCTCCGCGAACGGGGCCAATTTCGCAGGGTCGGCTCCCGAAACCCGTGCGCCAGGTCACGAGCCGGAGTCGCCGATCACCGCCATTGCCGCATTGCGGCCGTTGACCGCGATGACGCTGCCCCCCGGGTGGGTACAGGCTCCGCAGAGATAGATCCCCGGCATGGGGGTACGCGCGCTCAGGCGCCGGTCCCACATGTAGGGCGGAAGAATCTCGCCTTGGAAGATGTGGCCCCCCGTGAGGCCGACTCGGCGCTCGACGTCCGGCGGCCCCAGGACCTCGCGAGCGATGATGGCGTCGGGCAGGTTGGAGCAGAACCGCGCGATGGATGCGATCACGACGTCGCCTGCTTCTTCCCGACGGGTATCCCAACTGCCGTCGCGGAACGCGTACGGCACGTACTGGGCGAACACGCTCAGCGTGTGTACCCCGGGTGGCGCGACGCTCCGGTCGTAGGCCGTCTGCAGATAAAGCTCAGCCCACACCCGCGGCGGCAGCTCGCCCCGGCGGGCCGCCGCATGGGTGTCACGCCATTCCGCCTTGCTGAGCGGCGTGTTCACCTGCCCGGTGTGATGGGGCTCGAAGGTGCCCGGGCGCGCGCGGAAGTTGGGCAGCTCGCGGAGCGCGAGATTCACCTTCACTGTCACGCCGCGGATCGGAACCTGCTCCACCCGCGCCCGCCAGGCGGGGTCGGCGGCTGTGCCCAGCAGGCGGAGCGTGACCCGCGCGTCTGCATTGGAAACCACCCGCGATGCGCGGATTCGCTCGCCGCCCTCCAGCTCGACACCGTCGCCGGGAACGATGCGCGCCACCGGCACGCCGGCGGCTACGACCGCGCCCGCCTCCCGCGCCGCGTCGCAGAGAATGAACGAGACCATCCCCATGCCGCCTTCGACGTATCCCCAGGTGCCGGGCTGCCCGTCCATCCGCCCGGATCCGTGGTGGAACCAGACCGACGCGGTTCCGGGATCGTGCGGGCTCGCGTCGGTGCCGATCACGCCCTGGCCGAGATATGCGAGCTGCAGCCGCTCGTCCTGGATGAAGCGCTCGACGCATTCCACCATGGACCAGTCGAACAAGAGCGACCTGGCGTCGCCGTCGCCGCGCAAGCGATCCTCGACCTGTTGCCGGGTGGGGGCATCGCCCACCCACAGATCGCCGTCGCCTTCCGGCCGGAGCAGGTCGCGGAGCCGGCGCTTGAGCCCGGCCATCGCCCGCCAGCCGCTGATGTCCTTAGGGGCAAAGGCGCGCACTTCGGCTTCGCAGCGGGCGTCGTCGTTCCACAACTGAATGCTCGATCCGTCCTCGAATGGCACGAACAGTCCGCCCGCCGCGGGATGCCAACGGAAACCGCGCCCCGGGAGGTCGAGCTCGCGCATGACCAGCGGGTGCAGCAGACCGACGACGTACGCGCAGGGCGACATCCGCACGCCGGGCCACGGCTCCTCGAGAGTGCAGGCACCGCCGACCCGCTCGCGCGCCTCGAGCACCAGCACCTTGCGGCCCGCGCGGGCGAGGTAAGCGGCGCAGGTGAGGCCGTTGTGCCCCGCTCCGACGACGATCACGTCCCAGCTTCGCACCGCGAGCGCGGCTACCGGCTCGGGCAACCCGATTCGGCCCATGACCGATGCGGTACTCACGGAGGTCAGCGCGCCCATCACCGACCGCGCCGCGTCACGACGCCGATCAGGCGCCGGGGCACGATGCGGATCAATCCGACCAGCACGCGGTAACGCCAGTCGGGAATGCACACCACCGGCCCCCGGCGGTCGAGCGAGCGAAGCGAACAGTCCACCACGTACTCCGCACTGAGCCACATGGGACGCTGGTGCAGCTTCGCTGCGTCCAGGCCCATGCTATCATGGAACTTGGTGCGAGTGAAGCCGGGACAGAGCGCTTGCACCTGGATGCCAAGCTCGGCCACCTCGCCCGCCAATCCCTCGCTGAACACCGTGAGATACGCCTTCGTCGCGGAATAGTTGGCGTTGCCCGGCGCATAGATGAACGAAGCGACCGAGGAGACGTTCACGATTGCCCCGGCTCGGCGTTCGAGCATCCCCGGCAAGGCCGCGTGCGCCAGTCGCATCGGCGCGAGGGTGTGCAGATGCAGCATCGCCGCCTGGGGCGCGGGATCGCAGACGGCGAGCTTTCCTTCTATGCCGAACCCGGCGTTGTTGACCAGAAAGGCCAGCGGCGGTCCGCCCCTGACGCGCGCTTCCAACCGGTCGATCTCGTCATCGCGCGCAAGGTCCGCGGGAAACGGCTCGGCCTTTACGGCATACTTCTCCGCGAGCTCTCGGGCGACGTCTTCAAGTCGAGCGGCAGTGCGCGCCACTATCAGGAGATCGTGCCCCCGCGCCGCCAGCCGCTCCGAGAACATTCTCCCGATGCCGGTAGTTGCGCCGGTGACGAGCGCCAGGGGTCGCATCGCCCCAATCTGGGCGCCCGCCGCGGCGAGCGGCAAGCTCGGCGCGCCCTCGGCAATGCGGGCCGGTGGACTGCAAAGTGCGGTATCACCCGCGCGAGATTCAGCACTCCTCCCAGCAACCGCCCAACCCGGCGTCACTGTTCAGAGTCTGGTCACCCCGCGGCGGGGACCGGCATCGGCGTGGGTTCCAAACCGCACGGCAGGCTCGGCTTCCGTTTGTCCCCCTCGTTGAGGCCGCGGCCGCCCCCGCCATCGGGACGGGGCCAGGACTGTCAACCACCACGACAGGCAATTCCCTGCATTCGAGTGGAGCACGGTTTTCGCTATCCCGGGTGCGCAGGGGGGTCTCTATGTATCGCATCGAGCTGGGTCCCGAGGACATCGGCGTCTTTCGCAGCATCGAGGAGATGGCGAGGGCCATCAAGACCGGCGTCATCACCTCGAAGGCGAGGATCTACCATTCGGCCAGCGACAAATGGCTGCCGATCGAGTTCCACCCGCACTTCAAGAAGGCGCGGGAGATGGCGGCGGGCCCCGTAGCGCCGGCTCCCATCCAACCCGTGCCGGTGCGAGCCGAAAGCGAAGCGCCGGTCCGTCGCACGCCAACGCCACCGCGGAGTCCGGTTGCCGGCCTCCCGCTTATCGATGTGTCGCCCGCAGTGGAGCCCGCGGCACCGGCTCCGGTGCCCGCCCAGGGCTCGGCCCCAGCGCCGACTCCTGCGCCCGCCCCTGCCCTGTGGATGGCGCCGACGCTGCCTGAGCCCAAGTCCATGATGGCAGCGCCGCCCCACCCGGTCGCCGAGCCCGAGCGCGAGGCTGAGCCCGAGCCGGAGCCCGCTACGCCAGAGCCGCCTGCGATGAAGCCACCGGTGTCGGAGGTGGTCTTTCCGGATGAGCCGGAGCCGGCGCCGACGCCAGAGCCTTTCGCGGCGTACCTGGCACCGGAGCCGATGTCCATCCCGGTGTTCGAGCACGTTCCGCCACTCGACCCGATTCCGTTGCCCGAGCCGGAGCGCGATGCGATCTTCCTCGCCGCGCAGAGCGAGCCGCCCGCCGAAGCGTCCGGAGAGCCGGTCGCGTCCGTGGCGGAGCCGTCCCCTCCATTCCAGCTTCCGCGGGTGGACCTGCGGCTTGGCCGGCGGCGGCGTCCGATCCTGATCGCCGCCGCGGCGGTGACGCTCGCCGGCTCGACCCACCTGGCGCTCTCGGCCAACCGGCCCCAGGTCGAGCTAGGCGTGGGAGTCCCGTTGCCGGTTCCTGAGCTTGGTCCGCGGACGCTCAGCGCGGAGCGGCCGGCGCAGCCAGCAACGAACAACGCCACCGTCCTTCCGGCCAGCGTGCCGGCATCGAAGGGTAGCCCGAGCTTCGGCGGGGCCAGCGCGTTCGTAACTCCCGAGGAGACGACCAAGCTGACGTCTCCGCAGCCGGCCGAGGTCGCGCCGGTCCCGGCGCCGGTGCCGAAGATCGCGCCCCCACCCAAGATCGCCATCGCGGCACCCAAGGCCGTGGCCGCGCCCTCGCTCGAAGGTGACCTCAAGTCCGGGGCCGGACTGGTGGCCCGCTACGAGAGCGCGCACACCGCAGCGCGCGCCGAGCTCGATAATGGGCTCCGCACGGCGGGATTCGCCAACCTGTTCGCGACGAGTCGGCTGCAGCCCTCGGGACTTCGCGCCGCCCGCGCCGCGGTCGGCACGGCCAGCGCGTACGTTCAGCGCTACCGCCGCCGCGAGGCCGAGATCGAGCAGGCGTACCGGGACAGCTTCGACCTGCTCTCCAATCGCAACAAGTGGTCTGATGGGCAGTGGCGTACCTGGGAAGGACGCAAGATCCGCCAGGAGCACCCCGAGATAGCCAAGCTCTCGAGCTTCCTGCTCCAGTCGCTCGACAGCCTCTATGGCCTGCTGGCGGCGCACGAAGCCGAGTATCGAATCGCCGACGGCACGATCACGTTCGACAACGCGGCCGCGTCGCGCGCGTACGGCGAGCTCAAGCCGTGGCTCGACCGCCGCGCCCACGCCTGGGCCGATATCGATTCGAACGAACCGACCACGGCCGCCCGGATCCTCCGGGCGATGGGAACCGCCAAGTTGCCCGAGGGGGGAAGTCTCTAGCCGTATTCGTTGGGGGGATGGGCCAGTAACATCGAAGGCAGCCGGGAGACTATCGCCCGGCTGCCTTCGGTGCGTTGAGCGACCAGCTCGATCAGTGGTCTTCCGGCTGTGACTTGAAGGCCGCCGCCATTGCCCGCTCCATCTCGTGATCCGAGGCGTCCGGGTTGTCCCGGTAGAGCTCGATCAGGCTCGACACGTTCGCGGGTGACCGCCACAGCTCCTCTTCGGTTCCGGCCGGGCGGTCTCGGTCGTTGGCGCGACGCGCGAACATATCGCTGAAGAGCACCCGGGCCTGGCGCACGAATCGCATTTTCCGGCCCGTTTCCCGCACCACCAACGCAAGCGCTGAATCCACCGCTGGTCGGCCGCCCACGGGACTGCCTGCCAAGCCGTAGGCCACGGCGGTATCGACGTTGGCGTAGAACGCGGTTCGCTGCGACGCGGAGAGCTCCAGACTGTCCGCGGCGCGGCGCACCGCGGGATCGGCCTCCGCCTCGAACGCGGGAGCTGTCTGGGCGACGGCTTGGGGAACCATCCCCGCGACGGCAGCCAGCGCGCTCAGCGCGCGAACCAGAGCAAGCATACGCTCCTCTCTGTGCCATCGGTATGCACGGCTCGCAGGGCTGTCAAGAGGACCATGCCCGATGGCGTGATGAGGCCCACAGCCCAGACGCGCATCTGCCCTCAGCTTGGGCGCCCGTCTTCATCACCGTTCGCAAACCGGGGGAAATCGTGGCCAGAGACCGAAACGAAGCGCTCAACCGCCTCGCCACGATCGGCTACGTCATGCGCTTCACGACCGCGCTGGCGCTCGGTGAGCGGGAAGTACCGGATCTCGCGCCGCAGCACTTCATCGACTACGCCCAGATGGTCACCCGGCTCAACAGCGTAGTCCCTGCCGCAGTGGTGCGCCTGCTCCAGCGGGAAGGGCTGGGGGGATCGGACGCGGTGCTCTCGGAGGTAAACCGGGTGCTGGAGGTAGGCTGGGGCCGCACCGATGCGTCGCGGACGGCTGGGCAGCCCGCGACGCCGGTTCGGTAAGGGACTAGTGACGCCGGGCGCGGAAGCCCGGCAGCATCTCATCTCGGCCGGGGATGCACCGATCGTCGCCGTGTATCATCCCGGTCCACCGAATGCCGCGCTCGGTTACCAGCTCGGTGGGCGGCATGCGGCTTCCGGCCCCAATCGCCACTGGAACGACCCCCACGGCCTGTCCCGGCTCGAGGGCGGTACCGGCGCCCGCCCAGGTGTCTGCCACGGGCTCGGGCGTAGCCGGCGCAGGCTCGGCTGCGGCGAGGGGGGCCGGGGCTTGGAGAGTGGGCGCCAGGTCCGGCGCGGCCGCGACGGCCGGCTTTCGCACCACCCGAGGGCGGGCGGCCGGCGCCGCGGAGACCGCGGGGGCGTTGGGGGCCGCAGGCGGCGTCACGAATTCCGCCGGGCCGAGCACGGCGTCGGTAGAAGGCGTGGAAACCAGGGTCAGATCGCGCCCGTCGGCACCGGCACGGGTGGAAGCGGCATCGGAGCCGCAGCCGGCGGCCGCGAGCGCGGCGGCGAGCAGCAGGACGCTACGGGAAGAGAGCATGGAACCATCTCCGGGCGGGCCGGGACGCGCAGGGCTACTTCGGGGACGTCACAGCGAATAATAGACGCACAGTCCGCGAAGGCGTTAATCGAGCCGACTGGTGATCGGCGTCATGGCCGGGACGCGGCCGACAACCTAGGGTCGACTCAGCCGAGTGGGTGCGGGGCAACCTGGTGGCACGCCGAGCTGCTCTTCCCGGCCCGGCGGTTTCCTGTTCGAGCGACATGTACGACGGGGGTGACCCATGGAAGCACGCATCACGGCGCACTCGCAGCCCTATCGGCTCCGGGAGCGGATGGAAGAGGCCCAGATACGGCACGGTACCGACGTCCGGGTAGACCTCCCCGGCGTCCGGGTGATGGCATTCGCTGACAGCTGGTTCAGCGCGATCACCGGCGCGTTCTTCAACACGCCCTCCGCCGCGCGGGAGGGAGAGGTCTTCTTCTGCAACATGGGGCGGATCAACGTCCACGAGACGCTGGTGGAGGGAGACGATCATCCGCTCCCGAACAGCGTGATCCTGGAAGGCCTCAAGGTGAACGAGTCGGGCGTCTACGATATCGTCAACGCCCTGGTGCGCTCCAACGGCGATATCCGGGTGTTCGTGGACGATCGGACGAGTGTGACGCCAGCGAAGCGGGAAGCGGTGTTGCAGTAGAGCTAGAGCGAGAACAAGGCACAAGAGACAAGAGACGAGAGACAAGTGAAAGGAAATACTTGTCTGTTGTCTCTCGTCTCTTGTGCCTTGTCTCTACTTCGCCCGTTCGAGATAGGTTCCTTCACGCGGATTCACCCGCACCCGCTCGCCCTCCCCGATGAATTCGGGCACCTGTACCGTCACGCCGTTGCTCAGCTTGGCCGGCTTGGTGCTCGCGGTCTTGGTGGCGGACTTCATCACCGGCGCGGTCTCGACGACCTCGAGCTCGACCACCGAGGGCAGCTGGATCGCGATGGGCCGGCCGTTCAGCCATTCCGCCTGGAAGTTCATCCCCGACTCGAGCCACGGACCCGCGTCGCCGATGGTCTCGTCATCCAGCGAATACTGGTCGTAGCTGGCGTTGTCCATCACATGAAGCCCGTTGGCATCGCGGTACAGGACCTGGAGCTCCTTGGTGTCCAGCCGGGCATCGTCGACAAACTCGGTGGCGCTCAACCGGGTATCGAAGGTGTTACCGGTGGTAAGGTTGCGAAGCCGGACCTGCACGAACGCGCGCAGGTTCCCGGGCGTGCGGTGCTGAAAGTCCATCACGCGGCAGGGCTGACCGTCGATGATCAGCACGTGGCCGCGGCGGATGTCAGAAGCCTTCATCGATGCTCCAAAAGCGGGGGCGAATTCGGGCCGGAAGATACACCGTCGGACCCCAGTTCAACACCGCGCGCGGCACGCGCGGCGTGAAACTCGCTCCGGGGTTATCGTTCGACCTATTCGCGACCTATTAGCGACGGGTCAGTTGAAGCAGATATGCTGGGGCGCGTGTCGGGGCAGCCACACAACCCAATAGAGATCCTGCAGACGCCGCACGTGCGCGGTGGAATCCCCGAACGCGACCTCGGCCAGGAACCGTGGGGTATATCGCAGACGGGTGAGCGCCGCCCCCACGGAGACCTCGAGCGTCAGAGTGTAGCCCGAGCCGTCCTCGTGCCGATAGAGATGAACCGGCCGGGCGCCGGCCAATTCCGCTGCATTTCGCCAGACCGCCGCCTCGATCGGATCGGCAGTCCTCCAACGAAGGTGCACCGTAGTGCTGAGCGTGACCCTGTGAGCGGCGACGGACATGGTGTCGCGCTGAGTCGCAACTTCCGGTCCATGCCTGTGTAATCGCTGCATGACCTTCCGCATCATGCGCTTGCCGCTCGTGGTCCTGGCCGTGGGATGCGCCCCGGCGGCGCGTCCCGCGACCGGATCGGGTACCGCGGTGCGACCGGCCGCGGGGGACTCCACCTGGCGCGATCACATCGCCGCGGCCGCACAGGCCGAGTCCGATCCGGTGCGCTATCGCCATCACCTCGAGCGGGTCCACGCCGAGCTGCCCGGGCAACCGCAAGTGATCTGGGCGCTCGCTCGGACCGAGGTAATCCTCAAGAATCCGGACAGTGCGCTCGCGTGGCTCAACCGGTATGCCGATCTCGGACTCGGCCGCGACCCGACATCGGATTCCGTGCTTGCGCCGCTTACATCGCGACCTGAATACGCCGAGATCGCCGCGAAGCTCGGCCACAATCGCCTTCCGGTTGACCAAGGCGAGACGGCGTTCACGCTGCACGAGGCCGAGTTGATTCCGGAAGACGTGACTTACGATCCTGGCCGGCGCCGTTTCCTCGTCAGCAGCGTACGCCGCGGGAAGGTCGTCGCCATCGAGCGCGACGGACGCCGGCGCGACTTCGTCCGGCTGGACCAGCGCGGGTGGGGCGTCCTGGCGCTGGCGGCGGATTCGGCGCGGAAGCGGCTGTGGGCTACGGCCTCGGCCGTGCCACAGGCCGAAGGGTACAGCGCAGCCGATTCGGGGCGAACCGTGCTGCTGGCATTCGATCTCGGCAGCGGCGACCTGGTTCGCCGGCTCGAGCTCCCATCGGACGGTGCCCCGCACAGTCTGGGCGATATGGCGCTGGGCCCCGACGGGACCCTGGTCCTATCGGACTCCCGCTCGGGGGAGCTCTGGCGGCTCCGCCCGGCCGGCAAGGCGCTGGAGCTTCTGGTGCCGCGCGACGTGCTGGTCTCGCCCCAGGGAATCGCCTTTCCGCCCGATGGCAAGCGCGTGCTGGTGGCCGACTACGCGCGCGGGATCGCGCAGGTGGACCTTGCCACCGGCGCTGTCACGTGGCTCCCGCAGCCGAGGGATCTTGCCGCGTCCGGCATCGATGGGTTGGTGCTCACCGGCCGAGACCTCGTCGCGCTCCAAAACGGCATCCGGCCGCCCCGCGTCCTCCATCTCCGTCTCGATCGCGACCACGCAGCGATAGAACGCTGGAGCGTGATCGAGGCGGGCACGCCCATGCTGTCGGAGCCGACCCACGGCGTCGCGGTGGACGGCTGGGTCTACTACATCGCGAACGCGGGGTGGGACCGGCTGGAGGAAGATGGCCGCGTGCGAGCCGGCACCGCGCTCGAGAAGGGGATCATCCGGCGGGTGCTGCTGGGGCAGTAGTCTGGAGCAGGCGTCGGTCGGGGTGGCTAGCTCGAGGGTTCGATGCGACCGCCGGTCGGATTCCCCTGCACGTCCTCCAGCCGGACGCGGCTTCGCCCGGCCGTGGTGCGACCGGTCTCCAACAGCGATTTGAGCCGAACCATGTCGTCGTCGATCTGGCGCTTCGGATGGCTGCCGAAGAACGCCGCGACGGCTTCGCCCAGCGCGCCTGCCGGTGGCGCGCACGCCAGGCGCACTTCGATCCGGGTGCCGCCGTCGTCTCGAGGCCGAAAGCGAACCTCGCCAGCGGTATCGATGGCAGATCCTTCCACGCTCCGCCACGCGATGCGCTCGCGCTCGCGCCAATCGGTGATCTCGGCGTCCCATTCGGCCGGCGTGCCGAGCGGCCCGGTAGCAACCCAATGGGAACGGCCGGCACCGGTCGTTCGCACCTCGCGCAGATGGGTCATGAAGCGGGGGAATCGGGTGAAGTCGCTCCAGAGCGCCCAGACGTCCTCCAGCGGCGCGGCCACGTCGATTGTCTTCCGTACATCGATGGTGTGCCGGCGGGGAGCGCGCTCGCGTACGACCCCGCCCTGCAGCTCGGGAACCCCGGTCGGGCTGGGATATACCTCCAGCTGATTCCACACCCGCGTCACGCCCTTTACCCGGGTGACGCCGGTCAGCAGATCGTCGAGCTCGGACTCCAGCACCGATCCGAGAAGGGTTGCTTCGCCTTCCACGACCGCAACCTCGATCGCACCGGGGTGCGATACCAGACGCCCGAGACGAGTACGGATTCGCTGCTCGATGGTAGCATCGTCAGCGTCCTCTGAAGTGAGGAGGGAGCGAATGGCCGCGAACGCTCCGGAGGAGCGGTTGCGCACGTCGCGCGCTCCGGCGCCAAAATCACGGCCCGCTTTGCGG
>DATAFP010000225.1:0-3146 GCA_036257415.1 Gemmatimonadales bacterium
CCAGTTCGGGAGCGCCACGGCGACGCTCAACATCAAGGCGTTTCCCCAGGCCTTGATCCGGCCCGAGGTCCGCTACGACCGCTCCAACCTCGCGGTGTACGGCGAGGAGGATCCCTCGCAGAACCAGGTCTCGTTCGGGCTCGGCGCCTCCTACATCTTTTGAGCCGTTCACAGTCTCGAGCGAGGGGGCTTCGCAGTCGCGGGGCCCTCTCAACGTGTCTAGCTTCCCCGTTCATGACCGCCCATGCCCCCGAGCCGCCTCCGGCGGCTCAACCGGCAGTGCGCCGCGCCAGCTGGCTCGTCGTGCTCGCGGGGATAGTGCTAATCGCCGCGCTCGGGGCAGCAGCATTCTTCGCTGTCCGTCCCACCTTCGCGTTCACCAACCGGCTCGCCGCGCCGGTGCGGATCGTAGTGAACGGCGCGGCAGGCACAGTCGCGCCGGGGGAGACCGTCAAGGCGCGGGTATCGCGGGATCGCGTGGTCGCGGAATGGGAGCTGGTGCGGCCGCTCTCGGCTGATGGCCGGCCCATGGGCGAGGAGGTGCGCGGCGCCTGGGTGATCAACCAGCCGCGCGGCACGGTTGAACGCCGGGCGGAGCCGCGGGTGGAGACCGGAGACTATTTCGCGCCGCTGGTGTCGAACGAGACTCCGGATTTGCTCCGAATCACGGTGAACGCGGGCCTCGACGGTGCTCGGGACTGCGGGTGCGCGGTCCGGCCGGGCGCCCGTCGCGTCTTCATTGGCTACTACCGGGTCTACCGAAATTCGACGGTTCAGGCGACGGATCGAGCCGGACGCACTGCCACGTTTCGTGACCTGGGCGAGGAGGCTCAGCGGCGCGGCTGGACCG
The DNA here is from genome assembly GCA_036257415.1 of Gemmatimonadales bacterium. GTDB lineage: Bacteria > Gemmatimonadota > Gemmatimonadetes > Gemmatimonadales > GWC2-71-9 > DASQPE01. The sequence continues at coordinate 851 of DATAFP010000225.1, forward strand.
TTGGGCTTCGGTTCACCCCGGACGGATTCAGCGCTCCGGCCGGCTGAACGCACCTCCGATGATGGCCCCCACCAGCATCGGCCCGATCCCCGCCAGCAGCCAGGCGGTAACGCCCGCGCCAGCGAGCACGCCCCAGCCGAACGTATCCGTGAGATAGGCGATGCCGGCCATCGTCATAAGCCCTATCCCGACGGCGGGCAGAAGGGCGGCGGGGACCGCCCGGCCGACCGATCCCGCTTTCAGTCCCCCAACAACCCCCGCGATCAGCGGGCCGAATACCGGCAGCCAGAAGAGCAGGAGACCCAGGCCGCCCATCCAGTTCATCGCCGACACCAGGCTCCCCCGGCGCCGGGCGCCATCCGGCTCGCTCACTCGCCCCGCCGTTTGAGACCAAGGAGGCGCGCCTCGGCGACGGCATCGAACCCGAACCGCTCGCGCACCTCGTCCACTGCCTCGGCCAGGCGGCGACGCTTTACCCGCGACTCCGACTCGAACAGATCCGGCTCCGCCGCCGTGCCAAGGCCGGTGGCCGCGACGCCGATGAGGCGCACCCCTTTGTCGCGCCCGCGCACCTCCGCGAACGCCGCTTGGAACATCGCACGGGCGGGCTGGTAGAGCTCCGCGTCGAGGTCAGTGGGTGTCTCCAGCGTGTGCCGGCGGGTGACGGTGCGGAAGTCGTCGTGTCGGAGCTTGAGCGCGACGGTGCGCGCAACCAGGCCTTCCTCTCGCAGCTGGCTCGCCACCCGCGACGTGAGCAGCGCCAGCATCGTCTCCAGCTGGGCCGGATCGCGAGCATCGCGGGACAGCGTGGTTTCCCGGCTCACCGATCGCGGCAGCCGTTCCGCATGGAGCGCCGTGCCGCCGTAGCCGTGAGCGCGGAGCTTGAGCACTTTCGCGTCGGCGCCGATCAGCTCCTCCAGTGCCTCGCGCGTCATCCGCTGCACCTGCACCGCGTTCACCAGTCCGAGCTCGGCCAGCCGGCTCGTGGTCTTCGGGCCGATTCCCGGAAGCGCCTTGAGCGGCAGCCCCGCTAGAAATCCTTCTTCCCAACCGGCTCGCACGTCCATCAAGCCACGCGGCTTTGCAGTGTCGGATGCGAGCTTGGCGATCATGCGGTTGCTGCCGATGCCGACGCTGCAATCGAGCCCGGTCTCGCTGCGCACGGCATCGCGGATGTGTTCCGCGACCGGGAGGAGCGACACCGGGTACAAGCGCTCGGTGCCGCTGAAATCCAGGTAGGCCTCATCCAGCGACGCCATTGCTACGGTGGGCGTGAAACAGGCGAGCACCCCGCGGACGGTGCGTGATGCGTCGCGGTAATGCGCGAACGAACCCTGAAAGAACGTGGCCTGCGGGCAGCGGCGCACCGCCTCGGCGATGGGCATGCCGGCGCGAACGCCGAACTTCCGAGCGGGATAGGAGGCCGACTGCACTACGCCACGCGATTCGCGCCGGCCGCCCACCACCAGATACTCGACGTGCCGGAGCTCGGGGTTTCGCTGGCGGCACACCTCGACGAAGAAGGCGTCCAGGTCCACGTGGATGATGCGCGGCGCCACGTCAGCCTCGGAGCCGCGCCAGGTCGCGGAGAATCGTATCGGCGGTGACCGGCCCGCCGAGGAAGGTCTCGATCACCTCGCGCGAGGGCTGCTCGAGCCCGAACCGGAACAGCCTCGGGGCGACCCACGCGTACCAGGTCGGATCGCCGGCGGCGAAGGGACCATGCCCCTCCCGGATTCGCTCGCGAATGGCCGCGACGATCACCGCGCCGGCGGCGTAGTTGAGCATGTATCCCGGCAGATTGATGAGCTGCCCCCGCATCGCCCACCATGAGAGCTCGGGATGCGGCCGGATCCGGAGATACTCGCCGGTGAGCGCCGACCACACCTGGTTGGGATCGGCCATGGGATTCCGTTGCATGCGGATCTCGAAGAGAGCCCACGCCACGTCGAGGACGATGCCGGCATAGCGGCCCCGGAGTGCGTCCGCGGTGGGGACGGAATCGCCCAGCCAGCGCTGCTGCCAGCCGGGCTCGTAGACGTCGAGCGCCACGATGTCCGCCAGTCCCTCGGTGAACGGGTCGCTGTCGGGCCAATCGGCGAATGCCGGGCGGGTCCGCACCGCGGCGATGTGTACGGCATGTCCGGTCTCGTGCAGCAGCTCGTTCAGGTTGTCGAGGCCGCCGGTACGATAGGTCGCGAAGACCCAGGGCTCGGCCGGCTGCCAGCGGCCGTTCGCGTGCCGAGCCCGGGCGCCGAAGGTGGTGAACGCGACCGGCGTCTTGCCCTCACGCGGC
>DATAFP010000233.1:0-5416 GCA_036257415.1 Gemmatimonadales bacterium
CCCTGCCGCGTCGAGTCGCGTCCACGACCGACCAACGGTTTGCCCAGGGCCAATCAGGGGCGTGAGCGCGGGTCGAGACCGTGCCGGTTTCGATGGGCGTGGTATCGCCCCGCGCGACCCCGACGGTAGTACCGTTGTCGAAACGGATGGTGAACGGCTCGCCATCCGCAGTGCCCCGCACGTCGATGTCGTCCACCGATCCATCGGGTCGGAAGCGGATGGCGCCGGACCCCCCGGCACTCCTGGCTTCCAGTAGAGAACCGACCTCGAGCATCGCAGTGCGATGGTCGGCCATCCGCCACCGTCCGGTCACCACGGTCCGCGGCGTGCCGGCTTCGATGAAGACCACCTGCACGCCGCTGTCGGCTGCCCGTAGGACGACCGATCCCTTGCCAACCGAGTGGATGCCGCTCGGGAGGTCGAGCTCGCCTTCCCCTCGGAGCGGCAGCGTTACCGCCTGACCTCCCGCTGGGGCAGGCAGCACGGCCGACAACAAGGCAGCGATCAGTCCGGATCGGGTCATGGCTTGGACTTGGGCAACGTGACCGAGTCCACCCGCTCGACGTCGGCGATCCGGCCTACGCCGCAGATGGCGGTGAGGTCCTGCCGCACTTCGACGACCACGGAGACACGGGCACCGTCTACCAGCATCGCGGCAGGCGCCTGATCCGGCCGGAGCTCGAACGTCCTGCCGTCGTCGCCCCGGAGCTGCCAGCAGCCGTCACCGATCTCGATGAACAGGACGAAGCCGGTGACCGGGAAGCCGCCAGGTCCGAATCCGGCTGCGGTGGTGCAGGCAAAGTCGGTGGCGTGAGCACTCGCGATGACGGCAAACAGGGCGCCCGTGCGCATGCGTCCAATCTATCGCCGCGGCCCGGAACCGTCTTGACACGTTTCCCGGTGCGTCTTATGAGAGAGGAGCAGGCTCATCATGCGACCAAAGGAGTGCCCATGTACCGTACACGATGTCGGGTCCTGCCCGCCCTGCTTCTCGTAACCTGCGCAATCGCTCCTTCACTCGTAGCCCAAACCGGCACGGTGCGCGGCACAGTGGCTGATAGCGCCGGCACCGCGCTGGCCGGGGCGACGATCACCGTCGAGGGCACCAGCCTCCGCACCACGAGCGGGACCAACGGCAACTATGAGGTGCGCGGCGTCCCGGCCGGCCCGCGCACGCTCCGGGCCCGCCTCATCGGCTACTTGGCCGCGTCCGCCCAGGTGACCGTTCCCGAGGGAGCGGCGGTGGAGCAGAATTTCATGCTGGGCCGGAGCCCGGTTCAGCTCGCGCCGATTGACGTGGTGGTCGGATCGCGGGCGCGGCACACGGCGGCGGAAGAGCTGGCCGTCCCGGTGGACATCTACACCGCCGAGGACATCCGGCGCCAAGGCACCACCGAGACCAGCCAGATTCTCCAGTCGGTTTCCCAGTCGGTGAACTTCCCTCATCAGACTGTCACGGACGCCAACGACATCGTCCGGCCTTTCACGCTTCGGGGCCTGAGCCCTGACCACACCCTCGTGCTCCTCAACGGGTGGCGCCGACACCAGATGGCGGTGGTCAACACCTTCGCCTATGGCATGGGCGCCGGCTCGAGCGGCGTGGACCTCAACACGATCCCGAGCAGCGCGATCGATCGGATCGAGGTGCTGCGGGACGGGGCATCTGCCCAGTACGGCTCCGACGCAATCGCGGGCGTGGTGAACATTGTGACTCGCGAAGGTGAATTCGATCCTTTCGTCAACGGGACTTTCGGCCGCTACCTGCCGGACGACTTCCCTGACGACGGGACCACGCTCGATGTGAACGGCGGGTGGGGCATTGGGCTCGGCCGCGGCTCGCTCGCCCTGTTCGGTCAGTTCATGAATCGGGACCCCACCAACCGAGCCTGGGCCGATCCGTTCGAGACCAGCAGCACGGGGCTGGCGGATAGCATCGATGCGAACGGCCAGGTGATCGAGAAGCGCAACCCTGTTGACCAGCCTAACCACCACTGGGGTGAGGGCCTGGAGAAGGATGTGCTCTCGATGGCCAACTTCCGGATGCCGCTCAATCAGGCTGGCACCGCGGAGGTGTATACCTTCGGCGGCTTCAGCTATCGGGAGGGCACGGGAAACGGCTATCGCCGCTACGGCGCCCAGCCCGATCCCGAGCTCACCGATCCGCGTAACTGGCCGCAGATCTACCCGCTCGGCTTCCTGCCCGAGTTCAACCCCGAGGTGCGGGACTACTCGGTGACCGGTGGATTCCGGGCCGCCCTCAGCGGCTGGTCATTCGACATCGGGGCCGGGTACGGGGTAAACGACTTCGAGTACAATCTCCGCAACACCTTGAACGTGTCGCTCGGCCCCTGCCTCGACCCGCAGAATCCGTGTGCGCCCGGGCTCGACGGCATCCTGGGCACCGACGACGACCCAGGGATCCCCAACCAGACCGCCTTCTTCGCCGGCGGGCTTCGGCGGAGCGAGATCACCGGCGGGATCAACGCCGCCCGGAGCTTAGAGGTGGGCCTTCCCGGCCCGCTCAACCTCGCGTTCGGCGCGGCGATCCGGCGGGAGCAGTTCGAGATCGAGCAGGGCGAGACCGCCTCCTGGATCAACGGGGGGCACCCGGACCAACTGGGCGACATAGCGGTGTCGGGCTCCCAGGTTTTCCCCGGCTTCGAGCCGGCCGACGTGACCGAGGAGGACCGGACCAACGTCGGGGTCTACGCCGACGCGGAGGCCGACGTCTTCCGGCAGTTTCGGGTCAACGCAGCCGGCCGGTTCGAGAGCTACAGCGACTTCGGCGAACGGATCGACGGCAAGCTCGCACTTCGGTTCCAACTCCGGCGGGAAATCATCTTTCGTGGCGCGATCAGCACCGGGTTCCGGGCCCCTGGCCTGAGCCAGATCAACTTCCGGAAGGTGGCCACCAACTTCGTGGCCAATCCCGCCGGCGGGCGACCCCTGCCGGTGCAAGTCGGCTATTTCCCAACCGACGACCCGGCCGCGATTGCGCTCGGCGCCGTGGACCTGAAGGAGGAGACCTCGCTCAACATCAGCGCCGGCTTCGCCGTGACCCCGGTGGACAACCTCACGTTCACGGCGGACTACTACCGCGTGGAGATCGACGATCGGATCATCCTGTCGGGGCTGCTTGACGACTCGGTGGTGGTCGAGATCCTCACTGCCGCCGGGCTGCCAGAGGTCGGTGGGGCGCAATTCTTCACCAATGCCATCGACACCCGGACCCAGGGCTTCGACCTCACCGCCAACTACATCACGCCTGCGGGGAACGGCACACTGGAGCTGCTCGGTGGGCTCAACTACAACCACACCGAGATCCTGCGGGAGGACCCACTGCCGCCGCAGCTCGCCGGCTCCACCGAGCCCGGGCTGCTGGACGTGGTGAACCGGGTGGCGATCGAGGAGGAGCATCCCGACTGGCGCGGGAGCCTGCAGGCCAACTACTCGATCGGCCGGTTCCGCGCGCTGGGACGGTTCTCCTACTACGGCAGCTTCGCGTCGGCCCAGCCCGGGTTCTGCGACGAGTGCCGTGAGGAATACGGCGGGAAAGGACTGGTCGACACCGAAGTGGGGTGGCGGTTCGACGCGGCCACGATCTCGGTCGGCGCTCGAAACCTGTTCGACACGTTCCCCGACATTGCGAGCGAGACCAACAGCTTCGGGATATTTCCCTGGGCGGCGGCGTCGCCGTTCGGGTACAACGGCCGGCAGGTCTATGTACGGACCGAAGTAGCACTCAACCAGTAACGATCGTCAGGGGCGTTGGTAGCCGGGTCCGCGCACGGCGCGGCCCGGCTTCTTGCCCGTGTGCCGGCCGTCGCTCACCACCGCGACGCCGTTTACGAGCACGTGGTGAACTCCGACAGAGAGCCGGCGGGGCTCGGCGTAGGACGCGCGGTCCGCGATCGCGTTCGCATCGAATATCACGATGTCGGCCCATGCATCCTCGCGAAGCACTCCGCGATCCTCAATCGCAAGCCGTTCCGCCACTGCGCCGGTCATGCGGTGAACCGCGTCCTCGAGTGTGAGGGTCCGGCGCTCGCGCACGAAACGGCCGAGGATTCGAGGATAGGTTCCAAAGGCCCGGGGATGGGGAACGAATCTGCGGGCTTCAGGTGTCAGGCCCGCAGCGTCGGTACCGAACTTCATCCACGGCGCGCGCATGAGCTCGTCGAGCGCTGCCTCGTCGGCGAGGAAGAAGATGCCCACCGGCGGGCGGCGCTCCCGCAGCGTCCAGCCGATCAGTGCAGACGCCCAATCGGTTCCTTCCACCTCGGCTGCGGCGGTCAGGCGGCGCCCTTCGTGGCGCCGCAGCTCCGGATCCCGAAACCCGGTCACGATCACGCCAGCAGGAGTGGCGAGGCGGCAGGAGCTTTCCCACTCCGCGCCGTCGTCGAGCATCTCGGCGTGGATCCGCTGCCGCACGACCGGGTCGGCGAGGTTGTCCAGCAGGCGTCCGTCGGCGCTGGCCCACGGCGGCAGGCAGACGGACAGCCTCATCCGTGCCGCGGCGTACGGATACATGTTCGCGCCGATGTCGAAGCCGTGCGCCCGCGCCGAATCGATTTTTGCCATGGCCGGCCGGAGCTTCGGCCAGTTTCTCTCGCCTGCTGTCTTGAAGTGGTAAATCTCGACCGGCACTCCGCCCCGGCGTCCGATCTCCAGCGCCTCGTCGATCGCCTCGAGCAGCGCGTCACCCTCGGACCGGAGGTGCGTGGCGTATACGCCGCCGTATCGTGCCACTTCACGCGCGAGTGCCACCAGCTCCTCGGTCGAGGCATAGCTCCCGGGCGGGTACCCGAGCGCGGTTCCCAGTCCGAACGCCCCGTCGCGCATCGCGTCCGCGACTACAGCCCGCATCGTGTCCAGCTCAGCCCAGGTTGGCGCGCGTTGGGCACCGCCCATTGCGTAGCGGCGCACGGTGGACCCCCCGACGAAGCTGCCGACGTTGGCCGAAACACCGTGCGCTTCCATCGCGGCGAGCCATCGGCCGAAGGCACCCCGCCCCTGGAACTCCGATGGGCCGCCGGCACGCGCATGCAACGGTGCCGCGCTGATCCCTTCGCCAACGATTTCGGTCGTCACGCCCTGGGTCAGCTTGCTGATCAGGCGGCCGTCGCCATATAGCGCCTCCTCGCGCGACTGGCCGATGATGTCGATGAATCCCGGTGCCACCGTGAGGCCACGGGCGTTGATCCGTCGCCGCGCCCGAGCGCGGGCGAGCGTCCCCGCGGGAACGATGCGGGCGAATCGTCCGCCGGCGATCGCGATATCACCGGAGAACGCCGGCTTCCCGGTGCCGTCCGCGATACGGCCGCCAAGGACCACGACGTCATACGGCCGATCGGCGCCGGTCACGAACCGTTCGATCTCGCCGAGCGCCCGCCGGATGCTCTCGCGCCCGCTCACG
>DATAFP010000198.1:0-9878 GCA_036257415.1 Gemmatimonadales bacterium
ACGGAAATGGCGGGCGTGGCTTCCCGCCGCTTCCAACGCGAGCGCCGGGTCGTACGGTTCCTTGCCGCCCAGGTCGACGTGACCACCGGTCACCCGCCACAGCTTGAGCCCGCCGGGCCAGCGGATCTTGTGGAACTCGAGGTATCGCCCCTCGCCGGGGTAGCCTTCCTGCCGGCTCCACACCTGCATCGAGGCGCGCGGGTCTCGCACGTAGGCCGCCACCGCATCCGAGCCCCGTCCCGGCGAGACGCGGTAGGCGCGATACGGTGACCTGAGCGAGCGGTCATTCTCGCTGAGACGCTCGTACGACTCGCGCGGGCCGGTGATCGGATCCCCGTATACACCGAGCGGCCTTCCGGCGGCGGCGAGATGGGCGTCCACGAAACAGAACCGGAACCCGGCGTCGGCGAGATGCTCCTCGATGCCGCGGCGGATGCCTGCCTGGGGTGCCGACGGCCACGGATGCCACGGCCCGCGAGGACGGTAGGCACACTCGGGAAGCCAGCATCCATCGGGCGCGCGACCGAAGAGCCGGCGATGCTCGGCCACACCGACAGCGAGCTGCAGGCGAATGCTCTCATCCCGGGCCAGGAGCGGGAGGAAACCGTGGGTGGCGGCCGAGCCGACGATCTCGAGCCGTCCGGCCGCCTCGAGGGCGCGAAACGCCTCGACCAGGTTGCCGCCCACGCTGCGAAACAGGTCGCGGAACCGGGACAGCCGGTCGCGCCAATAGTGGACCAGCGGCACCAGGTGCGCGTCGCCGGTGCCTGGCAGCTCGGTCTCGGCTTGGTCGCACGCCTCCAATCGCTGCGCGAGGAACGCCTCGAGCTCTTCCGCGAACACCGGATTGGCGAGCTGGTTGGCGAGCACCGGGGTGAAGCCGATCGTAACCGGCGCCGGGATCCCGTCTGCTTCCAGCCCCAGAAAGATTTCGAGCAGCGGCAGATAGGTATCGATCGCCGCTTCGCTGATCCAATCGCTGCCGTGCGGCCACCGGCCGTGGTTGAGCACGTAGGGCAGGTGGCTGTGCAGCATGAAGACAAAGTCCATGCGTAGCTCAGGCGCGGGACGCGGTGGCAACCACTCGGCGATAGACCTCGGTGTACGCGGCGACGGAACGTTCCCAGCTGAAATCGCGCGCCATCGCCTCACGCATCATGACAATCCATTCCCGCGGCCGAAGAAACTCCTGCAGCGCACGGAAGGCGGCTTTCTCGAGCGCAGTCGCATCGTAGGCGCCGAACAGAAAACCGGTGACGCCGTCTTCAACCGTATCGGCCAAGCCGCCGACCCGCCGGGCGATCGGCAGCGAGCCGTACCGCTGCGCCCGCATCTGGGTCAGCCCGCACGGTTCGTAGAGCGACGGCATGAGGAACATATCGGTGCCTGCCATGAGCCGGTGCTCCAGCCGGTCGGTGAAGTCGAGCTGTACCCCGATCCGGTCGGGTGCGGCCCGGGCCAGCTCGACCAGTGCCTGCTCGTAGCGGGGCTCCCCGCTTCCGAGGAACACGAACTGTGCCTCGGTTCCGAGCAGTCCCCAGCTGTTCAGGATCAGGTCGAGGCCCTTCTGGGTGACCAGCCTGCCCGTCATGCCGATGAGCGGCGTCTTCTTGCGCTGTGGCAGGCCAAAGGATCGTTGCAGGGCCGCCTTGCACCGCTGCTTGCCCTCGAGCTCGTCGGCCGAATAACGCGCCGTGATTTGACGATCCTGCGTCGGGTCCCAGATGCGTTGGTCGATGCCATTCACGATCCCGACCAACCGCTCGCCCATAGCGATGAAGGCGTCGTGGAGGCCGAACCCGCCTCCGGGCGTCCGGAGCTCGGCCGCCTGAGTGGGACTGACCGTCACGGCCGAGTCGGTGAACGCCAGGCCGCCCTTGAGGAAGTTGACCTTGCCGTACCACTCCAGCTGGCGCCAGTTGTACAGCTCGATCGGCAGGCCGAGCTCGAACATCGCCTCGGGGCCGAAGTGACCCTGGTAGCCGGGATTGTGGATGGAGATGACAGTGTGAGCATCCTCCACCCACGGCTCGGCGCGGAGCACCGTGCGGAGATAAATCGGCGCGAGCGCCGTGTGCCAATCGTGGGCGTGCAGCACGACAGGCCCTTGGGTGACCCTCGGGAGCGCCAGGCAGGCGGCCAGGGCGAAGAACGCAAACCGCCGGGCGTTGTCGGGATAGTCGCCGCCGTTCTCACCGTAGATGCCGGCCCGGTTGAAGTAGGCGAGGTGCTCGATGAAGTAGACCGGCGGGCCCTTGCTGCGCCCGGCGACCCGGAACAAGCGTGCCTCCTCCGCTGGCCCGCCGAGCGGCACCCGAAAGGGATGCCCCACCGGTTGGAGGTCGGGTGCGGCATCCCGCACCGTGCGGTAGAGCGGGAGCAGCACGGCGGTCTCCTGTCCGGCCGCCTGCTGAGCGCTGGCGAGCCCCGCGACCGCCTCGGCGAGTCCGCCGGTGCGGGCGTAGGGGAAGTACTCGGCGGTCAGGTGCACGATCGTGACCGGCTCGCCGCGCGGGTTCACCAGCGGCGAGGCAACCGCATCGGAGCGGACCACGTCGGCGGCGGTCTCAGGCCGAGGGAGGATCGTCGGCGAGCGCGTCGCCGCGGATCGCAGGTGTGTAGTACTCCTGGACATAATCCTGCATCATCCGGCGGGCGCTGAAGCGCGACCCCGCGAGTCGAATCGCGTGGCGCATCTTCTCCACCCAGCCCATGGGGACTCCGTGGGAGTCCCGCGTGTAATAGAGAGGAATCACCTGCTCCTCGAGCAGGCGGTAGAACTGGTCGGCGTCGTGCTCGTCGGCATCGGCTTGTTCCGGTGCGGCCGGAATCGCCCACCCGCCGAGGCCATCGTAGCCCTCCTTCCACCAGCCGTCCAGCGTGCCGAGCTGCGGCACGCCGTTGAGCGCGGCCTTCATGCCGCTCGTGCCTGAGGCTTCCAGCGGCACCCGCGGAAGGTTGAGCCACACGTCGGTGCCCTGCACCAGCAAGTGCGCGAGGTGCATATCGTAGTCCTCCAGGAACGCCACGCGGCCCTCGAACGCCGGATCACGGGCGAACTGGTAGACGCTCTGCAAGACTTCCTTGCCCGGATTGTCCGCCGGGTGCGCCTTGCCCGCGAACACTATCTGCACCGGCCGGCGAGCGCTGGTGAGCAAGCGCCGCAGCCGGTCCAGATCCCGGAAGATGAGGGTCGCGCGCTTATAGGTCGCGAACCGGCGCGCGAATCCAATGGTGAGCGCCGCGGGGTCGAGCAAAGTTCCAGCGCCCACCACCTGGGCCGCTTCCCGGTGCTGGCCCGCGAACCGGTGCCGCGCATCCTCGCGGACGTGGTCGATCAATACCGCCTTGAGCCGGAGATGGGTTTCCCAGAGCCGGCGCCGATCGAGCCGGAGCACTTGATCCCAGAGGTCCGGGCTGCTCTTTCGCTGGCGCCAGTCCGCGCCGAGGTGCTCATCGAGGAGGCTCATCACGGCGCTGGCCATCCAGGTGCGCAGGTGGACGCCGTTGGTGACGTGTCCGATCGGGACCGCCTCCCACGGCCGGCTGGGCCAGAGCTCACGCCAGATGTGCCGCGACACCTGGCCGTGCTGGCGCGATACGCCGTTGACCCGGGCGGAGCAGCGGATCGCCGCCACGGTCATGTGAAACTGATCCGGCATCGATGGATGCCGCCCCAGCCGGAAGAATCCTTCGCGATCGGTGCCGAGGGCGGGCCAGACCGGTCCCGTGCACTCCTCCAGCAGGGTGACGGGAAAGGCGTCGTGTCCCGCAGGTACCGGCGTGTGAGTGGTGAACACACTCGTCGCGCGGACCTGCTTGAGCGCGTCCTCGTAGGATGCCCCGGCGGCGACGAATTCGCGGACCCGTTCCACCATCATGAACGCGGCATGCCCCTCGTTGGCGTGCCAGACGCTCGGCGAGATGCCCATCGCCCTGAGGACCCGAACGCCGCCCACGCCGAGGATCCACTCCTGCCGTAGTCGAAGCTCGGGCCCGCCCGCGTACAGTTTATTCATCAGGCCGCGATCCTCGGCGTGATTCGCTTCGAGGTTGGTGTCGAGCAAGTAGATCGGCACCCGCCCCACTCGAATGCGCCAGGCCCGCACGTGCACCGGACGCCCCCCGGTCTCCACCACGGTGACGAACGGCTCCCGATTGCGACCCTGCACCGGCTCGAGCGGGGTCCGGGTGATCTCGTACTCCTCGTCGCTGTCTTGTTGCCAGCCGTCCAGGCGGAGCCGCTGGTCGAAGTAGCCCTTCATGTAGAACAGCCCGACACCGACCAGCGGGACTCCCAGGTCCGAGGCGGCCTTGCAATGGTCCCCCGCCAGCACGCCGAGGCCGCCGGAATAGATCGGGACCGAGGCATGCAGGCCGAACTCGGCGCAAAAGTAAGCCACCGGCCGACCATCGAGTTCCGGGTACGTCCGGCTGAACCACGTGTCCTTGGTCGTCAGGTCATGCTGCATTCGCAGCAAGACTTCGTCGTAGCGCCGGAGGAACTCGCTGTCGCTGGCGGACGCCGCCACGCTGGCGGGATCTACCTGGCAGAGGAAATCGAGCGGGTTGTGGCGGACCCGGTGCCAGAGCAGTCGGTCCATGGAGCGGAAGAGGCCGCGCGCTTCAGGGTTCCAGCTCCACCACAGATTCATCGCGATTGAACCGAGGCCCTCGATGCGGCCCGGCAGGTACGGGATGCGGCTCCGCTGCATCAGCATGACCCAATAAAGCGCGTGTCAGTACCATGGGGGAAGCGGGCCGCGCGGCGGAAAGACAACAAGATTGTTACCTGGCGACGCTGCATCGCGCTCAGTGGACGAGCTTCTTGTAGCGGATGCGGTGCGGCTGGTTCGCGTCCACGCCCTTTCGCCGCTTGAGATCCGCCGCGTAGTCCTGGTAATTGCCCTCGAACCAGACCGCCTCGCTGTTTCCCTCAAACGCAAGGATGTGAGTGGCGATACGGTCGAGAAACCAGCGATCGTGGCTGATCACCACCGCGCAGCCGGCGAACCCGAGCAGCGCTTCCTCCAACGCCCGGAGGGTGTCGACGTCGAGATCGTTGGTGGGCTCATCGAGCAGCAGCAGATTGCCGCCGCTCTTGAGCAGCTTGGCCAGGTGGAGCCGGTTGCGTTCGCCGCCGGAGAGATCCTGTACCCGTTTCTGCTGATCGGCGCCGCGAAAGTTGAACCCGGCCGCGTAGGCCCGCGCGTTGACCTGCCGGCGGCCGAATTGCAGGGTGTCCTGCCCGCCCGAGATCTCCTCGTACACCCTCTTGGTGCCGTCGAGCGCCTCCCGGCTTTGATCGACATACGCCAGTTGTACTGTCCGGCCGATCACCAGCTCGCCGGCATCGGGCTGCTCCACGCCGATGATCATCCGGAACAAGGTGGTCTTGCCGGCGCCGTTGGGGCCGATCACGCCGACGATCCCGCCGCGGGGCAGGGCGAAGCTCAGGTTCTCGAACAGCAGCCGGTCGCCGAACCCCTTCGCGACGTTCTTGGCGATCACCACCTCGTCGCCCAGACGCTCCGGGACCGGGATCAGGATCTCGGTGGTTCCTTCGGTTTGGCGTTCCGCCTGCTCCCTCAGCTCCTCGTAGCGCGTGATGCGCGCCTTGCTCTTCGCCTGTCGCGCCCGCGGGGCCATGCGGACCCACTCGAGCTCGCGCTCGAGCGTCTTCTGCCGGGCCGACGTCTGCTTTTCCTCCTGGGCGAGCCGCTTCTGCTTCTGCTCCAGCCACGAGGAATAGTTTCCCTCCCAGGGGATGCCCGCGCCCTGATACAGCTCGAGGATCCACCCCGCCACGTTGTCGAGGAAGTACCGGTCGTGGGTGACCGCCACCACAGTCCCCTTGAACTCCGCGAGATAGCGCTCCAGCCACCACACACTCTCGGCGTCGAGGTGGTTGGTCGGCTCGTCCAGCAACAGCATGTCCGGCTCGGCGAGCAGAAGCCGGCAGAGCGCGACCCGACGGCGCTCCCCGCCCGAGATGGTGCTGACGTCGGCGTCGCCCGGCGGGAGTCGGAGCGCGTCCATTGCGAGATCGATCTTGTGGTCGACCTCCCACAGGCCGAGCGTGTCGATCCGCTCCTGCAGGTTGCCCTGCTTCTCGAGCAGCCGGGCCATCTCGTCGTCGTCCATCGGTCCCGCGAACTTCGCGCTGATCTCCTCGAACTGCCGGAGCATGCCGCGCTGCTCGGCAACAGCCTCCTCGACATTGCCGCGCACGTCCTTCGTCGCATCCAGCACGGGCTCCTGGGGCAGATAGCCGATCCGGGTGCCCGGCAGCGGGCGGGCGTCACCGGTGAAGTCGTGATCCACACCGGCCATGATGCGGAGCAGGGACGACTTGCCCGCCCCGTTCGCGCCGAGCACGCCGATCTTCGCGCCCGGGTAGAACGCGAGATAGATGCTCTTGAGTATCGCCCGGGAGGGCGGGACGACCTTGGTGAGGTCGCGGATGGTGAAGATGTATTCGCCCGCCATAGGGCGGCAAAGATAGACGTGCGTGCGGCATTATGGCACCAACGCAAAGGGCGCCCCGACGGGGGCGCCCTCGTGAGCGTTGCGGCGGAAGACTCAGCTGAGATGCTTGTTCACCAGCTTCGTCATGTCGAACATCGAGACGCGTGACTTGCCGCCGAAGACCGTCCTGAGGTTGTCGTCCGCGTTGATCATGCGACGCTCTTTGTCGTCCTGGAGTCCCTTCCGCTTGATGTACGCCCACAGCTTCTTGGTGACTTCAGTGCGTGGCATCGGCGAGGATCCCACGACAGCGGCGAGCTGCGGGCTCGGCGTCATCGGCTTCATGAACGCCGCGTTCGGCTTCCGCTTCGACGCGGTCTTCTTGCGCGCCGACTTCTTTACCGCGCGCTTCCGCGCTGCCGGCCGGCGGGCGGACTTCCTGGCCGACTTCTTCGCAGACCTCTTCGCCTTCTTCCTGGTGGCCATCGCGAGTCTCCTACTCAGGGTGAAAACCAGCCCTACCTCGAATGGAACTCGTGCACCAACGCCACACAAAGTATGACGCTTTTCTCTAGCTGCAATAGGGGCGCACTCCCATATTCCCCGCGTGCGCACGCATTTCCTCACTCTGGCGGCGCTGGTTGCGGCCGCATTGCCGCTGCCGCTCCGGGCCCAAACAGCCGCCGGCGGACGGGTCACCTGCGCACCCGGCAACGGCGGCCTGTCGCTTCCCTCGGGACTCTGCGCCGCGGTGGTGGCGCGGGACCTCGGCCCGGTGCGGCACGTGGCGGTCGCCCCGAACGGTGATGTCTTCGCCAACGTCGCCAACCGCGGGCATCGTCGCGCTGCGCGATACTACGGATGATGGCATGGCGGACGTCACCCGGCGCTTCGGCGAGGGCGGCACGGGCATCGCGCTCGCCGACGGATGGCTCTATTACGCCACCGACGACGGGGTGTACCGCTACCGCTGGGGCCCCGGTCAGCTTCAGCCGAGCGGGTCGCGCGAGACGATCGTGCAGGGCCTGCCCACCGGCGGCCACGAGGCCAAGAGCATCGCGCTCGGCGCGGGCGATGCCCTCTACGTGAATATCGGCTCCGAGACCAACAGCTGTCAGGAGAAGGACCGCGGGAATCGGTCGCCGGGGCACGACCCGTGTCACGAGCTCGACGGCCGCGCGGGCGTATGGCGGTTCTCCGCGTCCCGCACCGGCCAGCGGCAGTCGGACGGCCGCCGCGTCGCCACTGGGCTCCGGAACGCGCTTGGCCTCGCGGTCCATCCGGGAAGCGGCGAGTTGTGGAGCGCGGTGCACGGGCGCGATCAGCTGGCGCAGAACTGGGGCTTCGACGAGCGGAAGAGCGCGGAGAACCCCGGCGAGGAGCTGGTGGGCATCGCCGAGGGCGACGACTTCGGCTGGCCGTACTGCTACTACGACGTGGACCTCGAGACCAAGGTGCTCGCGCCCGAATACGGCGGGGACGGAAAGAGCGTCGGCCGCTGTGCCAAGGCGAAGGCCCCGGTAGCTGTGTATCCCGGCCAGTGGGCACCGATGGCGGTCGCGTTCGGTCGCGCGGCTCGTGGAACCGGGCGCCGCTGCCGACGATCGCCACTGGCACCGCCAGGCCGACGTCGCTCCGGGCCTCCGGGCTCGCGGTCGGTCCGGACGGTTCGCTCTACATTGCCGCCGATGCCAGCGGCACGATCTGGCGCGTGGTGCGAAACGGGAGCTGACGATCGGCGGCCCGCTCAGCGCGATTGGAGCACCCGTTCGACCTCGCGCAGAGTTGGCTCGATCTCCACCGGTCGGTTGGCGCCCGGGGGCGGCGGGTCCTGCTCGCGGTGATAACGAAGCAGGATGCCGGGATCCTTGAGCAGGTGACCGGTGAGCACCGCCACCACTCGGCTCGTCGGCGAGACCATTCGCGACAGCACCAGCTTTCGAACCCCGGCCACACTCGCCGCACTGGCCGGCTCGCAGCCGATTCCGGTTGCATCCACCGCCGCCTTTGCCTCCAGGATCTCCTCGTCCGACGCGGTCAGGACCACGCCGTCGGTCTCGCGGATGGCGCGGACCCCGCGATCCCAGGATGCCGGGTCGCCGATCTTGATGGCGGTCGCGACGGTCTCCGCCTTCACCCGATGTCGCCGGGCGAAGCCTTCGGCGAAGCCGCGGGCGAATGGGGCGGCGCCCTCCGCTTGAACCGCCGCGAGTCGCGGCAGGCGATCGATCAGTCCCCAGGCACGCGCCTCGGACAACGCCTTGCCGAACGCGGCGGTGTTACCCAGGTTGCCCGCCGGCAGCACGATCCAGTCGGGCGGCTCCCAGCCGAGCTGCTGGAGCAGCTCGAGCACGATGGTCTTCTGGCCCTCGAGCCGGAACGGGTTCACCGAATTCAGCAGATACACGCCGAGCTTCGCGCTGGCCTCCTCCACCAGTCGCAGGCAATCGTCGAAATCGCCCCGCACCAGGACCGTGCGCGCCCCATATGCAAGCGACTGTGCCAGCTTGCCGAGCGCCACGCCTTCGGCCGGCACCAGCACGAGCGCCGGAATTCCCGCCTGCGCCGCGTAGGCCGCGAGCGACGCGGCCGTGTTGCCGGTGGACGCGCAGGCCACGGCGGGCGCGCCGATGCGCTTGGCCTGGGTGACGCCGACGGTCATCCCGCGATCCTTGAACGAGCCGGTAGGATTGTGCCCCTCGTGCTTGAGGAGCAGGCCGTCCAAGCCTGTCCAGCGATCCAGCGCGGCGCGATTGAGCAGCGGTGTGTTGCCCTCGGGGTGCGACACGATCTCCACGGCCGACGGCAGCACGATCTCCTTGAAGCGCCACACGCCCGACGCGGTGCTCGCCCGGCCACGCCGCTCGGTGAAGCGCAGCAGCAGCTCCTCGCGGGGCAGGGTCGGACGCCGGTGCTGAACCTCGAGCAGTCCGCCGCAAACGGCGCAGCGGGATCGCGGATCGGTCTCCACGGTCTCGTTGCCGCAGGCCGCGCAGACCTGCCATGTCTCCCGGCGATCGATCGAGAACGTCATGAGATCTCGCGGGCACCCTGGCGGTCTACCTGCGCCACGCGTACGTGCGGCACCGCCCCGGCGGCGCGATAGGCGGCATCCATCGCCGCCGCGACGGCCTGGGCCGACTCGTCTCCCCGGGCGAGCGCGAACGCGGTAGGCCCCGCGCCCGAGATCGATGCACCCAGCGCGCCGGCGGCGATGGCGGCAGCCTTCGCCTCGCGAAATCCCGGCAGCAATGCGGCCCGTGCGGGCTCGGCGATGCCGTCCTCGAGGGCCCGGCCCAGGAGCGCGTAGTCCCCGGCGGCCAGTGCCGCCACCAGCGCCCCGACCTGGGCTGCCTGCGCCAGAGCGACCGCCAGCGGGACTTCGCGCGGCAACACCGCCCGTGCTTCCC
>DATAFP010000273.1:0-5346 GCA_036257415.1 Gemmatimonadales bacterium
CCCCGCCGCGCCGCCCTGGAACGGTGGCAGGCCGGCGATAGACGGCGCGGCGAACGGCGCCAATGCGTCGCGGACTGCGTCGAGCGAACCGCCGTCGCCCTTGGTGCGGACGATGCGGTATGGGTCGGCGGCAAGAAACGAGTATCGGCCCGTCCGCTCGTGGTCTGCCGTGCTGTCGAGCAGCAGCAGAACCGGCAGATCGGCGAACCGCTCGGCAGCATCCGCAGGATCGGGGGTCGATCCCAGCCGCTCGGCCAGCGGCGGGGCCATCACTCGGTCTCGGCCGGGGCGGACCGCCGCCGCGAGCGCTGAGTCAACTTGACATGCTCCGCCCGGGGATCGTCCGGCGGCGTGAGATATCCCCAGTTCAGGGATCCTTCCTGCCGGTAATTCTTGCCAAGCTGCAACGCGAGCTTCGCCTTCATGAGCTCCTTGCCCAGATAGAAGGCGTGGGTCGCCTCGGTCACGCCAAGCCGGCCGAAGATCTGCTGGATATCCGTGCCGCGGACGAACAGCTCGTTGTTGAACACGGTGATCGCCTCGCGGTCGACGAAGATCCGGAAGTTCGGGTCCTTCACGGCCGCGTGCAGCTCGCGGAGCTCGGCCTCGGAGTAGGTGAGTACCGTGGGGTCCTTCACCGTGACCAGTCGGTCGTCTACCCCCTTGGGGACGCGTCGCTCCCGAATGGCGTAGTGCATCAGCCGGCGGGCAATGTCGATCTCGCGAACCGCTCCGCGCGCCCAGGGAATCACCTCGGTGGTCAGCACGGCGCGGACGCCCAGCTCCTCGGCGATCGCCATCAACACCGCGTTCAGGCCCGTTGTATCGGCCGCCGTGAGCTCGGTGATGTTGCCGATGCCCATGAGCTGCGGGGCGGCGGGATAGCGCCGGTGCACGGCCGAGTATCGCTCGAGCGAGGCCATGAAGCCGAATCCGATCGGCTCGATCACCGGATCGATCAGGTACCCGACGCCCCAGCGGTCGAGCATCTCGATATTGCGATCGAGCGTATCCAGTCCCGCCCCAAAGTCCGGGATCACCACGACACGGGCGCCACGCTCGGCTACCTCCCGTGCCACCTCGAGGTTGGAGCCGTTCACGCTGAGCACCAGCTCCGCGCCGGCGTCTACCGCCGCCAGGATCTCCTGCGCATCGAACGAATCGATGCTGACGCGCAGCCCCAGGTCCCGGAGCTGGCGCACGGTGTCGCCAAGGCCGGGGAACGGAACGCCGGGGGTACAGCCTAGGTCGATGATGTCGGCGCCGCTCGCGCGGAATGCTTCGGCTGCGGCGCGAATCGCGTGGTGCGGCAGCTTGGGCGCGTTGTTGATCTCCGCCAGGATCTCGATCGTGTAGTCGCCGTAGTCGAGCGCGGCGGCGGCGCGCCCGAAATACTGCGGGATTTCCCGGAGGTCCTTGGGTCCCTTCTCGACCCGTACGCCGAACTTGTCGGCCAACACCGCCGTGTCCCCTTCCACCAATCCCGGGAGGAGCACGAGATCCGTGGCCGGCGGCACCTCGAGCGAGCGGGCGATCCACTCGGTGGTCATCAGCGCCGCCACCGTGATCTTCATGACTGCGACCAACGGCTCAAACGGCGCCTCCATCCCGCCCACGGTGCGACGGAGCGCCGGCTCCGCCAGCTTGCCGGTGACGAACAGGACCCGGCCGGGCTGACCCTCCGGCCGACTTATTTCGGATCTCCCGCCCGCACCCACTTGTTGGGCGTACCTTCGAGCGCGCCCCCGCTCGGACGCCAGAGGACCACCTCCTCGAGCTTCCGGGCGAGCTCGAAGTCCTTGTCGGTGATCCCGCCTGCCGCGTGGTTCTGCAGCTTCACGATCACCCGTCCCCAAGTGACCGTGAGATCGGGGTGGTGATACGCCGCTTCCGCCAGATAGGCGATGCTGTTCACCAGCATGATCGTGGTCGGCCACCCGTCGGTCTTGTAGACCCGGCGGATCCAGCCGTCCTCGTAGTACCATCCCGGGACCGCTTTCAGCTTCTCGGCGATCTCGGTGTCGTTGTAGGTGCGTTCCTTGGTTGCCGGCATGTGCTGTTCCTCCTCAACTGAGCTTTCGTCGTCTACGTCACTACGCCGCCATTGACGGCGATCATCTGCCCGGTCACGAAGGCAGCCTCGTCCGAGGCGAGAAACACCGCCGCGCCCGCCACGTCATCGGGGCTGCCCCACCGCCCGAGTGGGGTGCGTCGCTCCACTTCCTCCCGCCACCGCGGATCCGCGTCCACCCCGAAGGCCGTCTCGATGAACCCCGGCGCGATCACATTCACCCGGATCCGCGGGGCGACGTCCCGCGCGAGCGATTTGCTGAAGCTCATGATTCCGCCCTTTGCCGCGGCGTAGATGCCCGGGTTCTCCCCTTCCATCCCGAAGGATACGTGATCCCAGGACATGTTGATGATCACACCGCCACGGGGCTGGTTCCGCATCAAATCCACCGCCGCCCACGAAGCCAGGATGCTACCGCGCAGGTCGACCGTAAGGACGAGATCGAGCTTGTCGCGTCGCGGCAACTGGGCAAACTCACCGGTGAGGATGTCGGCGCCGGCGTTGTTGATCCAGGCATCGACCCGGCCGAAGACACGGGCGGCCCGCTCCGGAAGCGTGGCGATCTGCGGTTCGTCCGCCAGGTCCAGCGGCAGCACCTCGGCGCGGCGGCCCAGCGCGCGGATCCATGCTGCCGTTTCATCGGCGCCCTGGCGGTTTCGGCGATAGGTAATGATGAGATCCGCGCCGGCGCGCGCACCCGCGATCGCGATCGCGCTGCCGATGCCGCTCGAAGCGCCGGTCACGAGAACAATCCGCTCGGCAAGTCGCCGGTCGCCCCCTGGTCCGCCCGCATCTCCGTCCAACCGGCGCCTCCCCTGGTCCCGGCCCGTCCGCTACCTTGGAAATGCCAACATAGGTTCAGGTTAGCAAGTTACAAGGGAGCCTGCTCTGCAGCTCTTGGTGAGCGTCCGCGGGCCGGACGAGGTCGAGGCCGCGCTGGAGGGCGGCGCCGACATCATTGACGCGAAGGATCCGTCGCGCGGCCCGCTCGGGCCACTCGACCCGACGGCGCTCGCCGGGATACTCGGGCTGGTGCCGGCGCGGGTGCCCGTGAGCGCCGCGATCGGCGATCCGCCAGATGAAGTCGAGGCAGCCACGCTGGTCGGCGGGATGTCGGCGGATCGGCGAGCAGCGGCGAGCTACGTCAAACTGGGATTTGCTGGCGTTGCAACCGTGGCCGCGGCGGAACGGGTGCTCCGTTCGGCGGTCGAGGCCGCTGCGCGGCAGCCCGCACGGGCGGGCGTGATCGCCGTGGCGTACGCCGATGCGCCGGCCGACGCGGTGAACCTCGAGTCGGTGAGAGCACTCGCCGTCAATGGCGGCGCCGCCGGGGTCCTGTTGGATACCAGGCGGAAGGAGGCCGGCACGCTGCTCGATGCGCTGCCATACCATCGGCTGCGGGAGTGGGTGAGCTCAGCTCGTCGCGCGGGGCTCCTCGTCGCGCTCGCGGGACGGCTCGACCTCCAGGAGCTTGCGATGCTGGCCGGTTCCGATGCGACGATCGTCGGTGTCCGCGGTGCGGCATGCGAGGGCGGCCGTGGCGGAACGGTGAGCGCCGCCCGGGTGCGGAGACTGCGCGCCGTCCTTCACGCTGGCGCAGAACCCGAAGGACCCTCGGCAGTCCACCAGAGTATGGCTTTCCCCGACGGGCGGTAATCGCCTCTTAAACCCCAGCACGTCAATATGTTAGGCCATACCCGGCGCAGGGCATACGCCTTGCCGCTTCAACCGCCGTTCCGACTCAGTCCGTCTTCCCGCGCTCACAGGTGCGCATGGTTCAGCCGCTCGCCCTGCTGCGCAGCCGATTCGGCAGGCGCCTCCTCACCCTGTTCGTGGGATGCGCGCTGATTCCGATGGCGTTGCTGGCGGTCCTTTCTTGGCGGCACATGACGCGCCACCTGGAGCGCCAGAGCCAGGAGCGGCTTCACGAGGCCAACCGGGCGCTTGGCCGAGCGGTGTTCGAGCGCTTTCTGCTGCTCGAGGCCACTCTCAAGAGCATTCCGCCCACGGCGATCGTGCAGCTCGCGTCGAACTCCGCCGCGCCCGCCGAGGCGGGTGCCGTCGAGGTCGATCCGGTGGACGGCAGCGTGGCCATGGGCGGATCCGTGCGGCGACGCATCGCTCGCGGGACATCGCCGCCGCCCGCTCCAACGCGCGACCCTGAGATCATCCGCGCGGTGGCGGCGGGCGTCGATCTGCTGGCGCGAAGCCGCTTCATCGCCCTCCGATTCGATCGTGACGGCGCGACCCCCGTGCCGGTGTTCGGGCGGCTCGATGGCATGCCGGCGCTGAATCCAACCGACAGCGCGTTTGTGCGAGGCGGCCGAACTCTCGTGGTCGCTCGGCAGGAGTCGGACTCCGGGGAGGCTCGGATCTTCCTGCTGCGGCGGATGGATCGACGGGAGGCGCGGGGACTGTTCGTGGGCGAAGTCAGTCCCAACTATCTGTGGGGCACCCGGGAAAAAGGATTGCCCACCGCCGCAACCCGGCTGGCGGTGATCGACGACTCGGGCCGGGTGCTGTTTGGTGCGGCCGCGCGAGGCGCGTTGCCGATCCAAGGGGACGACTCCGTCGAGGACTCGCTCGATGACGCCGTGTCATCCACGGTGGTCCACCGGGACGCCATCGCGAGCTACTGGCCGATCGCACTGTCCGAGGTCGGGTCGCTCAACTGGACGCTGGTGCTGAGCGAGGACAAGGTTGCCGTCCTGGAGCCGATGACCGACTTCGCCACCACTTTCATCGTCGTCGTCGCTGCGTGTACGCTGGTCGTGCTCCTCTTGAGCGCCAGCCAGATCCGGCAAAGCGTCTTGCCGCTCGAGGAGCTGCAGGCGGGCACCCGCCGGATCGCGCTCCGCGACTTCGAGACCCGGGTGGCGGTGACGAGCCGCGACGAGTTTGCCGAGTTGGGCGAGTCGTTCAACGCGATGGCTACGCGGCTGGGTAAGCAGTTCAAAGCGCTCGCCACGGCGGCCGACATCGACCGCGCGGTGCTCGGCGCCACCGATGCGGCCAGCATCGTCCGGGCGGTGCTCGCCCGCATTCGTGACGTCTATCCCTGCGCCGGCGCGGGCGTGATCCTGCTCCCGGGCGATCGCAGATCGCCCGCGTTCGGCTGGGTCCGATCGTATGCCGAAACCCGCGAGGCACCGCCGCGACGGGTGGAGCTGGCTCCCTCCGAAGCACGCCAGGTAGGCCAACTGCCGGACGTACTGCAGCTCGGCCCCGGCGACCCGATTCCGGGATACCTGCGGCCGCTCGCCGAACTGGGTCTC
>DATAFP010000006.1:0-15164 GCA_036257415.1 Gemmatimonadales bacterium
TGGAGCAGAAGAACAACGAAGTGGAGCAGGCCAAGGTGGCGCTGGAGGAGAAGGCCGAGCAGCTGGCCCTCATCTCCAAGTACAAGTCGGAGTTCCTGGCCAACATGTCGCACGAGCTCCGCACGCCGCTCAACAGCATGCTGATCCTTTCGCAGATGCTGATGGAGAACCAGGACGGCAACCTGACGACCAAGCAGGTCGGCTTCGCCCAAACCATCCACGGCTCGGGCTCGGACCTCCTCGACCTCATCAACGACATCCTGGACCTGTCGAAGATCGAGTCCGGCACGATGCAGATCGACGTCGGCGCGGTGACCTTCGCTGAGCTGCGGAAGTTCGTCGAGGGCACCTTCCGGCAGATGGCGGACATCAAGGGGCTGCAGTTCGAGGTCGAGCCGGCTCCCGGACTGCCGCCGGCCATCCAGACCGACGGCCGCCGGCTGCAACAGGTGCTCAAGAACCTGCTGTCCAATGCGTTCAAGTTCACCGAGCGCGGTCGGGTCACGCTCCGCGTGCAGGTGGCGACCGAGGGGTGGAACCCGGAGCAGGAGATGCTCAACGCCGCGAACACCGTGGTGGCGTTCTCGGTCAGCGATACCGGCATCGGAATCCCCCGCGATAAGCACGCCGTCATCTTCGAGGCATTCCAGCAAGGCGAGTCCGGCACCAGCCGGAAGTACGGCGGCACCGGCCTTGGTCTCTCCATCAGCCGGCAGATCACCCGCCTCCTGGGCGGGGAGATCCGGCTGGAGAGCATCCCGGGAGAGGGCAGCACGTTCACGCTCTACCTGCCGCTCATGTATCCGGCGGCGCCGGGGACCGCGCCGGAGCCCAGCACCGCGGTGGCGTCATCAGCGGCCGAAGCGGTGGCGCTCAAGCCGGCGGCACCGACGCCGGCGCGCGCGGTGCTTGCGCCCGTGGTGGAGCGGGCCGTGGCGGACGACCGCACCACCGTCGAACCGGGCGACCGGGTGCTCGTCATTGCCGAGGATGATCCCAGCTTCGCGCAGATCCTGCTCGATCTGGCGCGAGAGATGGGGTTCAAGGGTCTGGTGGCGCAACGGGCCGACCGCGCCCTCGCCCTGGTGCGGGAGTACCAACCGGCCGCGGTGACGCTGGATCTCCGGTTGCCGGATGCCGACGGATGGACCATCCTCGACCGCCTCAAGCACGATCCGGCCACCCGCCACATCCCGGTCCACATCATCTCGGTGGATGAGAGCTGGCAGCGCGGCCTCCGGCTCGGCGCGCGCGACTTCCTGGTGAAGCCGGCCACCCGCGAGTCGCTCACCGAGGCGCTCAGCGGACTGCACAAGTTCGTGGACCGTCCGGTCAAACGACTCCTGGTGGTCGAAGACGACGAGGCGCAGTGCCAGAGCATCCGCGAGCTCATCGGCGACGGCGACGTGGAGACCGTCACGGTGGGATCGGGCGAGGCCGCCCTCGAGGCCCTCCAGCGAGAGGCGTACGACTGCATGGTGCTCGACCTGGGCCTGCCGGACATGACCGGCTTCCAGCTGGTCTCCCGGGTCAAGAGCGAGGTCGGCCTCCGGAAGCTTCCGACCATCGTGTACACCGGTAAGCAGCTCACCCGGAAGGAGGAAGCCGAACTCAACCGGTTGGCCGAATCCGTGGTGATCAAGGACGCCGGCTCGCCAGAGCGGCTGTACGACGAGACCGCGCTGTTCCTGCACCGGGTCACGGCCACCCTCCCGGAAGGGCGCCGCAGGATGCTGGAGCAGCTCCACCGCCGCGATCCGGTGCTCACCGGCCGCACGGTCCTCGTGGTGGACGACGACGTCCGCAACATCTTCGCGTTGACGACGTTCCTGGAGCGCAGCGACATGCTCGTGGTGTACGCCGAGAGCGGCCGCGAGGGTATCGCGCGGCTGCAGGATACACCGGAGATCGATGCCGTGCTCATGGACGTAATGATGCCGGAGATGGACGGTTACGAGACCATGCGAGCGATCCGGGCAATCCCCGCGTTCCGGTCGTTGCCGATCATCGCGGTCACTGCGAAGGCGATGAAGGGTGACCGGGAGAAGTGCATCGAGGCCGGCGCCACCGACTACATCGCCAAGCCGGTGGACATGGACCAGCTGCTGTCGCTCTTGCGGGTATGCCTGTATCGATGAGGGATGGTCAGATGGACGGATGGACGGATGGACAGGTCAGCGTAGCGACTGCGAACGGAGCGTCGTCCGCGCCGGGACCGTCCGCCCATGCGGCCATCGGTCCATCGGAGCATCCGACCATCGATCCGTCCGAACTGCCCGTCAACATTCTCCTGGTGGACGACCAGCCCGCAAACCTCCTGGCGCTGGAGGCGATGCTGCACGACCTCGGCCAGACCATCGTCAAAGCGGGATCGGGCCGAGAGGCGCTCAAGTGGCTGTTGAGCAATGACTGCGCGGTGATCCTGCTGGACGTGAAGATGCCGGAGATGGACGGATTCGAGACCGCCGAGCTGATCCGTCAGCGGGACAAATCGCGCCACACGCCCATCATCTTCCTCACCGCGGCCGACCGAAGCCATACCCAGGCCGTGCGCGGGTACGCGGTGGGCGCGGTCGACTACCTCGTGAAGCCAGTCGTTCCCGAGTTCGTGCGGTCCAAGGTGTCGGTGTTCGTCGAGCTGGCCAAGACAGCCGAGCTCCTCAGGCGTCAGAGCGAGCGGCTCCGGGCCAGCGAGCAGGCCGCACGCGAACTGGCGGAAGCACGGGCGGCGCTGGTCGAGGATCTGGAGCAGAAGAATCGAGAGCTGGAGACGTTCAGCTACACCGTGTCGCACGATCTGCGTGCACCGCTCCGCCGGATCGAGAGCTTCGGCCGAGCGATCGCAGAGACGCAGCTCGATCGGCTCGACGAAGAGGGGCAGCGGTTCCTGGCCCGGATCCGTACGTCCAGCCAGGAGATGGCGCAGCTCATCGACGACGTGCTCTACCTCTCGCGGGTCACCCGGGCCGAGCTCCGGCACCAGGACGTCGACCTGAGCGCGCTGGCGCAAGCGATCGTGGAGCGTCTCCGAGAGTCGGATCCCGCCCGCGCCGTCGAGGTGCGGATTCGCCCGGGCCTCTCGACCGTGGGAGACGGACAGCTCTTGCGGATCGCGCTGGAGAATCTGTTCGAGAACGCGTGGAAGTTCACCGCCCGCGAGCCCGAGGCGCGCATTGAGTTCGGGGTCACGCATCTCCCGGGCGAGCCGGCGTACTTCGTCCGCGACAATGGCGCCGGATTCGACATGGAGTACGTCGACCGGCTGTTCGCTCCGTTCCAGCGGCTCCATCTCTCCAGCGAGTTCCCCGGCACCGGCGTCGGGCTCGCGACGGTGCAACGCATCGTGTACCGGCATGGCGGACGCATCTGGGCGGAGGGAGGCGTGGGGCAAGGCGCCACCTTCCATTTCACCCTCGGCCGGCTCCCTCGGCCGGCTCCGTCCGTAGCGTCGCCGGGCTCATGAGCACCAAGGCGCTGCCCGACGACGTCATCCGGTTTCTCAACGACCATATCGACTCCGTGGAGCAGCTGGAGGTGCTGCTGCTGCTCCATCGGGCCGCCGACGCCGACTGGACGGCCGAGATGGTCGCGGCCGCGCTCTATACCCAGCCGGCATCGGCGGCTCGGCGGCTCGAGGCGCTCCACACCGACGGTCTGATCGAGCGCGCGCCGGGCCGGGAAGCCTACCGTTTCGTGGTCGACCCCGCGCATCGCGATGAGCTGATCTCGGCGGTGGCCGACACCTACCGGGAGCGGCGGGTTGCGGTGGTCACCGCGATCGCGTCGAAGCCCATGGAGAACGTGCGTGCTTTCTCCGACGCGTTCCGACTTCGCCGGAAGGAGGAGTAGCATGGCCGATGTCGTCTATGTGCTCTGCGGGCTGACCAGCCTCACCTGCGCCGTGCTGCTGCTCCGAGCCTGGTCCGCTCGGCGGGTGGAGTTGCTCCTGTGGAGCGGACTCGCCTTCGTGGGCTTTGCGGCCGGCAATGTGGCGCTGGTGGTCGACAAGGTCGTCACGGGCCCCAGCATGGACCTGGTGCTGCTTCGGACCGTGCCCGTGCTGTTCGGCGTCTGCGTCCTGCTCTACGGACTCGTCTGGGGCACCCGGTGAACCGCAGCGCGGCGATGGTCCAGTTTCTCCAGTTCGCGTCGGGCGCGATCGTGATGGGATACGTCGTGGCAGGACTGTTCTTTCTAAGGTTCTGGCGCGACACCCGTGACCGCTTGTTCGCGGTGTTTGCCCTGGCATTCTGGCTCTTTGCGCTGCAGCGCCTGCTGCTCAGCCTGGTGGACGTGCAGGCGGAGAACGAGGCGGTGTTCTACCTCCTCAGGCTGCTCGGATTTCTGCTGATCATCTGGGCGGTGGTTGACAAGAACCGGGTTAGAAACCGGGCGGCAGCCGGCGCGGGACAACCGCATGGACCTTCCAGGGAAATAGCGTAGGGCAGCCCCGGCCGGGGCTGCCTCCCCGTCGACTATTCCCGCGATCAGCTCGGCAGCAGGACCCGATCCATGACGTGAATCACGCCGTTGGACTGCGTCACATCGTACGTCGAGATGTCCGTCACGCCACCCTTGCCGTCCCGGACCGGGGCGGGTCGTGGTCGTAGAACGACGCGACCTGGCGGCGACGCCCTTCCTGATACGCTAAATCGCTCGGGGCGTCGTTTCCGCGAAGTGGCAGGCGGCGCGGGTGCCGCCGACCGGCCTGAGCAGGGGCAGCTCGGTGCGACACCGGTCGTTGCGTTCGGGATGGAAGCAGCGGGTATGAAATGGGCAGCCTGGCGGTGGAGCCGACGGGTTGGGGATGTCCCCGGCGAGCACGATGCGCTGCTTGGCGCTGGCGGGGTCCGGTTCCGGCGCAGCAGACAGGAGCGCCACGGTGTATGGATGTGACGGCCGCGCCAGCAGCGCTTCGGTCGGTCCCTCCTCCACGATCCGTCCGAGGTACATCACCGCCACCCGCTGAGCGATCTGCCGCACGACGGCCAGGTCGTGCGCGATGAAGAGATAAGAGAGTCCCCGCCGTCGTTGCAGGTCGGTGAGCAAATTGAGCACCTGTGCCTGGACCGACACGTCGAGCGCCGACACGGGCTCGTCGCACACGATGAAGGCGGGCTCCACCGCGAGCGCGCGCGCGATGCCGATGCGCTGGCGCTGCCCGCCTGAGAACTCGTGGGGATACCGGCGCGCGTATCCCGAATCGAGGCCGACCTCCTCCAGCAACGCGCGTACCCGTCGCATCACGTCGGGTCCGGTTGCAAGCCGGTGAATCTCGATTCCTTCCGCCACCGCGTCGCCGATGCGCATCCGCGGATTGAGCGAGCCGTAGGGATCCTGGAAGATGATCTGCATCCGGCGGCGCAGCTGCCGCAGCGCGATGCGATCCAACGTAAAGACATCCGCGCCCTCGAAGTACGCTTTGCCGGCCGTCGGTTCCTGAAGGCGAAGGATGGTGCGACCCACGGTGGATTTGCCACATCCGGACTCGCCGACGAGCCCGAGGGTCTCACCCCGGCCCAGCTCGAAGGAGACACCGTCCACCGCGCGCACCGGTCGCGCCTTTGGTGCGAACAGCCCACCAGCGGCGTAGTGCTTGACCAGGTCGACAACCCGCAGCAGCGGGTCGCCCCCGTTACCCGCACCCGTACTGGTACTGGTACTTGGACTGGTACTTGTACTTGTACTTGTCACCCGTCTCTTGTCTCTTCTCTCTTGTCTCTCTCATCACTGTCATTCGCCAACCAGCACCGCATCCGGTGTCCCGCCCCCAGCGCGAGCAGCGGCGGCATCTCCTGGCTCCGGGGGTGCACGATGGGGCACCGGGGCCGGAACCGACAACCGTCGGGCCAGGCGTGCGGAGCGGGTACCGTGCCGGAGATCGGCGTCAGGCGCCCGACCGGCCCCGAAAGCCTCGGGATCGAGCCAAAGAGACCTTGCGTGTACGGGTGCGACGGCCGGGCGAACAGCTCGCCGGTAGCTGCCTCTTCGACGATCTGCCCGGCGTACATCACGGCCACGCGGTCGGCCCGGCCGGCGACGATGCCGAGATCATGAGTGATGAGCAGGACTGCCATCCCCCGCGCGGCCTGAAGCCGGTCCAGCACCTCGAGGATCTGGGCCTGCACCGTCACGTCGAGCGCGGTGGTCGGCTCGTCGGCAATCAGGATCTCCGGCTCCGCGGCGAGTGCGATGGCGATCATGACTCGCTGACGCATGCCGCCGCTCAGCTGATGGGGATACGCCTCGGCACGGGAAACGGGATCGGGAATGTCCACCTCGCGAAGCAGCGCCACGGCGCGTTCTCGCGCCTCGCGCTTCGACACGTCGAAATGGGCGCGAATTCCCTCTGCGATCTGATCGCCCACTCGGAGAACCGGGTTGAGCGAGCTCATCGGATCCTGGAAGATCATGCCGATGCGGCGGCCACGGATCCGTCGGAGCGCCTCGCCCTCCAGCGCCAGCACATCGGTGTCACCCAGGCGGATCGTACTCCCCGCCTCGATCCGTCCGGGCGGTGGCACCAGTCGGAGCAGGCTCAGGCTCGTGAGACTCTTGCCGCAGCCCGATTCACCCACCAGCGCCAGGGTTTCTCCCCGATCGAGCGTGAAAGCCACCCCATCCACCGGGCTTACCCGGGTGGCGGCGGCGCCGGGGAATGTCACGCGCAGGTTCTCGACCTCGAGCACTCGGCTCATGCGCCGCTCGAGTCGAGCACGTCGCTCAGCGCATCGCCAAGCAGATTGACCGCCAGCACCGTGACCACGATCGCGAGACCCGGAAACAGGCTGGTCCAGGGCGCGACGACGAGCACGGGTTTGGCATCGAGGATCATCGCGCCCCACGAGGGTGTGGGCGGCTGGATGCCGAGGCCAAGGAACGAGAGTCCGGCCTCGAGGAGGATGACATCACTGACGCCGAGCGTCGCCGCCACAAGCAACGGGCCGGCGGTGTTGGGCAGCAGGTGGCGGAACATGACCCGGCGGCGTCCGGCGCCGAGGGCTTCGGCGCCGCTCACGAACGGCTCGTGGCGAAGTCGGATCACCTCGCCCCGGACCAGCCGGCTCGCCCCGAACCATCCCGTCGTCCCCAGGATCAGCACCAGCGCGGGGAGCGGAATCCGTTCCCACACCGCAAGCAGCAGCAGCAGAATGAAGAGTCGGGGGATGGCGAGCCCCGCGTCCACTATCCGCATCAGCAAGGCATCCACACTTCCGCCGAAATAGCCGGCGGTGAGCCCAACCGCGGCGCCGATCGTCATCGAAACAAGCACGGCAAGCGCCGCGACCGCGAGTGATACCCGGGCGCCGCTCACGACCCGCGACAGCACGTCCCGGCTGAGCTGGTCGGTGCCGAACGGATGTGCCGATGCCGGCGGCGTGGCGCCTGCGACGATATCCGGCTGCGCGGCCGGGTCCGGGAGCACCGGCGGCAGCACTATTGCCGCGAGCGCGATGGTCGCGAGCGCGACCGCCGCGAAGCGTCCCGACCGCCGGCGCCACACCGCCGCCCAGAGCTGCGCCAACCAGCTCATGCCGCCGCTCGAACCCGTGGGTCGAGCATCGCGTACGCGAGATCGGTGACGATGCCGCCCAGGATCACCAGTCCGGCCGCGAGCGCGGCCGTGCCCATGAGCAGCGGATAATCTCGTGCACCCACCGCATCGGCCGCGAGCAGGCCGAGCCCGGGCCACGCGAACACCGACTCCACGAATACCGCGCCGGTGACGAGGATTGGCAGCCAGAGCCCGAACAGCGTCAGCACGGGGAACAGCGCGTTGCGCCAGGCGTGCCGGTGCAGGACCTGCGACTCCGGCACCCCCTTGGCCCGGGCCGTGGCTATATAAGGAAAGCGGAGCACCTCGATCATGGCCCGGCGCTGGTAGCGCATGGTGCCGGCAAGGCTCACGACGCATAGAGTGAGGGCCGGCAACGCCAGATGAGCCAGCAGGTCAGCCGTGCGAGCCGCAAGACCGGCGTCTGGGTCGAGTAGCGGATTCTGCATGCCAGCGGCGGGCAGAAGTCGCCACCGAACGCCGACCAGCCAGGCCAGCACCAACCCCAGCCAGAATGATGGCACGGCGTGGCCCGCGAGCGACACGGCGGTGAGCAGGCGATCGAGCAGCGTCCCGCGGTTGGTCGCCTGGAGCGCTCCGAGCCAGATGCCAACGGTGAAGTTCACCAGCAGCACCACCCCGCCGAGGAGGAATGTGGCGGGCAACCGCTCGGCAATCAGCGCGCCTACCGGACGGCCGTACTCGATCGACGTGCCGAAGTCGCCCCGGACCGCGCCCTGGACGTACGAGGCAAACTGCGCGGCAATCGGCCGGTCCAATCCGTAGCGGGCGCGCAGCGCCGCGGTTTCGGCCGGCGTGATCGGCCGGTCCGACGCGAGGCGACCCAGTGGGTCACCCGGCGCGATCCGCATGAGCACGAACAGCAGTATCAGGACCACGGCCAATGTGGCCATGGCCTGTACCGCCCGCGCGGCGAGCCAGCCGCTCAGCCCGCGCGCCATGACCAGAGTTGGATCCAGGGCGATTCGGGCCTGAGCCGCACGTCGTGCAGCCGACGGCTCACCGGGTACACATTGAGCGGAGCATACAGGAAGACCGCGGGCGCATCCTCCTCGATCTGGCGGAGCGCCGCCTGCCAGGTGGCGCCGCCGCCGCGCGGATCGCTGATCGCGCGCTCGAGCAGTGAGTCCACCTTGGGATTGCAATACTTCGCGACGTTGGTCCCGCCGTCGCACGACCATCCCTGGGTGAGGCCCGAGGGCGTGGGATCCTGGAGGACGGACGAGAAGTCGATGTCGAAGTCGCCCCGGGTCCGCCGCTCGTTCCACACCGCGCCCTCGAGCCGGATCAGCTCGATCCTGATCCCGGCCGCACGAAGCTGCTCCTGGACCAGGAGCGCGATCTTTCGCCGAACCTCGCTCGTCAGCGGGTAGCTGAGGGCGAGCGCGAGCGGCATGCCGTTCTTGTCGAGCACGCCATCACCGTCGCTGTCGCTCCAGCCGAGGGAGGCGAGCAGCCGCCTGGCCTCGCGAAGGTTCTGCCCCTCCGCAGCCGGTGATTGCTCCCGGATCCAGAGGAGCTGCGACACGGGGCCGTAGGGCACCGCCGCAAAGCGGTCGAACGTCGCGCGCACGATGCCCTGGCGATCGAGCGCGAGCCGGATGGCGCGCCGGACGCCCGGATCGCCCAGAATCGGGTGGGGCCGGGAACGATCCACCCGGTCGCGCTGGTTGAAGAGCAGATACCCCATCGTGGATGAAGGCAGCGCGATGGCGCGGACGTGCGCAGCCTCGGAGAACCGCCGCACATTCTCTACCAGGCCGGGCACGTTCTCAATAGCGTCTGCTTCGTCGCTGAGCAACAGGTTCATCCGAGCTTCGGGGTCGCCGGCGACGCGGAACAGCACCCGCGACACCTTCGGAGGACCGAACAGGAAATTGGGATTCGCCGCCAGCTCGATGAACTGTCCGGGAACCGCCCTGGCGATGCGATAGGGCCCGCTCCCGACCGGATTCTGGATGAAGTCGCGCGGGATTTCCGCGGAGGGTGGGCCGAGCAGGTGCGACGGGAGCGGCGAGGCGTGGAAGACGATGTCGTAGAACTGCTCGGGATAGGCTCGACTGAATCGGAACACCACGCGTCGATCGCCGTCCGGGCTCACGTCGGCGAGATGCCGCAGCAGGTTGGCGAGCTTGGGCGCGATCTTGGGATCCCGGGCCCGGGCAAACGTGTACGCCACGTCGTTCGCCACCACCGGCCGCCCGTCCTGCCAGCGCGCGCGCGGATCGAGCTCGACCGCGATGGTGAGTGAGTCGATCCGCTCCCACCGCCGGGCCAGCGCCGGCTGAAAGCTCCGCTCGTCGGCCGTGCGTCGATCGGGGCCGAGATTGGCCAGCCGCAGAAACAGCTGGTCGCTCAGCTCCTGGTTGGCCGTCGTGGACTGCGCGCCTTCCATGGTGGTCGGTACGGGCGACGACGCAAACTGCCCGGTGACGATGACGACCGTGCCCGGTGGCCGGGCCTGAGACGAGGCCTGACCGGCGAGCGCGCATACGGCCGCGCAGACCGAGGCGACTCGGCGAGCGATCACGAAGGACTCCTGGAATGGGCTGGCTTCTCGAAAAAATAGCGGCTGGCGCGGCTCAGCGGCACCACGTCCAGGCCTGGGAGCGGAAGCCGTCGGCGTAGGCAGCGGCGCGCTCGACGATCGGCCAACCGCGCGCGATGCGGCTCCATTCACCCGGCCAGCGCCGGGCGGCCTCTGCAACCGCCTCGGCAGCCTCACCGAAGCCGACTGGTCGACCCAGCGGATGGTTCGAGTGCGGATGGCTCGAGCGCGGAGACGAGGGCGGGGCTACGGGTCCGAGCCGAGCCAGCGGACTCTGATCGCCCGCGAGGAGCAGGGAACCATGCTGGAGCAGTGCCCGGTCCGTTCTGAGCTGGGCGCTGCCGGCGACCTTGCGATCGCCGACCAGCAGCTCGCTGCCCGTGGCAATGGCGAAACAATTGCCGCCACCGGGCCCGACCGCTTGCTCCGGGGGCGGCGCGAGCGTGGCAGTCACCCCGAGGAGCGCGAGCCCGTCGCGCAGCATGGCGTGGATCCGCCGACAGCTCTCGGCGAGCGTGCCCAGAGTTCCCAGCGGGGCCGCAACGGCGTAGGTGAGCTCCGCGTCGTGCCAGACGGCGCGGCCGCCGGTCGGCCGCCGCACCACATCGACCCCGAGTGCTTCGATCTTCGCCCGGTCATAGCGCCTCGTAGCGGGCTCGTGGCGGCCGAAAGAGATACAGACCGGAGCCCAGCGATAGAGCCGGAGAAACCCGACGCCGTCGGCCTCGGCGAGCGCGAGCAGCGCCGAGTCGATGGCCATGTTGAAGTACCCGGGGCGGGGAGTGTCGTCCAGCCACAGAAACCAGGGAGGAGCGGGAGGAGCGGGAGGAGCGGGAGGAGCGGGAGGAGCGGAGGCCACGGATTTCGATACCATCATGACACCTCTCCCCCTCCTCCCCCCCCTCCTGCTCCTCCTGCTCCTCCCGCTCCTCCCGCTCCTCCCGCTCCCTACGACGCGTACGCCTCCACCGGCGGGCAGGTACACATCAGGTTTCGGTCGCCGAACGCGCTGTCGACCCGGCCCACGGTCGGCCAGACCTTGTGCAGGCGGGTGTGAGCGGAGGGGAAGGCGGCCCGCTCGCGAGGGTAGGGCCGGTCCCATCCATCGGCGATGACCTGCTCGAGAGTATGCGGCGCGCGGGTCAACAGATTGTTCAGCCGATCCGCGCGGCCTTCCTCCACCTCGCGGATCTCCCCGCGGATCGAGATCATCGCGTCGCAAAACCGATCCAGCTCCTCGCGCGACTCGCTCTCGGTCGGCTCGATCATGAGCGTCCCGGGCACGGGGAACGAGACCGTCGGCGGATGGAAGCCGTAGTCGATGATCCGCTTGGCGATGTCTTCGACCTCGATGCCGGTGGCCTTGAACGGCCGGGTGTCGATGATGCACTCGTGGGCGACCAGGCCCCGGGCGCCGCTGTACAGCAGCTCGTAATGCCCCTTGAGCCGCTGCGCGATGTAGTTGGCGTTGAGGATCGCGACCTTGGTGGCCTGCTCCAGCCCGTCCCAACCCATCAGCGTGATGTACGCCCATGAGATCGGCAGGATCGTGGCACTCCCCCAGGGGGCGGCGGAGACGGTGCCGCAGGACTGCGGGCCACCGACGTGCACGATCGGGTGGTCGGGAAGGAACGGCGTCAGATGTTCCGCCACACAGATCGGGCCCATGCCCGGCCCGCCGCCACCGTGCGGGATGCAGAATGTCTTGTGCAAATTGACGTGGCAGACGTCCGCGCCGTAGTCGCCCGGACGGCAGAGGCCGACCTGCGCGTTCAGGTTGGCGCCGTCGAGGTAGACCTGGCCGCCGTGCTCGTGCACGATCGCGCAGATCTCCCGGATGGACGCCTCGAACACGCCGTGGGTCGAAGGGTAGGTCACCATGAGCGCGGCGAGCTCGTCGGCGTGCTTCGTCGCCTTGGCGCGGAGGTCGCCGAGATCGATGTTGCCCCGCTCGTCCGAGGCGACCGGGACGACACTGAAGCCGGCCATCACCGCGCTTGCCGGATTGGTGCCGTGCGCCGACATCGGGATGAGGCACACCTTGCGATGCGCGTTGCCATGGGCTTCATGGAAGGCGCGAATCACCAAGAGACCGGCCAGCTCGCCCTGAGAGCCCGCGTTGGGCTGCAACGACACCCCGGCGAATCCCGTGATCTCCGCGAGCTGGAACCGGAGCTGCTGGAACAGCCGGAGGTAGCCGGCGGTCTGATCACGCGGCGCGAACGGATGCAACCGATTGAACTCACGCCAGCTGACCGGCATCATCTCGGTGGTGGCGTTGAGCTTCATGGTGCAGGAGCCGAGCGGGATCATGGCGGCGGTCAGCGACAGGTCGCGCGCTTCCAGCCGCTTGATGTAGCGCAACATCTCCGTCTCCGACCGGTTCAGGTGGAAGACGGGATGGGTCATGAACGCGCTGGTTCGCTGGAGCACCTCCGGGATGGCCTCCTCCGCTTCGTTCCGCGCCTCCTCCATCATGAACGGCAGCGCTTCGTCGAGCGCAAACGCGGCGATGAGATCGGCCACGTCACTCAGGCTCACCGTCTCGTCCAGCGCCACCGAGAGCCGGGTGGGCGAGATGATCCGGAGGTTGATGCGCCGGCTCCGCGCCGCGTCCACGATGCCCGGCAGTGCCCACCGCTCCACCTCGATCGCGAGCGTGTCGAAGAACGAGTCGTGCACCAGGGCGTAACCCAGCCGGCGCAGCGCGGCGGCCAGCGTGCGGGTGAGTCCGTGCACCCGATCGGCGATCCGGCGAAGGCCAGCCGGGCCGTGGTACACCGCGTACATGCTGGCCATGACCGCCAGCAGCACCTGCGCCGTGCAAATGTTGCTGGTGGCCTTGTCTCGCCGGATGTGCTGCTCGCGGGTCTGGAGCGCCATCCGGAGCGCGGGCCGGCCGTCGCCATCCTTGCTCACACCGATGATCCGCCCCGGCATGTGCCGCTTGTGGGTCTCCCTGGTGGCGAAGAACGCGGCATGGGGACCGCCATAGCCCATCGGCACGCCGAACCGCTGTGAGCTTCCGACCGCGATGTCCGCGCCCCACTCACCGGGCGGCACCAGGAGCGTCAGCGCGAGCAGGTCGGTGGCCGCCGTGACCAGGGCACCCGCGGCGTGCGCCCGCTCGGTGAGAGGGCGGAAGTCTGCGACGCGCCCGTCGGTGGCGGGATATTGGACCAGCGCACCGATGACCGCCGGCCCGAACTCGAACTGTTCCGCCGGCAGCACCTTGACCTCGAGCCCTCGACCAGCGGCGCGGGTCTTAACCACCGCGATCGTCTGCGGGTGACACGCGTCGTCCACCAGATACACCGGCCGCTCGCGTCGCTTCGCGATCGACTCCGTCATCCACATCGCTTCGGCCGCCGCGGTGGCCTCATCGAGCAGCGATGCGTTGGTGATGGGAAGCGCGGTGAGGTCGGCCACCATGGTCTGGTAGTTGAGCAGCGCCTCGAGCCGCCCCTGGCTGATCTCGGCCTGATACGGGGTATACGCCGTGTACCAGCCGGGGTTCTCCAGGATGTTCCGCTGGATCACCTGGGGCGTGAAGGTGCCGTAGTATCCCATGCCGAGATACGACCGGAAGATCTCGTTCTGCCCCGCGAGTTCGCGGAGGGAGCGGAGCACGTCGCGCTCGGTGCGGCCCTTCGGCAAGGCCAGCTTGCGGCGGAGGCGGATATCGTCGGGAACTACCGCGTCGATCAGGGCGTCGAGCGATTCGTAGCCCAACCCCTGTACCATGTCGTCGATGTCTTCGGGCCGCGGACCGATATGGCGGTAGGTGAAGCGTTCCGGGCGTGGGATGGAAGCCCTCAAGCGTTACTCCCCGATCTGGTTTCGATATGCATCTGCGCCGAGCAACTCCGCGAGCTCCTTCGGGTCGTCAGCCTTGAGCCGCACCATCCAGCCGTCGCCGTACGGGTCGCGGTTGACCGCCGCCGGATCGCCGTCCAGCGAGCCGTTCACCTCGGTGACCTCTCCGGAAACCGGGCTGAACAGCTCGGACACCGCCTTGACCGCCTCGATGGTGCCGAACGGCTTGTGCGCGGTGACTCGATCGCCGGGCTTGGGCAGGTTGACGAACACCACGTCGCCGAGCTCGCCCTGCGCGAAGTCGGTGATGCCTACGGTGACCACGCCGCCGCTACTGGCGCGTACGTACTCATGGTCCTTGGTGTACTTGAGGTCGGCGGGGATGTTCGACATGGCGGCTTTCCGGGAATTCGGCGGGAGAATCTTAACGACGTTTGGTCGCGGCTTCCAATCGGTTCCACACTTCGCGAGCCCGACGCTCCAGCAGCGAAAAATCGCCGTCGTTGTCGATGACGTACGTGCTTCGTTGCCGCTTATCCGCGGCGGGAAGCTGAGCGGCCATCATGCGGCGCGCCTCGGCCGGGTCGAGACCCCGCTGCGCGACCAGGCGCTCGAGCCGAACCGGCTCGGGCGCGTCCACCAGGACGACGGCATCGAAGCGCTGCGGATCCTCGGTCTCGAACAAGAGGGGGATGTCGCTGACCACGATGCGAGCGCCGTTCCGGGCAGCGGTGTCGAGCAGCCCCGCGGCCTCCCGCCGGACCGCGGGATGCACGATCGCGTTCAACGCCGCCAGCTCCCCCGGCGCATCCAGCACGCGGTTCCGGAGCGTGGCGCGGTCGAGCGACCCGTCCACTTGCAACACACCGGGACCGAACCGTTCGACGATGGCCGCGAGCACCGCCGTGCCTGGACGCTGCGAGTCGCGGGCGAGCTGGTCGGCGTCGATGATGGTCGCGCCCCAGCGCCGAAACAGGGCGGCGACGGATGACTTGCCCGACGCGATGTTGCCCGTGAGGCCGACGTGGAGCATTGGTGATCGGTTATGACTCAGAGCAATCTACCCTGATCCTCATCCGCCCTCGGCACCTGATGACAGCGGCGGCAACGCGCCTCGTAGCTCTCGGTGCCACCCACCATGATGGTCGGCGCGCTGTAGGGCGCCGGCCGTCCGTCCACCAGCCGCTGGTTCCGGGTGGCCAGCTCGCCGCAGATCACGCAGAT
>DATAFP010000061.1:0-2033 GCA_036257415.1 Gemmatimonadales bacterium
GAGCTCGCCCTCGTGGCCAAGCAGACGCAGGCTTACGCTCGGGACCCCCACCCGCTGAATCTGGTCAGCTTTCCACTGCGTGATTCGGTCCACTGGCGTTCGGCCAGCTGGCGGGACAGCGACGCCGGCTACGCCGGCGGCCGGTTCGCCATGGACGTGAACGCGATCTGGGTGCCGGAGGCGCTCCAGGCGACCGCGACGATCCTTGCGGCGCTTCCGGCGCTCGGGCTGGAGCCGGCCGCGCTGGACAGCCTGGTGCCCGGACTCGAGGAAGGGCCTCTGGGCCGGTACCTGCGGGACTCACTCGCGCTCCGCCGTGCGGTCGAGACCTGGCGCGGGGCACGGCGGCACTTCGAAGTGACGCTGGGCCCGGGCGAGATCGACGAGCGCCTGCGCGGCAAGCTCGCCTGGCTTCCGGCCGAGGAACGCGGGTACTGGGAGCAGGTCCTCCGCAAGGCCGGTGAGCCGCGAGACACGCTCCGCTTCCTCGCGCTTTCCCTCGACCCTGCCGGGCGACCGATCCCGGTCGTCAACACCGATCCAGCGACCGGGCTGTTCCTCGGCAGCTTCACCTCGACCACGGAGCTCGCCCCATTCGTTCGCACCTACCCCGTGGCCTTATTCGCGGATTCCCTTGGCCCGCTCGTGGCGAACGACGCCTATGCGTCACGCGCGATCTGGGAGCGCTTCCGGAAGGACACCTACCACGGACCTCGTGTGGTGTGGGGCCGAGAGGTGAACTTGCTGCTCCTCGCCCTGGCTAACGCGGTCGCGAACGGCGCCGATCCCGACGGCCGCTTCGCCGACGCGCTGCGACGGACGCTCGCGGCGGTGCACGCGTCGGGCCTGGAGCACACCGAGCTGTGGAGCTACCGGATCGAGGGCGGGCGGCTTCGGCCTACGCGGTACGGAACCGGCTCCGACATCCAGCTCTGGAGCGGGACCGGCCTCGCGGTGCAGTTCGCGCTGGCCAGACTGAGCGACTAGCGCGTGCGGATCTTCGTCGGCTACGGCATGAGGGCTGAAGTGCTCAGGAGGGATCGCACCGAGTCGAGCGAGCCGTCGCTCTTCTGGGGATCGATGCGCAGCACCTCCGCCAGAAGCGGATAGAGGTGGATATTGCGGAAGGCGGGAACCCGGAGAGCGCGCCGAAATGCGGGTCCGCGTGCGACGAAGAGGGCCCCCATGGAAGGGAATGCATCATCGTAGCCGTGGTTCCCGAGAATGATCGTCGGTGCCGGCTGCTTCACCGTGCGCCGGGTGATCGTCCAGCCCTCATCCGCCAGGGCGACGATGGGAGCGACCCGCGGTCCTTCCAGGCGATAGCGTTCCGGAACCTCGTCCCGGCGGTAGACCGTGAGGTGCGGCGCGCGCTCGAGGGCGCGATGGACCGAGTCTTCCAATCCGGGGGCGGGCCACGCGGTGAGCAGGGTGTTCATCTCGTCCACCGCCATCGCGTCCTCCGCCACGTACTCGTCGAGCCAGATCACCCGCTCGGGGCTGGTCGAAGCCATCCCATGGTCGGACACCACCAGCACGGTCACGTCGCCGCGCCCGATCCGGTCCAGGCCGGCCATCACCCGCCCGATAAGCCGGTCTGCCACCGCGATCGCGGTGTCGGTGGCGGGCGCGTCGGGGCCGTGCGTGTGGCCCGCGTCGTCCACCAGGCTGAAGTAAAGCGTGAGGAAGACGGGCCGCTGCTCCGCCGGCAGCTCGAGGCGTTCCAGCACCCACCGGATCCTGGCGGTGTCCGGCATCTCGCTGTCGAAGGGCAGGGCGTAGCTGGGCAACACGCCGCCGATCGGCGCCTCGCTTCCCGGCCAGAACAGCGGCGCCGTGCGCCGACCCTGTCGCTCGGCGGTCACCCAGATCGGCTCGGCGAGATAGAAGGTCGAGTCCCGGACCGCCTCGCGGTCGAACAGGCTCAGCCGGCGGCCGATGTCGGGGGCCGTGAGTACATTGCCCACGATCCCGTGCCGGGCCGGGTACCGGCCGGTGACGATCGTGTAGTGATTGGGAAAGGTCTTGGTGGG
>DATAFP010000082.1:0-26962 GCA_036257415.1 Gemmatimonadales bacterium
CGCGTTGTAGACCTTGACCGCGGCGTTCTCCACCCAGTCGCGGCGGCCGAATCGATCGGCAAGGCCGGAGGTAAACCGCATCAGCCGGAGAAACGGCCCGCGCTCTGCCAGCCTCTCGGGAAGGAGCGGGCGGTTCAACCGGTAACCCAGCGCCATCAATACCCACCAGCCGCCAAGCAGCACGCCCCCTGCGGCCCAGCCGGTCCACAACACGTCCGGGATCGCCCGGTGCACCAGGGCTAGCCGGGGACTCAGGATATAGATAAGGAAAGCGCTCAGAATGCCGCCCGCGGCCAGCGTCAAAGCCGACCAGGCGAAGAACAAGCGCGGGGACGAGTCGAAGTCTCCTTGGTTCGGCAGCGGCTTGCCGTCCCATCGGTCCCACTCGTGGCCCAGCCGGCGGTCGACGTCGATATGGATGAGCTGGACCCGCGGCAACTCGGCCATAGGCTCGGTAACCTCGTCGCCCACCCTTTGCTTGGCAAGGGAGCGGTGCCCTAGGTTACCCCATGCCCGCCGCACCACCGATCCGAGGGGCGTTTCGCACCGACCGACCGGCCCGCGCGGCATACGCCGAAGGCGCCGGGATCTATCGCATCGTGCCGCGCGCCGTATGCCTGCCGGCGGACCCGGACGACGTCGTGACGTTGGTGCGCTGGGCCGGGGAGAACCGCATCCCGCTGGTGCCGCGTGGCGCCGGGAGTGGGATGAGTGGGGCCAACGTCGGGACCGGGGTGGTCGTCGACCTCACGGC
Organism: Gemmatimonadales bacterium; assembly: GCA_036257415.1. GTDB lineage: Bacteria > Gemmatimonadota > Gemmatimonadetes > Gemmatimonadales > GWC2-71-9 > DASQPE01. Next base: position 755 of record DATAFP010000082.1, read on the forward strand.
AACGGTCGGCCCCGCACTGACGATCGACTCGGCGAGCCAACGCGCCCGCATGCGTGCCGGGGCGTCGCTCGGCGATCTCCACCAGGCCGCGGCTCCTCACGCTCTTCGTCTGCCACCCGACCCGTCGAGCTGGCCCTGGGCCACCGCCGGCGGCGTGGTCGCGACCAACGCGGCAGGCCCGCGATCGGTGCGGTATGGATCGGTGCGCCGCTGGGTGCACTCGGTTGAAATGGTGACAGGCGAGGGAGAGGTCGTCAGCCTCGGGCGAGTGTCGGCGGGAAACTGGTCTCATCTCCTCCCGCCCGCTCCTGCCCTCGCACGATGGCCCAAGCTCCGAAAGAACTCGTTCGGATATGCGCTCGACGAGTTCGCCCGCTCCGGCAACCCACTCGATCTTGTCGTCGGCGCCGAAGGGACGCTCGGCATCGTGACAGCGGTGGAGTGGCGGCTGGACGCGGTGCCGCCCCATCGAGCGGGCGTCCGCATCCTTCTTGGCGATCATGCGGAGCTGCCGGCGCTGGTCGCGGAGCTGCTCCCGCTGGAAGTCTCAGCGCTCGAGCTCTTGGATCGCACCTTCCTGGATGTGGTTCGTTCCGGAGAGCCGAGCATCCCGCTCCCCAACGCGGACGCCGTGCTGCTGGTCGAGATCGAGGCTGCGAGCGAGGGCGCGCTTCGCCGCGTGGCGGAGGCCGTCGTGCGGGCCGCGCGCCCGCGCGCCATCGCGGTGGATGCCGCCTTGAGCCGCGCAGGCACCGATCAGCTCTGGCGGGTGCGGCATGCGGCGAGTCCCATTCTCGCCCGCCTGCCCCCGGAGCGCCGCTCTTTGCAAGTGATCGAGGACGGATGCGTGCCGGTTGAGCGGCTCGGCGATTACATCTCCGCACTGCGGCTGGCGGCCGCCGATTGCGACATCCCTGTCGTCCTGTTTGGACATGCAGGGGATGGCAACGTGCATGCAAACGCGCTGCCGGACGTCACGCGTCGCGGGTGGCAGAAGCGCCTCCGCGAGCTGTACGCCCGTGCCGCCGACGCCGTCATCCGTCTGGGCGGCGTCCCATCCGGCGAGCACGGCGCGGGCCGCCTCCGCTCCGCCTTGCTCGAGCGAGTCTACGGGCCCGAGATCGTCTCTCGGTTCCGCGACATCAAGCGCGCATTCGATCCTCTCGGAATTCTCAATCCCGGCGTTATCCTTCCGTCCGGTGAACCGCCGTTGTCACGGCTCAAGGTCGGCGCCGCAGCGGCGCGCCTGCCCGACCACGTCGAGCGCGGCCTTCGCGCGATCGAGCGGACCGCCGCGTACGCCACGCCGAGGCTCAGCTTGGCGGACACCTGATCACTCAGAGCCCATCGCCCCTACCCCGCAACCGCCATGCAGATCATCCGGACGCCGACCGTCACGCTGCTCTCCCGGCCCCAGTTTCTCGAGCCCACCCACCTCTCGGTGAGTTGGAGGGGCGAGTCCACCGACGGCGAGCGGCTGGCCGAGTACGCGGGTCGGCTGTGCTACATGAGCCAGAAGAACCCCGCGGGACGCACTACGGCAGAGTATTTGCAGAACATTCTCCGCCAGGGGCACGGGTCGGTCTTCGAGCACTCGGTCTATGTCCTGCTCGTCGAGGGGATCTCCCGCTCCTGCAGCCACGAGCTGGTCCGGCATCGGGCGGGGTTCGGCTACTCGCAGCTGTCGCAGCGCTACGTCGACGAGTCCGACGCTGCGTTCGTGGTACCGCCCGCCATCCAGGGCGACGCGGAGCTCGAGGCGGCATGGCTCGCGCAGGTGCAGGCGGCGCAGGCTGAGTACGTGAGGGCGGTGGAGCGGCTGATGGAGAAGTACGGGCACGTCGCGGAGCGGACGCACCGGCGGAAGATGGCGCGCGAAGCAGCCCGGAGCGTCCTGCCGAATGCGACCGAGGTGAAGATCGTCGTGAGCGCGAACGTGCGCGCGTGGCGCACCATGCTCGAGCTCAGGCTGGGCGAAGGCGCGGAGCTGGAGATCCGCCGCATGGCTTTCGCGTGCCTTGCGCTGCTCGCGAAGGAGGCGCCCGCCCTCTTCGCCGACTTCGAAGTCTATCGCGCTGCCGACGGCACCGACGCGGCGCGCGTTGGGTATCACAAGGTCTGATCCAAAAAACTATTGTGTACTCGGAAGTTTTTCCTTAGTTTAGTTTCGACAGGTGGTTCATCGCGCGGCTCGTCTCTCGTGGACGGCCTTTTTTGTAGAGGGTCACTCTGCCAATAAGAATCGGACTCGCCTTCAACGTGAAGCCAGAGGCTCCGGCCGGTGTCGGAGCGGCGACGGACTCCCCCTCAGCAGAAGAACCTCCCAGTCGGGCGCTCCGACCCGACCTCGCTCAACCAGACCTCTATATCGAGTGGGATGATCCAGCCACGATCGCGGCGGTGGCGGGAGCGCTCGGCACGCTCGGCGAGGTGATCCACCTCGAGGCGGATCAGGATTTCCCGCAGCGGCTGCTCGACTATCGCCCCGACTTCGTCTTCAACATCGCCGAGGGACTCTTCGGGCCCAATCGCGAGAGCCACGTTCCGGCCATCTGCGAGTTCCTGGGTGTGCCGTGTCACGCGTCGGACCCGCTGACGCTGGGGCTCTGCCTTCACAAGGCGCGCACCAAGGAAATTCTCGAGCGCAATGGTGTCCCCACCGCCGCGTTCCGCCTCGCGCGGAGCGTCGCCGATGCGCGCGCCACCCGGCTGCCGTTTCCGTTGTTCGTGAAGCCGGCATTCGAGGGGTCCGGCAAGGGCGTCACCAGCAAGAGTCTCTGCCGCAACCGCCCCGAACTGGTGGCGCAGGTCGAATATCTGCTCGCCACCTACCGTGAGCCGGTGCTCATGGAGAGCTATCTGCCGGGCCGGGAGTTCACCGTGGCCATCCTCGGCAATGGCGACGAAGCCCGCTGCCTGCCCATCGTCGGCATGCAGTTCGATACCTTGCCCCCGGGGGCGCCGCCGATCTACGGCTACGAGGCCAAGTGGGTGTGGGACACGCCCCAGCGCCCGCTGGACATCTTCGAGTGCCCCGCGGATATCCCCGAGACGCTCGCCGAGCAGATCCGCACTGCGGCGCTCGGCGCCTACAACGCGCTGGACTGCCGGGACTGGTGTCGCGTAGACCTCCGGTGCGATGCCGCCGGCCGTCCGATGGTCGTCGAGTTGAACCCGCTCCCGGGCATTCTTCCGGACCCGCGGGACAACTCCTGCTTTCCAAAGGCCGCCGCGGCGGCCGGGATGTCGTACGACGAGCTGATCTGCACCGTGGCGGACATTGCCTGGCGTCGGATCAGCGGCCGTTCCCTCCTGGCAGAGGTAGCCTCATGAGAGCAGCGATCATCTATGACGCCGGCAGCGCTGAATGGAGCCCGCAAGACGTCGCCGCGGTGCTGAGCAACGTGCACGAGGTCCGCACATCGCTCCGGCGCCGCGGATACGACGTGGAGCTCATCCCGGTCCGCTTGGGTGAGTTCCGATGGCTCTCCCGCGCCCGCAAAGCCGACGTCGTCGTGAATCTCTGCGAAGGGATCAACGGGCACGCCAAGTACGAAGACTTTGTGGTCGCTACGCTCGAGCTGACCGGCCTGCCGTTTACGGGGTGTCGAGCCTGGCCGGTGGCCACCTGCCACCGGAAGCATGTCGCGAACACCCTGCTGTCCCACAATGGCGTGCCGGTACCCGCGTTCGCGCTGGCAGATCGGAACGAGATTCCCGCAACGTTCCCCTTGCCCGCCATCGTGAAGCCGGCGGCGGAAGACGCCAGCGTGGGCATCGACGGCAACGCCGTCTGCACCACCCGGAAGGCGCTCCGCAAGCGAGTCGCTCAGATGACCGAGCAATTCGACGAGGTCCTGATTCAGGAGTATATCGCGGGCCGCGAGTTCAATGTCGGCTTCGTGGGCAAGCAGATGCTGCCCATCTCCGAGATCCGGTTCGAAGGCCTGCCGCCGGATACCTGGCCGATCGTGACCTACGCGGCCAAGTGGAATGCAGGTAGCGCCGACGACCTGGGCACGTTGCCGGTGTGCCCGGCCGAGATGCCGTCCGACCTCGCCAAACGCGTCGCTCAGACCGCGCGGAAAGCGTGGGATCTCATGGCGGGCTCTGAGGGTTACGGTCGCGTGGACCTTCGTGTAACCGAGGAGGGCCAGCCGTACGTCCTCGAGGTCAATCCTTCACCCGACCTTTCCAGCAATGCCGGCCTCGCGCGGATGGGGCAGGCATTCGGGTGGAGCTACGACGAGTTGGTCTGCCGCATCGTGGACGAGGCCGTCGAGCGGACGCAGAGCCACCGATTCGCCGCCGCCCTGGTCAGCGGGGTGCCGGCCGCCTGAGTCGCACAGCAGTCGCTCCCGCGCTCCGGGCTCTCTCGCCGGCCGATCGCGGCCGACTCGAAATGATCACCCGGAGCGCTGGCATTTTCAGGGAGGATGAGGTGGCCGTGGCGCTGGAGGTGTTCGACGCCGCGGTGGCGGGCTCGCCCGACTACGTCGCGCTCGGAGCCGAAGTCGGTGGATCGCTCGCCGGATGGATCTGCTGGGGCGCCACGCCGTGCACGGTTGCGACCTGGGATCTGTACTGGATGGCGGTGGACCGGGCCCTTCACGGCAGCGGTATCGGGACGGCGCTGCTGGCGGAGATGGAGCGACAGCTGGCGAATCGCGCGCGACTGATCGTGGTGGAGACCGCCGGCCGCCCCGACTACGCGTCCACCCGGGCGTTCTACGAGGGCCGCGGCTACTCGGTCTCCGCTCGCATTGCCGACTTCTACGCCCCGGGCGACGACCTGGTCGTCTACGTCAAACGGCTCGAGCCGCCAGCTTAGCGCCGCATCCGCCAGTCCGGTAGCCCGCTCACCCACGAGTAGGGATCCACCTGCACTCCATCCAATCGGCGGCTTACAGCCGCCGCGTTGCTCGGCGTATACAGGAAAATTGCCGGCACGTCGGCGTTGAGCGTGTCCATCGCCTCGCGGTAGAGCCGTCGTGCCCGGGCGGGATTGGGCTCCGCGCTGGCCCGATGGAACAGGGCGTCGAACGAGCGGCTCGCATAGTGCCCGTAATTGATCGCATTCCACCCGGCGCGGGTCCACTGATCCGCCAGCCCCCGTGCGCTCGGCTCGTCCAGCCACGCCCCGATGTAGCTATCGAACGCTCCCCGCCCGAGACGCTCCTGAAATACGGGGAAGTCGACCGCGGTGACGCTGGCCTCGGCGCCGACAGATCGCCACGCGGCCTGCATTGCCGTGGCGAGCTGGCGGCGCGTGGTGCTGGTTCCGGGGACCAGGATGTCGAACGCCAGCCGCTCACCCCGCCGCCGGCGGATCTGTCCGGGCCCCGCGGTCCAGCCCGCGTCGGACAATGCCCGTGCGGCAGCCGCGGTATCGAACGGGAGCGTGGCGATCGAATCGTCCCAGATCCAGAGGAGTCGAGACATCGGTCCCGGCGGCGCGGAGGCACCGGGACCGAATGTGGCCGCCGCCAGGGCGGCGCGATCGATCGCCATGGCAAGCGCCCGCCGGGTCGAGCGGTCGAGCACCGGGTGGGGGCCCTGCCGATCCCGGCTGGTCAGGTTGAAACCGAGGAACCCATATGCGGACGATGGATAACGCTCGATCGTCAGCGAAGTGTCCGCGGCCACTCGGTCGACGGCTCGCGGGGCCGCCGCGAGCTCCATCAGATCTGCTTCGTGCGACAGGACCAGATTGACGGCGGCGTCGGGGTCGGCCGCGAACCGCCATACGATATCGCGAATCTCTCCGGTCGCTTGCTGGGGTCCGCTCCCGCTCACGCCCAGCCGCGTCAGCCGGAGGAACTGTCCCCGGCGCCACTCGGTGACCCGGAAAGGGCCGCTGCCCACCAGTCGCTCGACGGTGGTGTCCGCCGCCCATTGTTCTCGAGGCATCGTAGCCCAGATGTGCCTAGGCAGAATCCTCACGTGATAGGTCGCGTCGTACAGCTGCTCGGGATAGGACTCGGCAAACTGGATCAGTACGGTTGCCGAGTCGGCGGCGATCGCCGTCACCCGGCCCGCCAGGTAGGGGCGGGCGGGGGCATCGAGTATCGAATCGCCAAAGACGCTGAACGAGAAGATCACATCGTCGGCGGTGACCGGCCGACCGTCCGACCAATGTGCGTCCCTTGCGAGGTGGAACCGCCAGGTAAGTGAGTCCACCCGCTCCCAGCTGGCCGCGAGCCTCGGCCGGTAAGCTTTCGGATCGAGCGGCGCCCCGCCGGGCGCGAGATCGGCGAGGCGCTCGAACACGAGGTCACTTGCATCCCGGCCCACCGTTTCGACCACGAGTGGGGGGAGTACGCTTTCCGGCTCTCCGGTGGCGGCAATGACGACCGGCCGTGCCGCCGGCGGTCGGTCGGCCATGCAGCCGGGCAGCACTACCCCGACCATCAGAAGGAGCAGGGAGAACCGCGATGCGATCGGATTCATGCTACGCCGCCTTGCCCACTGAGCGCATGAATCCGTCGTAGACGTCGTTCCGCCAGGCCGCGCGCGACTCGACAACACATGCCACCGCTTTGGCCGGCGGCATCGCGGGACGATAGCTCCGCGTGGTCGTCAACGCGTCGTATACGTCCACGATCCCGATGATCTGCGCGCCGATCGGAATCGCGTCTCCCCGGAGGCCGTCGGGGTAGCCGGTCCCGTCGCATTTCTCGTGGTGCCAGCGGATAATCGGCTTGATGTCCCAGGGAAAGTCGACTGTGACCAGTAACTCGACGCCCCAGACGGGGTGCATCTTGATGACGTCGAATTCCGCATCGGTGAGCTTACCCGGCTTGTTCAGGATCTCGTGCGGCACACGAACCTTGCCGAGATCGTGGAGATAGGCGCCCAGCCGGATGGTGGTTTGCTGCTGGTCGTCGAGCCCGAGCGCCTGCGCGACCGACGACGCGTAGCTCGCCACGCGTTCGCAGTGGCCGAAGGTGTAGCTGTCCGCCGACTCGATCGACTGGCCCCAGTCGCGGACTACGGCGAAATATGTGTCCTCGAGCCGGTGGACTTTGCCCGCGACGTCGACCAGATCCACCCGGGCGTCGAGTCGGCTGAAGAGCCGGTAGGCACTGTTGAGCAGGCCGAGGGCGTCCTGGTTGCGGCCCATCGCCTGGTACAGCAGTGCAAGCTCGCGCGAGGCCTCGGCCTCACTCAGCACCGACGCGTTGGAGATGGCGAGCTCGATAGCGCCCTTGAGGCGCGACTCCGCGAGCAACCAACGCCCGGTCTCGCGATACACCCTGCCGATGAGCTTGTAGGCGTCGGCCTTGTCCAGCCGCGCCTCGAGCTGGTTGAAGATCTCCAGCGCCGCTTCGGCCCCGCCCCGCGCATCGTCGTAGCGCTGGCGGGCAAGATGGACCTCCGACTGATTGAGCCGTGCCAGGCCCTCGAGATGCCGATCTCCGATCCGCTGCGCGATCTCGAGTGTCCGGCAGTAGAACCCGTCGGCCTGCTCCCAGAGGCCCCGGTCCGCGCTCACCATCCCCAGATTGTGGTAGGCAATGGCGCAGCCCCGCTCGTCGCCGCTGCTTCGAAAGGCGTCCAGCGAGCGCTCGTAGTGGGCCAACGCGTCGACCAGCGCGCCCTGGATGTTGGCCAGAATGCCGAGGTTCTGCTCGATCCTCCCGCGGAGCCCGGCGTTGGCACCGCCGAGCTCGAGCGCCTCGTAGAACCTTTCACGAGCCACGCCGATGTTACCGGCTTCGAAGTCGAAGCCGGCGAGGGCATTCTGGGCTTCCCCCGCGAGCACTGTGTCGCCGAGCTCGTTCGCGACCCGGCTGCTCCGCTCGCACAGCTCCCGGGCCAGAGCTCGCTCACCGCGATGGTGCTGCGCCACGCCCAGCCGGCGGAGCGACTCGGCCACCAGCGCATGTTCGCCGCTTCGTTCCGCGGCCGCGATCGCGAGCTCGTAGGACGCGAGCGCCTCCGGCACGGCGCCGGCGCGCTCTCGCTCCCGCCCTTCCCTCAAGAAATCAGCCGCGCAGCGGGCTCCAGGTGCTGGAACTCGCTGCGCGGCGGGGGTGGAGACGGAGGGCTCGCTCAATCCATCAGTACGCCACGGCGTACCGGGAGAAGTGGTCGATCTTGCCGGTGACCGTGCGTGAGGAATTCGAGTCTCTCGACGGCAGGAGCTCCAGTACCTTGAGTTGCTCGTCGGTGTATACGACCTGCTTCTTCGACGGCACCTGCTCGCAGTTGGAGTAACTCAGCCTCACTTCGGCCGCGCGGGCGAACTGGAGTCCCTCGGGCGAGAACCTCACCGAGTTGACCGAGCCCTCTACCTGCTCGGCCGAGATCTGGACCTTCTCCGTCAGCGCGCCCTTGGGGATAACGAGCGTGTGGCTACCGACCACGATGCTCCCGCCCTCGGGCCCGACCAACTTGGTGACCTTGGTGTAGGGCTGCTCGACGCAAGCGAGCAGCGGCGCCGCCTCGAGCAGTGTCGAACCGCCCGACCCATCCGCGCTGGCCACAAGCTGCGTGGGCAGCTCTGGCCTCGACGGACCGAACGCGGTCTCGTCCGTGGAACAGCTCACCGTGACCAGGAGCACGGGCACGAGAAGCAGCGAAACGGCATTGCGATATAGCCTCGGCATACACCACTCCCAGTCGAGGTGAAGGTCGTGCGACGATACCGCGGCCGTAGGCTGCCAGGGGCCGCCGGGTGGCGTCCTGCCACCGGTACGCGGAGCGGGATCCGAAAGTGCAAGCCGTGTGCCTTTAGCGACTTAGCGTACGAAATCGATGCGACGGCGCCACACTACGAAGGCCGATGTGATGCCGGTGCTGGTGGTTAGATCGTTGGCACGAGATCCCAAAAGTGAAGCGGCGAATCCGACTGCACCCGCTGCGGCGGTCAGAAGTCTGCGTTCTGCTCTGCGAAGCATTGCAGCTGCAAAGGCTGTCGTGGGCTGTCAAACGGGGACTCGGCGCCCTCGCGAAAAGACCGTCCGGTAGATCGCGAGATTCAGCGCCACCACGAGGACGCCCAGCACGAGCTGCGCGCCGCGGGTGAGCCCAGCGGGGTAGAGAACGGGCAGGATGTAGTGGGAGACGAAATCGCCGGTATAGCTCGCCTCTCCGGCACGCGCACGGAGCGTCTGCTCCCAGGGTGTCAGCGGGCAGATTCCTCCGCTGAATTCGATCCAGGCCCCCCAGATCGCGGCGGGAAGGTGCAGCCATGCAAGACGCGGCCAGCGCAGGACAAGCAGGCCGCCGGCCGCGACGAAGAGGACAAAGGCGAAGTGAACGACGACGAGTAGATCGGCGAGGACGCCGCTGTCCATCCGTGCCTCAGGCGATCCAGACCGCGCGGGCGCGAACGTCGCCCGCGCTCCGGGGTGCAACCATTACGACGCCGCGGCCTGCTCCTTTTCGCTTTCCGCCGCGACCTTCGCCGCGACCTCGGGCGGAGCCTCGGAATATCCGTGGAACTTCTGCCGATAGGTGCCGCGACCGTGGGTGATGGAGTGTAGCGTCGTGGAGTAGCGGTACAGCTCGGCTTCCGGCAGGATCGCTCGGATCTTCGTCAGGCGTCCGTCCTGCTCGGTACCCAGGATCTGTCCCCGTCGGGCGCTGAGATCGCCCATGACGTCGCCGAGCACCTCCTCCGGAGCCCAGACCTCCACGTCGCTCAGCGGCTCGAGGAGAATCGGCCGACACTTGGGCGCGACGTTCCTGAACGCCAGAATGCCGGCCATCTTGAAGGACATCTCATTCGAGTCCACGTCGTGGTAGGAGCCGTCGTAGCACTCCGCCCGGAAATCCACCATCGGATAGCCGGCGACGACGCCGCGCTCGGCCGACTCCTGAATGCCGCGGTTGACCGCCGGGATGTATTTGCCCGGGATCACCCCGCCCACGATGCTGTCGACAAAGTCGTAGCCGGTGCCGCGCGGAAGGGGCGACAAGCGCACCCAGCAGTCGCCGAACTGGCCCCGGCCCCCCGTCTGTTTCTTGTGTTTCCCCTGTCCCTCGGCCCTTCCCTTGATCGTCTCCCGATACGCGACGCGAGGACGGATCAGCTCGGCGTGCACGCCGAACTTCCGTGCCAGTCGCCCGAGCAGCGTCTCGAAGTGGCGTTCGCCCATCCCATGGATGAGCGTCTGGCCCAGCTCGGAGCTGTACTCGAAGTGGAAGGTCGGGTCTTCCTCGTGCAGCTTGTGCAGGCCCGCCGCGAGCTTGTCTTCCTCGCCCCGCTGCTTGACCAGCACCGCCGAGGTGGCAACCGCGTCGGGAAATGGAATCGGTGGCAGCCGCACCGGCTGGTCGCGGCGGCAGAAGGTGTCTCCGGTATGGGTGTCCTTGAGCTTGGCCACCGAGCCGATATCCCCGGCCGACAACCGCTCGATCTCGATTCGCTCCTTTCCCTGCTGAATCGAAAGGTGGTTCAGCTTTTCGGACACGTCGTGCTCGGCGTTGTAGACCTCGGCGCCATTGCTGAGCTCGCCGGTGTAGAGACGGAAGAAGGTGACGTCCCCGACGTGGGGCTCGGACACCGTCTTGAACACCCGGCCAAGCAACGGCGCCTGCACCGCCTGGCCGTCCACCGCGGGCGGAGCCACCTCGGCGGGTGACGGAAAGAGCTCGACCATCTTCTTCAGCAACGTGCGCATCCCGTAGGTGAGCTCGGAGCTGCCACAGAAGAGTGGGACGACCTCGCCCCGGAGCATTCCCTTCTTCACGGCCTGAACGAACTCCTCACGGGGGATCTCTTCGCCGCCCAGGTAGCGCTCGATCAGCGCGTCGTCGGTGGCCGCCACCGCTTCGGTGAATTGGTCGGTGTATTGTTGGAAGCGACTCTCGTACTCCGGCGGAATCGGCACTATGTCGTACTCGCCGGTCTTGGTTCCCTTCTTGTAGAAATGGCAGTGGCCCGAGAACAGGTTGATGATCCCGTGGAAATCATGTCCATCGCCGATCGGGATCTCGACCGGCACGACTTTCGGGGTGAGGTGCGCTCTTACGTCCTCGAACACTCGCTCGAAGTCGGCATGCTCCTTGTCCATCAGGGAGACGAAGAGCAGGCGCGGAAGATGCAGGTGATCGCAGACCTCGTACGCCTTTTCGGTGCCGACCTCGACGCCGGCCGTGCCGCTCAGCACGACGACGGCAGCGTCCGCAGCGTGCAGGCCGGTCACGACCTCACCGAAGTAGTCGAGGTAGCCAGGCGTGTCGATCAGGTTGATCTTGGTATCGAGCCATTCGGCGTGAGCCAAGCCGAGCCCAATGGAGTGCTTGCGTTCGATTTCGTCGGGGGAGTAGTCGGTCAGCGCAGTGCCGTCCTTGATCGATCCGTGGCGGCGGCTCGAGCCTGAGACGAAGGCCAGCGCATCCACCAAGGATGTCTTCCCACTGCCTCCATGGCCGACGAAAGCCACGTTACGGATGGCGTTCGAGCCATAGACTTTCATGGCCGCCACCTCCCGGAGTTTGAGGGAATCCCAACTTGTGTCGCTGGCGGCAGCTTGTCAAATGCTGCGACCGCAGGGTGTTAGGAGGATCGTATGACTGGTCTCACCGGCGCCCTCACCGCGCTGCCCACGCTGGCTTTGCTGCTGTCGTTCGCCGGCTGCAAGAGCGGCAAGCTGCCCCTCCCCGACGGCGAAGTCGAGCCGCCCATCTCGGTGGACCGGATTCGGGACGACCCGGACGATTTCATCGGTGATCGGGTGCGAGTTTCCACCGAGGTCGCAGAGGTACAAGGGACCCGCATCCTCACGGTCAAGGACGACGACCCGTTGCTAAAGGAGCAGATGCTCGTGCTCACCCGGCGCCCGATCGGCGCTCTCCTGGGCGAGGAGAAGACCACGCTCAAGCCGGGAGACGAGTTGCTGATTACTGGGGTCGTCCGCCCGGGCGATATGGCCGACCTGGAGGCCGAGCTCGGTTTGGATTTGGACACTCGACTCGAGAACCGGTTCCGCGGCACGCCGGTGCTGGTAGCTTCCGAGCTGGTGCGGACCGACGAAAAGGCAGCCGCCGACACCCCGGACACGTTGACGCCACGCTAGACGGGAAGGCCCGTCAAGGGCCGTCGTAGATGTCGATCGGCTTGGCGAGCAGGTATTTGTCGAACCAGTTGAGGATGTGCTGGAGCCGCTCGATGCGATGCGACGGCTTGCCCATGCGCGACAGCCCGTGCGGCTCATCAGGGAAGGTCACCATTACGACTGGCTTTCGAAGCGCCTTGAGCGCCCGGAACATGACTTCGCCGCCCTGCCCCGAGGGCGTCCGGAGGTCCGACTCCCCCTCGATCAGCATCAACGGTGTCTTGATCCGCTCGGCGTAGCGCACGGGAGACCGGGCGAGAAACTCTTCCGGATTCTGGAAGGGCGTGGAGTGAAACCAGGATGGCCGAAAGAGGGTGAAATCGGCGGTGTACCAGAAGCCGGACCAGTCGCCGATGGATCGCTGTGCCACCGCCGCCGCGAACCGGTCAGTGCGGGTGATGGTCCAGTTCGTAAGAATCCCCCCACCGCTCCCGCCGGTCACTCCGAGCTTTGCCGGATCGATCCAGCCCCGTCCGATCAGGGTGTCCACACCGATCATCAGATCCCGGTAATCGTCACCGGGAAAGTAGTACTGGATGATGTTGGCGAATGCCTGGCCATACGATGTGCTGCCCCGCGGATTGGGTGCCAGCATCACGTAGCCGCGCGCCGCCATGAGCTGAAGTTCGTGGAAGAACGACCAGCCGTACGCCACGTGCGGTCCGCCATGGATATTGAGGATGAACGGCGCGCTGCGATCGGGGCGAAAGCCAGGCGGCAGATACACCCAGGCGTGGATCCGCCGGCCGTCGAAGCTCCGGTACCACAGCTCCTTTGGCTCGGCCAGCGTCAGCTCGGCCAACAGCGAATCGTTGTGGCTGGTGAGACGGGTCAGCTTCCCGTTGCCGGTCTCGAGCAGGAACAGTTCCAGCGGATGAGTCGGGTCGCTTTGGGTGAGCGCGAAGCGTGAGCCGTCGGGGGTAGCCGTATAAGCGGCGATCTCATGATTGCCCGTTGTAACCGCCTCACGGCGGCCGCTCGCTACGTCGAACCGCATCAAGTTGGATCGCCCGTGCTCGCTGGTCAGCGTGATCAGGCTGCCGTCCGGCAGCCATACGATCGGATCCGAACCCGATCCGCCGCGAGGCGGACGCTGGTCGCCCAGAATGACATCGCCAACGTCGAAGTCGTAATCGCGGGTGAGCGACCTGGCCTTGCCGTCCCGCCACACGAAGAGCTCCGTCTGGGTGGACGACTGCCGCGCGGGAGGGTTGATGAACCCGCTGAACGCTATGCCCTCCCCGTTGGGCGATAGCGCCGCGTTGGCGATGGGGCCGTTGATGTCGGCGATCGTGTCGATCGCCCCGCCGGCGACGGATACGGCATACACGTTCGCATCGGGATCGGCATAGTACGGCTCCGCGACCCGGTCGGACGTGAAGTAGATCCTCGAGCCATCCCGCGACCAAATGAGGTTGTCTTCGTCATACAGCCCCGAGGTGATCGCTCGGGCCGCACCGGCCGTGTCGCCGCCCGCGTCGGCGGCCGCTATCCAGATCTTGCGTGCGCGCGAGGGATCATTCCATCCCGCGGCATCCTGTCGGAACTCCGCACGGGTGATGATCCGCACGTCGGACTTTCGTGCGGTGTCGTTGACCGTCTCGCCGGGCAGCGTGGTGCTGGTGAACGCTACCTGCTTCCCGTCGGGGGACCACACGGCCGCAGACGCACCTTTCGCGAGGTTGGTGAGCCGGCGCGGCTCGCCCCCGTCCAGCGGAAGCCGCCAGAGCTGCGGCGGCTTCTTGTCCACCCTCCGGAGGAACACCAGCGCGTCTCCGGTGGGAGACCACCGTGGCGCGGTATCGTCGGGGCCGGTGGTAAGGCGGCGAGGACCGGTCCCGTCGGACTCGACAACCCAGATTCTCGTCTCATAGCGGTCCTCCTGTTCGTTGACCGAGACCAGCACGTACGCCACCTGCCTGTTGTCGGGCGAGATTTGGGGGTCGGCCACCCAGCGGAGTCGAAGCAGGTCGCGCTCGGTGATCCCGCGCCGAGCCTGCGCGGGCGCCTGGGGTCCGAGGGCCAACGCGAGGAACAGGGCAAGGCACCCGCGGCCGACGGCGTGCACGGCAGACCTCCGTTGAAGGGGGATGCGAAGCGGCGACAATCTAACGGTAGCCGGCGGCCTGGAGGCCGAAGAGTTCGGCGTATAGGCCCCCTCGGGCGACGAGCTCGCCGTGCGTGCCGTCCTCCACCAGCTCGCCGCCGCGGAGCACGAGGATCCGGTCGGCCATGCGTACGGTGGAGAACCGGTGCGAGATCAACACCGCCATCTTGCCGGCGGTGAGCTCGGAGAAGCGCAGAAACACTTCGTATTCCGCTCTGGCGTCGAGCGCTGCGGTGGGCTCGTCCAGAATCAGGAGCTGGGCGTCCTTCAGATACGCCCGGGCGAGCGCCACTTTCTGCCATTCGCCGCCCGACAAGTCCACCCCTCCCTCGAATCGGCGCCCGAGCATCTGGTCGTAGCGGCCGGCGAGCCGCGCCGCCACTGTATCGGCCAGACTTCGCTCCGCAGCGTCTCGAATCGCCGGTTCGTCCTCCCGCTGCTCGATGCTCCCGACCGCGATGTTCTCCCGCAAGAGAAAGTCGTAGCGAACGAAGTCCTGAAAGATCACACCGACGTGCCGCCGCAGGCTGGCCACGTCGTAGTCGCGCAAATCGCGTCCGTCCAGCAGGATGCGTCCCTCGGTCGGATCGTAGAGCCGCACCAGCAGCTTCGCGAGCGTGGTCTTGCCCGCGCCGTTCTCACCCACCAGCGCAACTCGCTCTCCGGGTTTCAAGCTGAAGCTCAGATGCCGGACGGCCCAGCGGTCGGAGTTTGGATAGCGGAAGCCGACGTTTTCGAACACGAACCCGTCGCGCACCGGTACTGGAATCGGCAGCGCGCCCGGGGTGGATCGGATTTGGGGCTCAATCGCGAAGAACGAGAACAGATCGTCCAGGTAAAGGCTCTGCTCGTACACCTGCGACAGCGCCAGAAGGGTTCGCTGAATGAGATCGCGGCTCTGACGGAACGAGGCGGCGAGGAAGGTGAGCACGCCGATGGTGAACGGGCCGGCGGGCCCGCGATAGCCGATGATCGTGAGGTGGATGATCACGACGTAGGCCGCGTAGTACCCGATCGTTCCGACCGCAGCGAGCAGGGTGGAGACGATGCTCCGGCGCGTAGCGAGGGTGCGATTGGCCTCGTAAAACTCCCGGCTCACCCGGTCGTACCGTTCCACCAGAAACTGCGAGAGACCGAACAGCTTCACTTCCTTCGCGGAGATGTCGCTCGCGCCGATGTAGCGCAGGTAATCCAACTGCCGGCGCTCCGGCGTCCAGCTGTACAACAGTGAGTAGCCGAGCGACGCAAAGTGGGTTTCGCCGAGCAGCGCGGGCAACACGGAGATCACCAGCAACACCAGCAGCCACGGCACGTACGCTGCCAGCGCAGCGGAGAGCGAGATGAGGGTAACGAGGTCCTGGACCGTCGACAGGACCAGGCTGAACAGGGCGATGCGGCCGACCGTCTGCCGCCGCGCCCGCTCGAGGCGGTCGTACAGCTCCGCGTCCTCGAACTGCTCCAGGTCAAGCGCGGCGGCGTGGCGCATGAGGTCCACGCTGGTGCGGTTGGCGAAGAGGTCGCCTAACAAACTCTCGTAGAGCGCCGATCCGCGGCTCAGGGCCTCACCCAGTACCGCCACGAGCAGCTCCGAGCCCAGGAGCAAGCCCAGACGCTGCCACGACACCGCTCCGTGAGTGACGGCACCCACGACTTCGTCCACGATGAGCTTGCCGAGCCACAGCACCGCGAGCGGGACGACGGCACGGAGGACGCGGAGCAAGAAGATCACGACGACGTAGCGGGGCTCGGTATCCCAGACCAGTCGGAAGAGACGGGGGAGATGCTTCAGCGCCTGGAGCCGCTCGCGCCAGCTGGGGGGCGTGTCGGGCGGCTCCCCCGCGCGCGCCTTGCGCCCCCCGCGATCGGGATTGGGACGAATGCCGGGATGCCCAAGCGGAGGGGTCATTCGC
Organism: Gemmatimonadales bacterium; assembly: GCA_036257415.1. Lineage (GTDB taxonomy): Bacteria > Gemmatimonadota > Gemmatimonadetes > Gemmatimonadales > GWC2-71-9 > DASQPE01. Next base: position 16,840 of record DATAFP010000082.1, read on the forward strand.
AAGGAGAGACACGTGACGAGAGACAAGTGACAAGTACGAGCGACCAGGACGAGTACCGTCGCCCGAATTCTCAGTGTAGTCTAGCGCGTATTCGAGTCTCGGCGTAACTCGTCAGATGCCCGGGCACTCGTACTCGTACTTGTCTCTCGTCTCTGGTCTCCAATTACTGTTACCCCAATGACCGACAAGCCAACCGCTCTCATCACCGGGGCCACCGAGGGCATCGGCCGCGCCACGGCGTTCGCGCTAGGTCGCGCGGGCTTTCGCGTCGGTGTGTGCGCCCGCACCGCCGCCAAGGTGGATGCATTGCTCGAAGCACTCGGCGCGGCCGGCATCGAGGCGGCTGGACGACCCGGAGACGTCGGCTCCGAAGCCGATGCCAGCGCCATCGTGATGGAGGTAGAGCAGCGGCTCGGCCCCGTGAACGTACTGGTGAACAACGCCGGCGTTCTGGTGGCCAAGCGGATCGAAGACGTGTCCCTGGCCGAGTGGGACTCGACCATGGCCACCAACGTGCGAGCGCTGTTTCTCTTCAGCCGGCTCGTGCTCCCCGGCATGCGCCAGCGGCGGAGCGGTACGATCGTCAACGTCGCCAGTCTGGCCGGCAAGAATGCATTCGTGGGCGGCACGGCATACGCCGCGTCCAAGCACGCAGTCCTGGGGTTCAGCCGGTCGCTCATGCTGGAAGTGCGGCGGGACCGCGTCCGGGTCGTGGCGATCTGTCCCGGCTCGGTTGCGACCGGCATGCTGCAGGACCAGCCGCTACTCGCGGCCGACCCCCAGAAGATCCTAATGCCGGAAGACGTCGCCGCAACGATCGTTCACGCCGTCACGCTGCCATCCCGGGCACTCGTGAGCGAATTGGATATTCGCCCCACCGATCCCTAACGGGTGCCTGCGTCGCGTCCGTTACAACAAGCCAGCCGACCTTGACAACCGTATCGGGCCGGGTACGCTAGCGATACCCGGCTCCTCCACCAGGATCTCCCTGATGCGCAACCTTGTGCAGCTGTGCGTGGCCGGGCTCGCGTTCATCACGGCGCCGGCCTTCGCACAGAATCGCACCGTTTCCGGCCGCGGCAACGGCTCGCTCAGCATGCCGCAGACGGCCGCCATACCGTTGTACCACGTCAACTTCAATCAATCCGGCCGGACCCTGACGCTGGTGTTCGTGGGGAAGAATCCCGCGCTCCCTATCACGCTCGAAGGGAGAGTGACGGGCACGTGCTTCCGAGGCAGCGGAACGCTGCGCGACCGCGGCCGCACCTACCGGTTGTACGACGCCACTGTCCGCCTCCGGAACAACGGCGAGGCGGAGGTGAGCTTCGACGGGCAGATCCGGACCGGCGGCCGGGGCCGCTGGAACGCCAACGGCGCGGTCGCGAACATCAGCATCACCGAGTGGGACGGGCGGAAGGCCAACGGCAGCGGCAGCGTGACCTTCTCCGGCAGTCTGCCGAGCCGGGTGAACCTATCGGTGCAAGGCAGATCGATAACGTTCAGCAGCACTCCTCAGATCCAGCCGCGTTGAGCGCGGCACCGACCACCACCTGCGGAGGAATTATGGGCATCCTCATGACGATCATCATCGGTCTCGTCGTCGGCGTCATCGCGAAGTTGCTCATGCCGGGGAAGGATCCCGGTGGGTTCATCGTCACAACGTTGCTCGGCATCGCCGGCGCGTTCGTCGCCCGGTTCCTCGGTCAGGCGCTCGGATTCTACGCCGAAGGTGAGTCGGCTGGGATCATTGCATCGATTCTGGGCGCGGTACTATTGCTGTTCCTCTATCGACTGCTGCGTCGCGGCTCGGCAACCAGCTAGCACCGGAGGGGGAGCATCGGCTCCTAGCTCGGGGTTCGCTTCCAGCCCGCCTCCATCGGGGCGGGCATCTGTGCCAGGCGCCGGGCGAGCTCGATATAGGGGGCAACGACGTCGGCGAGCTGCTGGAGCTGGGCGACGTCGTCCCGCCCGATCGCACCGAAGCCGCGGGCCGTAATCACGAGCGCGCCGACCGTGCGGCCCGCTGCCCGGAGCGGAACGATGAGCTCGGTCTGCTTGGGCGTCTCCGTCACGGCATCCGCCAGTTCATGCCGGAGAACCTGCTCGAGCGCGGTCCCCGCCACCGGAGCCAGCGGCAGGTCGGCGAGGTGCCGGGAGTCGCCGGGCTCCAACCAGGCCACGCGCTCGTCCGCCATACGCACCGCAATCATCAGGCGGTCGCAGGGTACCATTGCCCGGATTTCCTCGGCCAGGCGGCGGATCGCGTCCGCGAACTTCGGGGTGGTGGCGAGCATATCCGCCACCCGCACGCGATGGGCGGGCCCGTTTCGCAGGGCACCCAACTGCTTCCGCAGCACATGCATCTGCGACGCGAGCACGAATGCCTCGATCTGAGGCGCGAGCAAGCGCCCCAGATCCTGAATCAGATCCACATCATCGGCGTGGTAGAGGTCGGCGACAGTGCTGCCGACCACCAGATACGCGGCGAGATGGCCGCCGGCCATGACCCGCGTGGCCAGCACGGACCGGATCCTCTGGCCCGGGGGGATGTCGTCAGCGAAGACACTTCCCGGCCAGGCTGCGTGCATCGGCGCGTCGGACAGACGGACGACCGACTCGCCCGCGAACAAGCTCGCGAGATCGATGCGGTCGCGGGCGACGACCAGCGTGGGATCTGCCCAGGGTGGAGGACCGGCGTGTCCCGCCAAGCGGTACTGATCGCCAGGACCGGGCGCGGGAACGAACACCTCGAGCACGTCGTGCGGGAGCTCCGGCTCCAACGCTTGTGATACGAGGCGGAAGAAGTCGCGAGGGGAGCGCGCATCGCCCCACGCGGCCGTGACCGCAGTGATGAAATCCCGCTCGCCACCGCCCGGCGACCACCGGCGCGCCAGCTTGGCGAAGGTCGGCGCAAGCGCCGCCGCCACCTGCGCCGCAAGGATTCGCTCGGCGACTCCATAACGGTCGGGCGTAAGCTCGGCCATTAGGAGCAGCCCGACGTCCCTCCGCCCGAATCGGATCGGCAGGCAGAGGACTGAGGGATAGGCCCGCCGCACGGCGCCGGCCACGGTCGCGAGCTGCGATTCGCCGAGATTGGGATTGGGAATCGGGATCGCGAGGTTGTCCTGGGCCAGTTCCTCCGGCGCCAGCAGCACCACGCTTCCACCAGCGGGGTAGAGCCACAGCGCGAGCAACGTGTGCGGCAGCTCAACGCCGATCGCGTTCGAGAGGGCGGCGTGCCAGGTCGCAAGCACCACCGGATCCCGCGCCGATTCGTCGGCCCGGATGAGCGGGATCAGGGGGAGCTCAGGATCGAGCGAGGTCATGATGCGGCAAGGGAGCAGGACGTATGCCCCGCGCAACCGAAGGCCTAACTATCCCCCCCATGGGCACTTGAGCGAAGCGACCGGGAGGCGGATCGAGCCGGCGCCCGGGAGGTGCCGCGTCTTGCACCCCGCGATTGCAGGCTGGGAACGTTGCACGGCAATCAGTTAGCGGCTGCTTGATATACCCCCCTCCCCTATGTACATTTGCTTCTGGTGCCGCGGGCCCGACGCGGCGACGGTACAGTATTGATGAAACGGTACGACATGAAAACTGCCACCCTGCACATCGACGGGATGGGCTGCGGCCACTGCCTCAACGCCGTCAATCGCGCCCTGAGCCAGCTACAGGGCGTCACGGTGGACTCGGTTCAGATCGGCCGGGCGACGCTTCGCTACGATGAATCGGTGATCGGACCCGACGCTATTTGCGCTGCCGTGGACGATGCTGGCTATCGCGCCACCGTCAAATGACTCCCTCCGAGCTGTTCGTGACGGCGGTCGGATTGGCCGCGATCGCGTGGGTGAACTGGTACTTCTTCTTCGCGCGGCGGTCGAGCGTCGTGGCGCAGGCTGGTGGCGGCCTGCAGCGCGCGCGGATAGAAGTGGACAACGGCTACGCGCCCGCCGTCGTGCGCGTGCGCGCGGGGCAACCTGTCAGGCTCGAGTTCCACCGAGTCGACGGATCGAGCTGCACCGAGGAAGTGGTGATTCCCGATTTCGGGATTCGCCGCTTCCTGCCTAACGGCCAGACCACAGCGGTCGACTTCATGCCCAGGGCGGCGGGAGCTCACGACTTCGCGTGCGGGATGGGGATGGTACGAGGAAAGATCATCGTCGATGAGTGAGACCTGCAGCATTTCCGTATCGGGAATGACCTGCGCCGCGTGCAGTAGCCGGATCCAACGGTCGCTCGAGCAGACCCCGGGCGTGAAGGACGCATCGGTCAATCTGATGACCGGAACCGCAACCGTTGCCTTCGACCCGACGGCCGTCACGCCTAACGGCCTGGTGGACGTCATTCGCGACACCGGGTACGGGGCGGAACTGCCCTCTCCCGACGCGACCCCCGAGGAACTACTGGAGGCGCAGGACGCCGAACGTAATGCCGAACTGACCGATTTGCGCCGAAAGCTGCTGGTGAGCGTGGTGGCGGGCGTCGCCTCGGTCGTGCTGTCCATGCCCGGGATGCTTGGCATTGACCCGTCGACGGCTCGATGGGCGCTGCTGCTGCTCACGCTGCCGGTAGTACTCTGGGCCGGTCGCCACTTCTACAGCCGAGCATGGGCGGCGTTTCGCCATCATGCCGCGGACATGAACACGCTGATCGCGCTCGGTACCGGTGCCGCGTTCGGCTTCAGTGCGTTCATGACGGTCGCAGACGATTGGGTAGCGGCGCATGGACTGGAGCCGCACGTCTATTACGAGCCGGTGGTGTGGATCATCGCGCTGGTGCTCCTGGGCAACCTCCTCGAGGCCCGGGCCAAGGGGCGCACGTCCGGCGCCATTCGCCGTCTGATTGGTCTCCGCCCCGCTACTGCGCGTGTGGTCCACGAGGGCGTGGAGTCGGATGTCCCGGTAGACCGGGTGCGGGTGGGCGACCTCTTGATCGTTCGTCCCGGCGAGCGCATCCCCACCGACGGCGAGGTCATCGACGGCCGCAGCTTTGTGGACGAGTCCATGCTCACGGGCGAGCCGGAGCCGGTCGTGAAAGAAGCGGGCGCGGCGGTGGTGGGCGCTACGCTCAATCGGAACGGCGCGCTTAGGGTTCGCGCCACCCGTGTCGGGCGCGACACCGTGTTGGCCCGCATCATCAGCCTTGTGCGTGCGGCTCAGGGGTCGAAGGCCCCGATCCAGCGGCTCGCAGACCGCGTCTCGGCAGTCTTCGTCCCGATCGTCATTTCGATCGCCATCGCAACATTCGTCGTCTGGTACGACTTCGGTCCCGAGCCGGCCTATCTGCGGGCGCTGGTCTCGGCGGTGACGGTGTTGATCATCGCGTGTCCCTGCGCGATGGGGCTCGCCGTACCCACCGCTGTCATGGTCGCGACCGGCCGCGGGGCCGAGCTTGGCGTGCTGATCAAGGGAGGGGATGCGCTCCAGCGCACCGCGGAAGTTGATACCGTGGTGCTGGACAAGACTGGCACGGTCACCCAGGGTCGCCCGTCGGTGCAGCACATTGAGCTGGACGACGAGGCGCTTCGACTGGCTGCCTCGCTCGAGCGCTTCAGCGAGCATCCCATCGCAGAGGCGATCATCGACGCGGCCCGCGCCCGCGGACTTTCACTGAACGACCCCGACACATTCGAGGCGATCCCCGGCAAGGGAGTGGTCGGTCGCGTCGGCGGTCGGCAGGTGCTGGTGGGCAACCGGGGCCTCATGTCGTATCGGGCGATCGACACGACTCGGTTCGAGCAGCAAGCCGCCGAGCTTGCCGCCAATGGGGCCACTCCGGTCCTCGTTGCGGTCGACGGCCGCCCGGCAGGCCTTCTCAGCATCGCCGATCCGGTCAAGCCGACCAGCGCGGCCGCGGTCGAGGGGCTGCGGCGGATGTCACTCGATGTCATCATGTTGACCGGCGACGACGAGCGAACGGCCAAGAGCGTGGCGCGCTTGGTGGGCATCGATCACGTGATCGCGGAGGTCCCGCCTGATCGCAAGCTCGAAGAGGTAAAGCGGCTTCAGCAAGACGGACGGGTCGTCGCGATGGTCGGCGACGGCCTGAACGACGCGCCGGCGCTGGCCCAGGCCGACGTCGGGATCGCCATCGGCACGGGAACCGACGTGGCGATGGAGACCGGCAGTGTCACGCTCATTCGGGGCGACCTCCTCGGCGTCCCGGATGCGATCACGGTGGCGCGGCGGGCGATGCGGATCATCCGCCAGAACCTGTTCTGGGCCTTCATCTACAACGTGATCGGAATACCGATCGCGGCGGGGGTTCTCTACCCGTTCGGCGGTCCGCTGCTGACGCCCGCATTGGCTGCCGCGGCGATGGCCGTCAGCTCGGTGAGTGTGATCAGCAACAGCCTGCGCCTCAGGAAGGGCCCATGACTGAATCATCGGCTTGCCCGTGCTCTCGGCCGGGTGATGGAACTCACGCGGTCACCCTCGACCCCGAGGTCAAGCAGTCGGTATTGGTGCGGCTCCGGCGGATCGAGGGACAGGTCCGCGGCCTGCAGCGCATGGTGGAGGAAGAGCGCTATTGCGCCGATGTCGTGGGGCAGATGGCCTCGGTGCAGGAGGCGCTTCGCGGCGCCAGCCGTGCCTTGCTGCACAACCATCTCCGCCATTGCGCCACCGAGGCGATCCGGTCCGGCGACGACGCCAAGGCCGAAGCCATGTATCAGGAGTTGTTGGAGCTGGTGTATCGGAATGCGAGGTAGTCGAGCAGAGACGGGAGACAAGAGACAGGAGACAAGTTATGGCAGACTAGCTCGCGCGCTTGTCGCTCGTCACTTGTCTCTTGTCGTCTAATCAGCGGCCAACGCCCTGGCGAGCATCTCGAGACTGTCCACAATCCGCGGCCCCGGCCTGGCGAAGAGGCCAACCCCGTCGAAGACGTGGATCCTGCCAGACTGTGCAAACGGAAGGGACCCGAGCTCTGGCCTGCGAAGCACGTCTGCCAGCTCTCGCCGGGAGCGCTCCGCTAAGTAGCCGCAGCAGGCAACGCACAACACCTCCGGTCGCCAGTCGACGACATCGTTCCATTCGATCCTGCGGCTTGGCTCTCCCGCCTTGCCGATGCCATCCACGCCTCCAGCGAGCTCCACCAGCTCGGGGTTCCAGTGTCCTCCGCACATGGGGGGGTCGAGCCACTCAAGAAATGCTACGCGAGGGCGGTCGGCGCGCGATCCCGTCCGCGCCGCAACCGCATCGATTCGCCGCCTGAGCTCCGCGACAAGGACACCCGCCTCCCGCTCTCTTCCCAGAGCGGTTCCGATGTCGGTGATGGATTCAAGCACCTGCGTAACCGTGTGCGGCTCGGAGCTCAGCACTCGCGGCATCACCTGGACCGCGCAGAGCGCGCCATTTACCTCGCGCTCGGTGACCGCGCAAACCTCGCATAGGCCCTGGGTGATGACCAGGTCCGGGTCCAGGGCACCCAACGTTTCGAGGTCGATGGTGTAGAGGGATTCACCGCCGGCCAGGCAGTCGCGGACGACCTTGTCGATCTCTCGACTGGAGCCGTGCTGCGGCACCCGGGTGCGGGTAACCCGCGGAAGCCCGACAACCGCGGGATCGTCGCAGGAGTGGCTCACCCCAACCAGTGTGTCAGCGCCACCCAGCGCGAGCACGATCTCGGTTGCACTCGGCAAAAGCGATACGACTCTCATGGACGTGGCTCCCAGCGTTCGACCCGGCGCATGATGATGCTCCGCTGCGTCGGCGTGAGCCAGAGCCAGTCGGCGATCTCCCCGATCGTTCGGCCACATCCATCGCACAAGCCGTCGGCCCCCATCCGGCAGATCTGCCGGCACGGGCTCGGCGGGTTAGGCTCAACCACGGATGGTCTCCGAGGCCGCGGGGAGCAAATCGGCGTAGACGAACCCATCCCTTTCGGCCACGACGCCCCGCTCGACCGCCAAGGCATGGCGGAACATCGGGCCGTCGGACACGAAGGTATGATACTCGCCCCGTTCTCCGCAGGCGTCCCCGTTCGGCGGGAGTGCAGCGAGGAAGCCGGCATCCACTACCCTACCCGCCATCGCACGGTCGAGCCTGCTGGGATCGACACATATCACGTGCGCCTGGATGCCGGCCGCTACCATTTGCGACGCCAGCTGCCCCGTATCCCGACCCCAGAGGGGAAATGTCGGGGCGAGCTTCGTCCCGCTCAGCAATCGCTCACGATAGGCGCGCACATCGGCAAGAAACAGGTCGCCGAACGCGACCTCGGTGACGCCCCATTCGCGGTGGATCACGTCCAGCGCCTCGAGCGTCACCCGTTCGTAGATCTCGTTGGAACATGGCCACGGAAGCGGGGCTTCCAATAGCGGAAGTCCCGCGGCATCGGCCTGCGCCCGGGCAAGCTCCACCCGCACGCCGTGCATCGAAACCCGCCGGAACGCCGGCACCACGCTCGTAAAGAGACCGACCACGGCTTCGCCCGCCGCCCGCAGCTCGTGCAGCGCCCAGGCGGAATCCTTGCCCGTGCTCCAGGAGACTGCGATACGGCGGCCCATGCCGGTGGCTTCAGCGATAGGTCGAGCTGACGCCCACCAGAATCACACGTCCGCGGGCGGGAAATCCGGCGGCCTGCTCGTACCGTTCGTTGAACAGGTTTTCGACGCGGCCACGAAGGTCGAGCCCGGGCTTGCGCCGCCCACCCGGGATCACGGCCACGCTGCTACTCAGGTCGACGGTGACGTACGACGGGAGCTCGATGCGGCGGGTCGGGTCGGGAAACGGGGCAAAGCGGAGATCATCCCGCGCGCCGACATACGTGAGCACGGCGCCGAGCTGCACTCGCGAGCGCCAGATCGTTCCGGCCTGGGCCGAGAACGAATGCTCGGGCCGGCGGATCAACGGCAGGCCTTGGACGAACTCCTCATCGGCGCCTACCGAGAATCCGGCATCCTCCACGTTGGTATCCAGCCAGGTGTAGGAGACTCGGCCGGACACCGGTCCGAGGTTGCGGACCTCGAGCGCGGCTTCGATTCCATTCGCATCCGCCTTCGCGATGTTGACGTAGTTGGGGTCGACGCCTGGGTTCGCGACCGCGAACGTGAACTGTACCAGATCGCGGAAGCGCTGAATGAACCCGGTGACACCAAGCGTCACGCGTCCCGCCGCGAGATCGTGCTCGACGGCGCCCTCCACGCTGGTGGAGCGCTCCGGCTGGAGATCGGGGTTCCCGACGATTCCGCTACCGCCGAAGTTCTCGAAGAACGATGGCTCTTTGAACCCGGTACCCCCCGCCGCCCGCACTCGGGTTGTGCGCGCCGCAAAGGCGATGGCGCTCGCCCTCCAGGTCCAGTACGTGCCGAAGCGCTCGTTGTCGTCCAGGCGCCCACCCGCGGTCAGCCGGAGCCACGACACAGGTGTCACCGTGCCCTGCAGGTAGTAGCCCCAGTTTGTTCGGCTGGTGTCGGACAGGTCGGTGCTGGGTCCAAAGCCGAAATCGAACTCGGAGGCCACCCGTTCCGCCTGATCGTCGAGCGCCACGCCTCCCATCAACAGCGTGCGCGGCAGCCCCGAGAATACCAGGCGCGCGTCACCGCTCCACCGGCCGAGATCGGCGTCGCGGAGCGACAGCGAGCTGGGGCCGGGCGGTGGGTCGGGACGATCGTCCGACGCGATGTCGCTCTCGTACCGGCCCGCCAAGAACCGCGCCTCGAGCGTCGGCAGCACGCGATGGGCCGCTTGGAGCGAGATGGTCAGCTCTTTGTTGGTGGCAAACTGGTTCTGGTCCACCACCGCACCGGTGAAATCGGTGGGGAATTGAAACCGGCCGTCGGTCCAGCGTCCGCTCAATGCGAGCTGGGTCCGGGGGTCCGGCGCCGCCCGAAGCAGCGCGCTCGCGACGGTGTTGCGGAAATGATTGTTGAACGCATATGCGCCGTCGGTCGTGAAGCGGGAAAGCGAGGCGGACCAGTCCACTGGCCCGCTCGCTCCACGCGCCGCACCCTCCCACCGGAACGAGTCGTACGTGCCGCCCTCCACCAGCGCATCCGCGTCCATCCTGGTCCCGCGCGCGCCCGTCCGCTCCCGTCCAATTCCCCCGCGCGTGATTACGTGCACCACGCCGGTGACCGCATCCGACCCGTAGATGACGCTGGCGGGACCGCGAAGCACCT
>DATAFP010000098.1:0-2158 GCA_036257415.1 Gemmatimonadales bacterium
TCATGGGCAGTGCGACCGATAACCGCTTCGAGCGGAACCGGTTCGAGCGCAACACATTCGACGTCGCCACCAACAGCTTCACGAATACCACGGTCTTCGCGGAGAACCTCTGGGATCACTACGAGGGCTACGACCTGGACCGGGACGGCTACGGCGACGTGCCGTTCCATCCGGTCCGGCTGTTCTCGTTCCTGGTCGAGCAGTACGAGCCGTCCCTGATCCTGCTGCGGAGCCCGTTCGTGCAGCTGCTGGAGCTCGCGGAACGGGCGCTCCCGGTGCTCACTCCGCCGGCGCTGGCCGACGCTCGGCCGGTCGTGCGGAAGTCGCGGTGACCGCAGTGGCCACCGAGCCGCGCGAAACCGTCCTGTCATCCGCGAAGGCGCGGGTGGAGGCGCCCATCATCGAGCTGGAGGGCGTCCGCAAGCGGTTCGGCCGCCGAACCGTGCTCGACGGCATCACCTGCCGCTTCCGCCGCGGCCGGGCCACCGGCGTGCTGGGCCCGAACGCGGCCGGGAAGTCCACCCTGATCAAGGTACTCCTGGGGCTGGTCTGCCCGGACGCGGGGCGAGTGACGATCGACGGAACGGTGCTCGACGGCGACCCGTCGTATCGGAGCGGCATCGGCTACATGCCCCAGATCGCGCGCTTTCCTGACAACCTCACCGGGCGCAAGGTCCTCACCATGCTGCGCGGTCTGCGCGAACCCGGGACCCAGATCGATACGCGCTTGCTCCAGGGTCTCGACCTCGAAGCCCAGCTGGACAAACCGCTCCGGACGCTCTCGGGTGGAACCCGCCAGAAGCTGAACGCCGCCATCGCCTTCATGTTCGTTCCGCGGCTTCTCATCCTGGACGAGCCTACCGCCGGCCTCGACCCGCTCTCCAGCGGGTTCCTCAAAGATCGGCTGACGGAGGCGCTCGGGCGGGGTGCCTCGGTGATCCTGAGCTCGCATGTGATGGCCGAAGTCGAAGAGATGGTGGACGACGTCGTCTTCCTCCTCGAAGGGCGGATCCGGTTCCAGGGGGAGCTGGACCAGCTCCGGGCGCACACCGGCGAGGAACGATTGGAGCGGGCCATCGCGCGGCTCATGCGGGGGGCCGGGTGCTGACGTCCCTTCGGCTCCTCGGGTACCAGCTCGAGGACGTACGGCGGAGCCGCGGCGTGCTGGCCTTCGCGCTCGTGCTGCTCGGGACGACCGAGCTCCTCGTCCGGTTCGGCGGCGGGGGCCCACGCGTGGCGCTCAGCCTGATGAGCGTCGTGCTGCTGCCGCTGCCGCTGGTGAGCCTGCTGTTCGGGACCATCTACCTCTACAACTCCCGGGATTTCGTCGAGCTCCTCCTGGCCCAGCCGGTGACCCGCTCGCGGCTCTTCACAGCCCTGTACCTCGGCCTCGCGGTGCCGCTGGCCGCCGGGCTGGCCGCTGCGGTGCTGCTGCCGCTCGCCTGGCACTCCGCCCTCGATCGGGCGACCGCCGGCGCCATCGGCACCCTCGTCGGCGCCGGCGTGCTGCTCGTGTTCGTCTTCACGTCCATCGCGTTCCTCCTGGCGGTGTCGATCGAGGACCGGGCCCGCGGCCTGGGTGCTGCGGTGCTGGTGTGGCTGCTGGCGACGCTGCTGTACGACGGGGCTGTGCTCGCCGGGATCGCCGCGTTCGACGAATACCCGCTCGAGGGCCCGCTGATCGTGGTGTCGCTGCTCAACCCGGTGGATCTCGCCCGGGTGCTGCTGCTGCTGCAGCTCGACACTGCGGCGCTCCTCGGGTACACCGGGGCGGTATTCGAGCGGTTCTTCGGCACGGTGCAAGGGGTCGCCGTGTCGCTCGCGGCGCTCACGGTCTGGGCGGTCGTCCCGTGGTGGCTGGCCCGGCGGCGGTTCGCGCGCAAGGACTTCTAGCCGACGGCCTCTTGGCATGCTGTCCGGCCGCGCGGCACGGCAGTATGTTCGTTTCATCCCCTTGGACTCCGTGGAGTGCGATGCGATGACCATTCTGGGTGAGTTCTGCCTCTGGGCTGCAGCCCTCATCGGAATCTGGTGCGCCGCGATCGGCTTCTCGGGACGATGGCAGGGCCGCCCGGAGCTCGAGGCCACGGTCGTCCGGTCTCCGCATGCACTGTTCGGCTGCCTCGCCGTCGCTGCATTGGCCCTGTGGCAGGGGCTC
>DATAFP010000190.1:0-2191 GCA_036257415.1 Gemmatimonadales bacterium
TGGGAGTGGGCGACTTCAACGGCGACCTCGATCCCGACCTGGCGGTAGCCAACGAGGGAGCGAACACCATCTCGATCCTGCTCGGCGCCGCCGGCGGGAGCTTCACCGGGCCGACCGACATCGCTGTGGGCACGGCGCCCCAGACCGTGGGAGTCGGGGACTTCAACGGCGACCTCGATCCCGACCTCGCCTCGGTGAACGAGGGCTCGAACAACGTCTCCGTGCTGCTCGGCGGCGCCGGCGCGAGCTTCGGGAGCCCGACCACCTTCAGTGTCGGCGGGCTGCCGCGCGCGATCGTGATCCGCGATTACAACGGCGACACCGACCTCGACCTGGCGGTCGCGAACGAGGGGACCAACAACGTGTCCGTGCTGCTCGGCGCCGCCGGGGGGAGCTTCACCGGGCCCACCAACTTCAGCGTCTGCGGAAGCCCGACCGCGATCACGTCCGGGGAGTTCAATGGTGACTCGGACCCGGACCTCGCGACCGCGAACGAGACCTGCCACAACATCTCGGCGCTCGGCGGCGCCACCGGGGGAACTTTCACGGGCATCACCAACACCGCGGTCGGCAGCCTCCCCGACGACATCGCCGTGGGCGAGTTCAACGGCGACACCGATCGGGACTTGGCGGTCGCCAACCAGGCCTCGGACGATGTGACGGTGCTGATCGGCGGAGGTGGCCTCGGCTTCCTGGGGCCGATCCAAATCGCGGCCGGCGATGGCCCCAGCTCGGTCGCCGTGGCCGACTTCAACGCCGACGGCCGCGCCGACATCGCGGTCACGAACGAGCTCGTCGACAACGTCTCGATTCTGCTCGGGACGGCCCTCGAGGGCTATCCACGCCCCCAGGGCGCAACGCCGTTCAGGGCCGCGCTCGTGCCGGCATTCAACGCATGCCCCATGGGCAGCGCGAACCGGATGCACGGGCCGCCCCTCGCGAACGCGTCATGCAGCCCGACGGCACAGAGCTCCGGCTTCGTGACGATCGGCTCGCCCGATGCGAACTCGAACCCGTCCCAGTCCGTGGGCTCACTGAAGTACGAGCTAGGGGTGGGTGACGTCGTGCTGAGGGCATCCATCGACGACGTCAGGAACAAGGGCGACCTTGCCGACTATTCCGGGGAGCTGCAGGCGCGGGTGACCCTGCGCATCACCGACAAGGTGAACGGCGCATCGCTCACCGAGTCGGGCACCCTCGGTGACCGCACCTTCGCGTTCACATTGCCGTGCTCGCCCACCGGCGGGGCGGCGAACGTCGGAAGCACGTGCAGCGTGGTGACCGCCGCCAACGCCGTGACTCCCGGAATCGTTCAGTCGGGCAAGCGCGCGATCTGGCAGTTCAGCCAGACGGATGTGCTCGACGGAGGACCCGACGGTGACGTGGACACGCCGACCGGCAACACGGTCTTTGCCCGGCAGGGCATCTTCGTTCCGTGATCCGCGAGACCCGCGTAGCCAACCGCAGCCGCTAGATCCCCATCGCCACGGCAATGCCGATGGCGACTGGCGCGGCAAGCATGAGTGCCGCGCCGATCAGATGCGCCGGACCGCCGAAGCCGGCGGCGTTCGGATAGCGCCGGCGCGCCCTGGAGACCTTGTCCTGTCCGTAGAACCAGCGTGCCCAGTAGGACTCCGGCAGCGCGAGCCTGAGTGAGACGATCATCCACACCAGGCCGCCCACCAGCCACCCGACGGTGAACATGCCGCTCCGGCCCTTGAGCAGCGTCACCGCGCCCGGGAAGAACAGGACCGCGAACAGGCCGATTGCATAGAGCACCGCGACCTGACTGGAGACGGCCAATTGCGACATGGAACCGTCCTACCCGGAATCGACAACTGCATCGAGCCCGGCGGTATCAGGCTAGCGCCGCTTCGCCTTCAGCTGCACAATCGTGCGGGTGCGCACCCCGGCCCGCGGGCGGGTCGAGACCACGCGGCCCTTGCCGCGGATGCGGAACCTGCACTTCGCGCGCCGCATCTTCTTCCGGGCCTGCCCGATCCGCAGACCACGCACCCGCGGCACCCGGCAGGCCCTCTTCACAGGTGTCGACGTCTTGGTGGTCGTGATCTGCAGCGGCGGCACGGACGGCCCCGGGACGAACACCGATGTGGAGGGGGCGGCGTCGATGCGCCCGATCTTGTTGACCCCCGATTCGGTGAACCACATCGCGCCGTCCGGCCCTTGCACG
>DATAFP010000092.1:0-2812 GCA_036257415.1 Gemmatimonadales bacterium
CGCGATGTGCGCCAGCACGCGCCGATGGATCCGGCCGATGAGGTAATCGGCGAACAGCTGCCAGTAGCCCTCCGGCGCCATGGCAAGCTCGTACCAGGTGCTGCCCTCCAGCCGGGTGCGCCCGCCGGGCAGCGGCACCAGCCGGAATTCGCCCCGCCGTGACCGCAGGTAGCCGTCGAGGTGCGGCGGCGCGACCCCGGCATAGAGTGAAAGCTCGCGGAGTGGTGGCGGCGCCCGCTCGACATCAAAGGCGAGACGGGTGCTGGGCTCCCACGCGGTAATCGGCTCCACGAACGCTCCGGTGGAGAAGACGCAATAGCGAACCGCCCCAATTCCACTGCCCTCGAGCGTCGCGAACCGCGGGTACGCTACGCCGAGCCGGAACACGATCTCGCGGGGCTCCGGGATGGTGTCGAATGCGATCACGTGTTGCCACACGCGCTCGGGCGGGGCGTTCACCTCCATGCTGGACCGCACCTCGTGGAGCACCCGAGCGCCCGGAGGCTCCAGTGCGGCGGACATCGGTAGCGTGACGAGCGCCAACGTTGCGGGCATGACCGACCGGTCATTCTTGAGCGCCACGGCGCGTCCCACGACCCCGCCCATGAGACCCACGACCAGCACCAGCGGCAGCGCCATCAGGAGACACACCGCACCTTCGTTGCCCAGCAGAAAGATGGTGCCGGCGAGCAGGGCGAACGTCATCGCCGTGACCTCGGCCGTCTCGCGGGCGGTGGCCGGATACCGCCGATTGAACAGGAAGGCGGTGAACGCGCCGACCGCGAACGGAGTGCCGAAGAAGAGCGCCACCCCGTAGCGCTCGAAGGTCGCGACGCTCAGCGCCAGCATCGCGAGTCCGAGCGCAAGCCCCACGGCGATGGCCAGCAGCGCGGTGGGCAGCCGATGCTCGTACGCTCGTAGGGGATGGGCAGCCAAAGCTCGCGGGCGACTTGGCAGCAAGGCGAGCAGGGCCATCAGCCCGTAGTTGAACCAGGGAAGGAAGAACACCAGGGTGATCCAGGCATTCAGCCCCGCGTCGAGCGCCCGGCGAAGCGTCATGGTCACGCCGATCCAGAGAAACGGCAGGGTCCACAGCGCAAGGGCGGGCATGAGCCACGGCGGCGCGCCCTGGAGCCGCGTGGCGAGGAGGAGCGGCACCGACCGGAGATAATCCGCCGGAGTCCACAGCTGACCGGCGCCCAGCCAGACGAGGGCTGCGTCCCCCGCAAACTTCACCAGGGTGAGCAATGCGCCCCAGACGAGGTACTCGCGCCGGCCGACCGGTTGCTCGAACGTGAACCAGAACCGGAAGAGCTCGCGTACGCTCATCGGCTCTGAAGCGGCGGAACCGGGAATTCACCGGTCGCCTGCGCGGCCGGGACTGCCGCGGTGGCATCGGCGACGGCCTTGCGGTCGCGGCCGGCTGCGCGCGCCATGCCTCGGGTGAGCGGGAGAGTAGCCAGCGTACAGAGCCCTGCGACCCAGTAGGGAACCCCGACGTCGAATCGATCGATCAGAATCCCGGCCGCGATAGGGAAGACCACCCGCGAGACCCCGCCGAAGGTGTGCTGCACCCCCATGAAGAGCCCGCGCTCGGCGCTCCGCACCGCGCCCGACAGCAACCCGGTCACGCAGGGGAACAGGAATGCGGTGCCAAGCGGCATCAACGTGAAGCCGGCGAGGAGCAGCGGCCAGCCATGTGCCAGCCCAGTTGCAGCAAGCCCCGCGGACAGGAGCACAATGCCGAGCCGGGCCAGCCTCGGCTCACCGAGGGCATCCACGATGCGGCCGAGGACGAGCGAACGCACCAGGACGCCCATCCCGCCCAGGTACGCCACGAAGTAGCCGACATTCCGCTCTGTCACGCCGAATCGGTCGAGGAGCAGCAGCGGGGCGATCTGGATGGTCCCGTAGAACGCGCCGATACCGACGGCGTAGATCCAGATCAGCCGGGACGCCGGCTCGCCCCAGTGCAACAGCACGCGGCCCACGGCCTGGCGGCTGGTGAGCCGCGTGGTCGCGAGGTTGCTGCCGCTGGTCGTGGTCGCCGGCTTCGGCTCCTGCAGAAAGCGCCAGGCGAACGCGGCGACGACCAGCGAAAGAATCGCCGCGGCGATTCCCGGGGCGTGCCGCCCCCCAATCGCGGCCGCGACCGATCCAAACATGGGACCGAACACCGCGCCGAGGCTGGTGACCGCGCTCAGCCACCCAAGGCTCTTGGTGCGCTCGGCGGGCGACGATGCATCGGCGACGTAGGCTTGCACGACGGCGATGGTCCCGCCGCCGAGCCCCTGCACCACACGGGATACGAGCAGCGCGAGAACGGAGTCGGCAAACCCGAACAGCGCGAAGGCCGCCGCGCTGAGCACCAGGCCGGCGAGAATCGCGGGCCGCCGCCCGTACCGGTCGGAGAAGCGGCCCCACACCGGCGCGACCAGGAGCTGCGCTACCGAGAAGGCCGAAACCAGAACACCGACCATCTTGGCGTTGGCACCGAACTCGGTCGCGTAGTACGGCAGGAGGGGCACGATCATCGCGAGCCCCACCATGTCTACGAAGGCGGTGACGAAGAGAACCGGAAGCTGTCCCATGCGGCTCA
The DNA here is from genome assembly GCA_036257415.1 of Gemmatimonadales bacterium. Lineage (GTDB taxonomy): Bacteria > Gemmatimonadota > Gemmatimonadetes > Gemmatimonadales > GWC2-71-9 > DASQPE01. Next base: position 2,600 of record DATAFP010000092.1, read on the forward strand.
CCGCTCAGGGCGGGGCGCGGCCCGGATCGGGCGACGGCGATTCCACGATGCGAATCGTGACGACGTCGCCCACAGTGAGGGGGACGGTCGCGTCGGGCGACGGGCCCGGCGCCCACTGCACGGCACCGCCGTCCGCGCCCGTGCCCGACACGTTGAGGTGCGCCCTGCGGCCGATGTCGGGCAGGTCATCGGCGGGCGGGATGCGGTAGTAGG
>DATAFP010000101.1:0-11075 GCA_036257415.1 Gemmatimonadales bacterium
CCCCGCCAACATCGTCCTCGGCCGCTGTCACTGGGATCTGAACGATCTGGAAGCAGCGGAGAAGGCGTTCACTCACGTGCTCGCCCTCGACGCCGAGAACGTGATCGCGCTGAAGGCGCTGGCGGATATCACCGAGCGCCAATCGCGCCCGCAGGAGGCGGAGCGCTGGCTGGAGGCTCTGCTGGCCATCGACCGCAGTAACGACGACGCCCGAGAGCAGCTCGCCCGTATCCGCGCGGTCCAAAGCGTCTCGCCTCCCATTGACACGCCATCGGCGCTGGTCGATGACTCATTCGAATTGGCTGCAGAAGCGGTGGAGCCGGCGACGGAACGTGGCTCGGACTTCGCGGCTGAGCCCGAGCCGCTCGAGACCGAGCCAACCGAGTCGAAGGACATCGAGCCCGAAGCAGTCGAGGCCGAAGCGGTGGAGCCCGAGCCCATCGAAGCCGAGGCAGTACGGTTCACGCCCCCGCCGTCGATCCTGTCGGATCCCTTCCCATCTATCGCCGACCAGCTTGCAAACCCGAGCGAGCCCGAGGCTGCAGGAGAACCGGCGGGGTTTCCGGACGTTGCCGAATCCGCCGAGCCGTTCAACGCCGTCGGGGACGAGCTACGCCGCTCGGATGAGCTGAGCGACTCGCCGGCGCCGGCCGGCTTCGTCGCCGAGGATACCCGCTTCGACGCGCCGCCGCCGGACGCGGATGGGTTCGGCTTCGAGCGGGCAGAAGAGATCGTTCTCAACGTCTCGACCCGATCCGAGTTTCAAAGCCCTGACGCCGCGCAGGATCTGATGTCCGCCGCTCGAAGCGCCGCGAGCGCTCCGGGAGACGAATCGCCGCGCGACCACGGCGTGTCCGACGCCGTGGAATCGGCCACGGATCCGGTGGCCGACAGCGAGGATGCAGCGGAGCCCGCTCCGCTAGACATCGAGCCGCCCTCTCCCGCCGCGCTTTTCAGCTCGTACGATCCGGACCCACCGGCCACCGAGTACGCGCCGCGCGCCGGGTATCAGGCCTACGAGGTGCCGTCCGCCGAGCCGCTGCCTGCTGGCGAGCCGGCCGCCGCCCAGCCGGCGGAGCCTGACACCGCGGAGCCAGACCTCGTGGTCACCGAAACGATGGCGCAGGTGTTCCTTCGCCAGGGGCATGTGGTCGAGGCGCTCGCGGTGTACCGCGAGCTCGGAGCTCGTAATCCCGAATCTGAGCGACTACGGGAGAAGGTTGCCGAGCTCGAAGCGCGCCGCGTCGCCCTCGCGGCACCACCGCCCAGACCGTCCTTCCTCGCCCGCGACACTGGCGGGCAATCGCTCGGCAGCTTCTTCTCGGCGTTGCTGACCGCTCGTCCGTCGAGCACTCGTGCCGGCTCGGCCGATGGCCTTGGGGGCGTCGAGCTGAGTCCGGAGACCGCGCCCGCAACGCGGCCGGCCGAAGGGCCGCTCTCGCTCGGCTCCGTCTTCGGAGAGGATCCCCCGGCGGTCACGCCGGCGGTGCCGCCGGTTGGCGCACCGTCGGACGAACCGCCGGCGGCCGCCGGTGGCGCTCCGGTGTCGTTCGACGATTTCTTTGCCGGCGCGCAGGTGTCGACCCCTGCGCCGGCGGCGCCCACCCGCCCGTCCCGCGTCAAACCGGACGACGACCTCGACCAGTTCCACACCTGGCTTCAGGGCCTCAAGCGCTGAATGCGCATTGCCGTCTTGAACGGCCCCAATCTGAATCTGCTGGGGACGCGTGAACCCGAGATCTACGGGCGCACCACGCTGGGCGAAATCGAGCAGATGGTTCGTGCCGAAGCCGCTCGGCTCGGCGCCGAAATCGAGTGGAGCCAGAGCAACCATGAAGGCGAGTTGGTCGACGCCGTGCAGCGGCTTCGCGGGCGGGTGGATGGCGCGCTGATCAACGCCGCCGCGCTCACGCATTCGAGCCTTTCCCTCAGGGATGCGGTCCTGGCCGTGCAGGTGCCGTTCGTCGAGCTTCACCTCTCGAACATCTTCGCGCGGGAGCCGGAACGGCGGCAGTCGGTGCTCGCCGATCTTGCCCTCGGCATGGTGACCGGGTTCGGCGCCCAAAGCTACGTGCTCGCGCTGCACGCGCTGGTCAATCGCCTGCGTGTCGCCTGACTTCCGCCGCGAGCGGCAGGACGCGCTCCGGGCGGCACTGGCTCGCGAGGGGCTCGACGCGCTGCTGGTCACGCACCTCGCCAATATTCGTTACCTGACCGGATTCACCGGCTCGGCCGGACTGCTACTCGTGCGTTCGGCCGACTGCGTGCTCATCACGGATTTCCGGTACGCGATGCAGGCGCCGCAGGAGGCGGGGTCGGCGGCGCGAGTCGAGATCGATCAGACCAGCGTGTGGCAGCGCCTGGCGAAGCTGCTCGCGGCGGCGCCAGCCAACGTGCTCGGCATCGAGGCACACGTAATGACCGTGCGTGATGCCGAACGGGTCCGGGAGGCTGGCAGGGGACGAGTGCAGCCGACCACCGATCTGGTCGAGCGGCTGCGGGCACGGAAGGATCCGGGTGAGGTAGCCGCGATCCGATCGGCGGCGACGCTGGCCCAGGAAGCGTTGGCGGAGGTGCTGCCCGGCGTGCGGGCCGGCCTGAGTGAGCTCGAGATCGGTTCGGCGTTGGAGAGCGCGCTGCGGCGCCGCGGCAGTGAGTGGCATCCATTCCCCACCATCGTCGCGTCCGGCCCTCGCGCGGCGTTGCCTCACGCCCGTACCAGTCCGCGAACGGTGGGGCGCGGCGAGTGGTTGCTGCTCGATTTCGGCGCTCAGGTTGATGGCTACTGCGCCGACCTCACCCGGACCGTCGTGGTTGGCGCTCGCGCCGACCAGCGCCAGCGAGCGGTATACGAGGTGGTGCGCGCCGCGCAGGGGCGCGCGCTCGCGAACCTGCGTCCGGAAATGAGCGGACGCGATGCCGATGCACTTGCCCGCGACGTCATCGGTGCCCGCGGCTATGCCGACGCCTTCGGTCACTCGCTCGGGCATGGGCTCGGGCTCGAGGTGCATGAGGCGCCGCGACTCGCCCCAACCGCCGACGCCCCGCTCCCGGCCCATGCGGTAGTCACCGTCGAACCGGGGATCTATCTTCCAGGCTGGGGCGGGGTTCGTCTGGAAGACGATGTCTACCTCGGCCCGGACGGACCGGTATGTCTCTCCGACAACCGGACCGAGCTGCTGGAGCTGCCGTGAGCCTGTCGGCCCGGACGCTCTCTAACCGACCTCCTATGACCCCTCAGGAAATGCAGGAGCTCGCGGAGCTGCTTCAGACGGTTCCGGGGATCAAGTCGATCGACCTGAAGGATGTCCGGCGGCTGGCCCAGCTCCTGCGGGAATCCCCGGAGATCGGCTCGATCGAGATCAAGGGCTGGTTCGGCACCGGCGTCGTCATCACCCGGACGCCGCAAGTCCCGGTGACGGCGCCGATGCAGTTTGCCACGCCGATCGCGCATGCGGCGATGCCCGCCGCACACGCGTCGCACTCGGCCGGTCCGCCCGGCAGCCCGGCAACGCCGCTGCCATCGGCTGCGGGCCTCAAGGAGATTCGGTCGCCGATGGTGGGCACGTTCTATCGCGCGCCGGAGCCCGGCGCCGAGCCGTACGTGACTACCGGCACCCGCATCACACCCGGTCAGACGGTCTGCATCATTGAAGCGATGAAGATCATGAACGAGATCGAGGCGGAGATCGCCGGCGTGGTCCGCGAAGTCTGCGTCGAAGACGCCCAGCCGGTGGAGTTCGGTCAAGTGCTATACAAGGTGGATCCGAATGGCTGAGCCGACCGGGGCCGGCGGAGCGCCGCCGTTCAACTTCAAGCAGGCGATCGCGCAGATGATCCAACGCAACGGATCGGATCTGCTGCTCAAGGTCGGCCGTTCGCCCACCGTACGCGTGAACGGGGAGCTGAGCACACTCGAGATGTCGCCGCTCAAGCCGGAAGACTTGAAGTTGCTCGCAGAACAGGTCATGACTCCGCGTCAGGTGAAGGAGTTCGCCGAAAAGAAGGAGGCGGACTTCGCCATCGGCGTACCCGGGGTGGGGCGTTTTCGCACCAACATCTATCAGCAGCGGGGTACGCTGGCCTTCGCATTCCGTGCTATCCCGTACGAGGTGAAGACCGTCCGCGAGCTGCATCTTCCGGAGATCCTCGAAGAGATCTCGATGAAGCCGCGCGGACTGGTCCTGGTCACCGGCATCACCGGCTCCGGCAAGTCCACGGCGCTCGCGTCGATGATCAATCACGTGAACCAGCACCGTCGGGTGAACGTGATCACGATCGAGGACCCCATCGAGTTCCTCCACCGGGACGTGCACGCCAACATCTCCCAGCGCGAGGTGGGAAGCGACACGCTTTCGTTCGGGTCGGCGCTGCGTCATGTGCTTCGGCAGGACCCCGATGTGATCCTGATCGGCGAGATCCGCGACGCCGAGACGCTCGATACCGCGCTCAAGGCGGCTGACACCGGCCATCTCGTCTTCTCCACTCTGCACACCACGGACGCGACCCAGACCATCAACCGCGTCATTTCCTTCTACCCGCCGTACCAGCACCAGGAAATCCGCTCGCTGCTCTCCACTGCGCTTGCGGCGGTGGTGTGTCTCCGCCTCGTGCCGCGGAAGGATGGCCGTGGCCGAGTGCCGGCGGCCGAGGTGCTGATCAACACCGCCGCCGTGGCAGAGAACATCCGGGACATCGAGAAGGCGCTCAACATCCCCGACCTGATTGCCGAGGGCACGGTCTCCTACGGGATGCAGTCGTTCGACCAGTCGCTCATGAAGTGGTACAAAGAGGGGATGGTCACCTACGAGAGCGCGCTATTCTTCTCGACCAACCCGAGCGAGTTCGCGCTGCGGGCGTCCGGCGTGGACTCCGCGTCCGACCGGACTTTCAGCGAGGTCACCGGCAAGGAGGACCTCTCCCGCTCGCTGGATCTGACGCCCTAGATGGTCAAGAAGGTGCTCGTCGCCAACCGCGGGGAGATCGCCCTGCGGGTCATCCGCGCCTGCCGAGAACTCGGACTCGAGACCGTCGCGGTCTACAGCGAGGCCGATCGTGAGTCTCTTCACGTCCGGTTCGCGGACGACGACGTCTGCATCGGCCCGCCGCCCGGACGCGCATCCTACCTCAAGATTCCCGCGCTCATCGCCGCCGCCGAGATCACCGGCGCCGATGCGATTCACCCCGGGTACGGCTTCCTGGCCGAGAACGCGGAGTTCGCCGACACCTGCCGGGCGTCCAACATCACGTTCATCGGACCCACCGGCGAGCAGATCCGGCAGATGGGGGACAAGGCCACCGCCCGCCGCCTGGCGGCGGAAGCGGGCGTTGCCACAATCCCCGGCTCACCGGGCACCATTGACGACCCCGAGGAGGCGCTCGCCTTCGCCGAGACCATCCATTTCCCCGTCATCATCAAGGCCACCGCGGGCGGCGGGGGGAAGGGGATGCGGATCGCGCACGATGCGGAGCAGTTCACCCAGTTGTTCGGCCTGGCGCAGAACGAGGCCCTGGCGGCGTTCGGCAATGGCGCGGTGTACGTCGAGCGCTACCTCGAGCATCCCAGACACGTCGAGATTCAGGTCCTGGGCGACAGTTACGGAAGGGTCGTCCACCTCGGTGAGCGAGACTGCTCGGTCCAGCGGCGGCATCAGAAGCTCATCGAGGAGAGCCCGAGTCCCGCTCTCACCCCCGAGCTGCGCCGCCGCATGGGCGATGCCGCGGTGGCGCTCGCCTCCCGGATCGAGTACCAGGGGGCGGGCACCCTGGAGTTCCTGCTCGATCAGGACGGCAGCTTTTACTTCATGGAGATGAACACCCGGATCCAGGTGGAGCATCCCGTGACCGAGATGGTCACCAGCTTCGACCTGGTGAAAGAGCAGATCCGGGTGGCGTCGGGCGAGCCGATCTCTTATAAAGGCGACGGTACCCGGCTCCGCGGACACGCCATCGAGTGCCGGATCAACGCCGAGGATCCCTATCGCGGCTTCCAGCCGTCGCCCGGCCTCATCACGGCGTATCATCCGCCCGGCGGGCCCGGCGTCCGGGTGGACACCCACGTCTACGCCGGCTACACTGTGCCGCCGTACTACGATTCGCTCCTGGCCAAGGTGATCGTGCACGGCAACGACCGCGAGGAGGCCCTGACCCGCATGAGGCAGGCCCTCGACACTTTTATCCTCGAGGGCGTCACGACGACGATTCCATTCCTCGCGCGCGTCATCCGACACCCGGACTTCGTCGAGGGCAACGTGGATACGCGGTTCCTGGAGCGGGAATCGCACCTTCTGCAGCCGGCGTGAAGCTCGACGTCGCGTTCTCCCCGGTGAGCTTGAGTGCCGCCGATGTGCAAGGTCGCACGGTGTTCGTGATCGACATCCTGCGCGCGACCACCACGATGTGCGCCGCGCTGCATCACGGCGCGAAGGCGCTCATCCCGGTCGCCTCCACCGAGGAAGCGTTGCGGCTAGCCCAGACCATCGGAAGCGCGGATGTGCTCCTCGCGGGCGAGAAGAACTGTCTGCGCATTCCCGGCTTCGCTCTCGGAAACAGTCCCCTCGAGATGATGGAAGCCACTGTGAGGGGTAAGACCATCGTCGTGACCACCACCAACGGCACCAGGGCGCTGCTGGCGACCCAGGGTGCGGCGGCGGTGTATCCAGCATCGGCCGCGAACCTCTCCGCCGCCGGTGAGCGGGCCCGCGAATGGCTCGAGCGCAAGCGTGACGTGCTCATTCTGTGCGCCGGCCGCGAGACGGGGTTCGGGCTGGACGATGCGTACACCGCCGGCCGGCTGGCGGCGGCGGCGCTGGGGGGGCCGAAGCCACGCAAGGGGCTGAACGACGCCGCGCTCGCGAGTCTCGACCTGGTGCGCCGCTACGGTGACGACTGGACCCGACCGCTACGTCGCAGCCGCGCCGGCCGCGAGCTGATCCGCCTCGGCTTCGAGGCCGATGTCACCGACGCGGGCCGGCTGGATGCCTACCCGGTGCTCCCCCATTTCCACGAACGCCGGGTGACGATCGCTCCTCAGCTGCAGCCGTCATGACACCGGAATCCCGCCGTCGGTTCGGCGCGCTGGCGGCGCTGATCGGCGGCCTGTTCATCGCGCTGGCCCTTCTGCTCCACGGACAAACCGGGTGGCTCGGCAACGTGCTGGGCGACGCCCTCTGGCGCGCGCTTGGCGTGGGTGCGGCGGGCATCCCGCTACTCGGCTTCGGCATCGCTCTGGCCGGGTTCGACCGGCTGCGCCGCCTCGACATGAAGCGCGCCGCGTTGCTGATGGGCGGGCTTACCCTGCTCGTGCCGTTCGTTCTGGGCGCGGTTCTGGCTCCGCCGGCCGGAGCGTTCGATCCGCCGCTTGCGGAGATGAGCTGGCAGGCGCGCGCGGTCGGCTTGGTTCCCGCGCTCCTGAGCCGCGGCGCGTTGCAAGCGGTGGGCACCGCGGGCGCGCTGCTGCTTGGATTCCTCGCGCTGTCCGGCCTGACGCTGGCCACGTTTGCCTGGCACCCGTTGCAGCGATTGGAGCGGACCGAGCGGGGGCAGGATGGTCGGATGGGCGGATGGACGGATGGCCAGGCTGCCGCTGACTCGACGCCCCGGAGCGGGGCGAAGGCCCGAGCGGTGAAGGACTCTCGGTCCCTCGGACCCCCGGATCATCTAACCAATGCGCCAAAGGGCGCCAAAAAATCCGCCAGGGGCCGACAGCCCGCGGCGGCGGAGCAGCTGGGCCGTGTGTGGGAGGTCGAGCTGCTGGAGCCACCGCCTACCCACGCGATCGACGCCGGCGAGGCCGAGCTCGCGTCGTTGCAGACCCGGCTCGAGGCGACGCTGGCCGAGTTCAAGGTGGAGGGCGACGTCGCCGGGCGCACCACGGGTCCGGTGGTCACGCAATACGGCGTCCGTCTTCGGCCTGGAGTCAAGATGAACCGGCTGGTGACGCTGGCCGACGATCTGGCCCTCAAGATGAGCGCGCGGTCGATCCGCGTCGCGCGGATTCCGGGCCGGGACATGGTGGGCGTCGAGGTGCCGAACCCCAAGGCGCGGGTCGTGATGTTGCGCGAGCTGCTGGAGGACGAGCAGTGGAGCGCGGAGGAGCGACTCCTGCCCGTGGGGCTCGGTCTCGACCTCGAAGGGCGGCCGGTCATCGCCGACCTGGCCCGCATGCCGCACTTGTTGATCGCCGGGGCCACCGGTACCGGCAAGTCCGTAGGCATCAACGCGATCATCACATCGCTCATCCACCAGTACCAGCACAAGGAAGATCTGCGCTTCCTGATGATCGATCCGAAGATGGTCGAGTTGTCGATGTACAAGGACCTGCCGCACCTCCGGCACCCCGTCGTCACCAACAACAAGGAGGCGGCTCGAGTGCTCAAGTGGGCCGTGGCGGAGATGGAGCGGCGCTATGCGCTGTTGGAGGCCAACGGCGCCCGCAACACTCCGGACTTCAACCGGAAGGTGGCCGAGGGCAAGCCGCTCCGAAATCCCGGCCCGAAGAAGATCACGCTGACCGACATCGCGGCCGAGGCCGCTGACACGCCGCCTCCACCTCCGGCCGACGAGCAGTACACCCAGGGCAAGCTCCCGCTGATCGTGATCGTCGTAGACGAGCTGGCCGATCTCATGATGACGGTGCAGGCGGAGGTCGAAGCGCCACTTGCGCGACTGGCCCAGAAGGCACGTGCGGTGGGTATCCATCTCATCGTCGCCACCCAGCGGCCTTCAGTGAACGTGATCACCGGGCTCATCAAAGCGAATTTTCCCTGTCGCGTGGCGTATCGCGTGGCGCAGAAGGTGGACAGTCGGACGATTCTCGATCAGAACGGTGCCGAGGCGTTGCTCGGTAAAGGCGACATGCTCTTTCTCGAGCCGGGCAAGAGTGAGCCGATGCGGCTCCAGGGCGCCTACATCGGCACCGAAGAGAGCGAGCGGATCATGGCACGGTATCGGGCCTGGCGTGAAGCCCGGGAGCGCCGCGGCGTCGCCGACGCCGTCGAGACCAACATCCTCGACGAGGTCCCCGATGCCGAGGGCGCGGAGGTCGGAGCCGACGGCGAGCCCTCGGATCCAGCGCAGCGCGATCCGCTGTTCAAGGAAGCCGCTATCGCGTGCGTACAGAACATGGGCGGCTCCACCTCGCTGCTCCAACGCAAGCTCGGAATCGGGTACGGCCGCGCGGCCCGGATCATGGACCAGCTCGAAGACGCGGGCATCCTCGGACCGGCCAACGGCAGCAAGCCGCGCGACGTGCGGGTGGGGATCGATCAGATCGACGAGTACTGCCGGTGATGGGCGGATGGCCGGGCGGGCGGATAGACCGGGTCACGGCCACGAACGTCCGGTGCCTGGCGATCGCCCTTGCTGTGCATCTGTCCATCTGCCCGCCCGCCCCTCCGCTCGCCGCCCAGGATGTCGTGCCCCGACTTGCCGGTGCGTTGCTGGGCGATACGCCCATGGTGGAAGACCTGCGCGTGCTCACCGATCAGATCGGAGGTCGCCCGGCAGGATCGGCGGCAAATCGGCGTGCGATCGACTGGGCTCTGGAGCGGTTCAAAGCCGCGGGCGTACCGGCAACAAAGGAAGTGTTCCGGATGCCGGGGCTCTGGCTGGAGCGTTCAGCCACGGCGGTGGTTCGCGGCGGGGTCGAGTTCGCTCCGCGCATCGCGGCCATGCCGTATTCGACCGGGACCCGCGCCGGGTTCGAGGCGGCGCTGGTGGACGGCCGATTCGGCCGAGCGGAGGATTACCGCGCCCTGGGAAGTGCCGCCCGCGGTGCGCTCGTGCTGATCGAAATGCCCGAGCTGCGCGACCTGGACGGCCTGTTCCGGGAATACAGCGAGAGTGTGGGCATCGAGCATCGGGCTTTCGAGGCGGGCGCGGCGGGCGTGATCTATCAAGGCTCGCGTCCGGGCGACAACCTGTATCGTCACAATGCTTCGCTGGCGTACGACAACCGCCACCCGGTGCTGGCCATGGAGCGCGACGGCGCGGCGCGCGCCCTCCGGCTGCTCCGGTCCGGGATGAAGCTCACGATCGCGCCCGTCGTGAGCGTCGAGTCCGGGCCGGCCTACGACAGCTGGAACGTGATCGGCGAGATTCGCGGAACCAGCCAACCAGATGAGGTCGTGATCGTCGGAGCGCACCTCGACTCGTGGGACCTGGGCACCGGCGCGCTGGACAACGGCGCGAACGTCGCGATGCTGATCGACGTCGCGCGGCAGATGAAGCGGCTCGGGCTGCGCCCCGCCCGGACCGTGCGGTTCGCGCTGTGGAATGGCGAAGAACTGGGCCTGTTCGGCTCGTTCGGCTATACCCAGTCGCACAAAGCCGAGCTACCGCGGCATGTCGTCGCTGCGTCGTTCGACATCGGGACCGGACGCATCACCGGATTTTTTACCAACGGTCGCGCTGAGCTGATTCCGGTGCTCGATCGCGGGCTCATGCCGGTGGCCGGACTCGGGCCGTTCAGCCACCTGAACATTCCGGTAGTGGGGACCGACAACTTCGATTTCATGCTCCAGGGCGTTCCCAATCTGATCGCCAACCAGGAATCGGCGAACTACGGCCCCAACTATCACGCGAGGTCGGACGAGTTCGACAAGGTTGACCTGCACCAGCTTCGGCTCAACGCGGCGATCGCCGCCGCGGTCACCTGGGAGTTCGCCAACGCACCATCGGCGCGGATCCCGCACCAGACACCGGCGCAGGTGGACTCGCTGATCGCGGCCACCGACCTCGAGCAGCAAATGCGGAGCTACGGGAACATCTGGGACGCTTGGGTCAAGGGGGAGCGGGGTCGTCCGGCACGCTGAACACCCACACCTCATCCACCGGCACGAACCCGAGCTTAGCCGCCAGCCCGAGCGACGCCACGTTCGACTCTACCGCACCCCACACCGGCGCCTTCCCCAATACCGCGAGCCTCGCGAGCTCGAACGCTACCGCCTGCGCGGCGAAACCTTGCCGGCGCCATCGCGGGAGGCTTTCGATAGAGATGTCCCACAGCGATTCCGTCACGGCTCCAGCATAGCAGAAGGCGACCGGCACTCCGTCGGTCAAGGCCGCGGCGATCG
>DATAFP010000141.1:0-1908 GCA_036257415.1 Gemmatimonadales bacterium
TCTTGCATACCTTATTAGAACACTTTTACGATTCTCAGCGCAACGTGAACGCGGGCTCAACTCGCCGACTTCATCGGCGGCAGCCAGTCGGGAGCCTCCTGCCGGGGTCTCGCGGCGGCGATCGTAGCAAGGTCCACACGCGGGACGGGCAGGAAGCCCCATCCCCCGTGCCCAGTCAGACTGCTAGTCAATCGATGCAGCAGCCGGCGATCATCTGGAAACACCGACGGACGATCCTTATGGCTACCTCTCCATTGTGAGGCGTGTCAGCGATCACTGACACGGTAGAGGTCAGTGTCCCCTCTGAATAATGGAACGCACTGCTTGTGGATGCGCTGGTGCAGGCAGCTCGGCACCTCGGGACCCGGGCCGCTTTCCGCGCGATATCAGATCCATCCGTTCTCCCGGGCGATCTTGTACGCCTCCGCTCGCGATCCCGCCTCCAGCTTTTGGTGATCGTCGCGAGGTAGTTGCGGACCGTGCCGGGCGAGAGGAACGCCGCGCGTGCGACCTCGCGGATGGGCCGGTCCCCCTGTGCGATCGCCAGCACCTCCGCTTCCCGCGGGGTCAACGGTGAGGGGGCCGCGGTGAGCGCATCGGCCGCGAGGATCGGGTCCACGTAGCGATGGCCCTCGTGGACCCGGCGTACGACGTCGGCGAGTGCGGTGCTGGGCGCACCCTTGGCGAGGAAGCCGCGCGCCCCGGAGGTCAGTACCTGGCGCAGCAGGTGCGGCCGTCCGTGGCCTGTGAGGATCACACTCGCACACGCGGGAGCTGCCGGCTCAGCTCGGTGACGACGCCGACGCCGTCCATCACCGGCATCTGCAGGTCGACGACCGCCACGTCGGGCCGGTGGGCGAGGGCGCGATCAAGGGCCTGACGGCCGTCAGCCGCCGTTGCGACCACCTCGATGTCGGTCTCTCGCGCCAGCAACGCGACCAGCGCCTCGCGGATCAGTTCCTCGTCATCGGCGATCAGCACCCGGATTGTCGGGTCGGTCATCGCAGTCCGGTCCCACTCGGTGGCAGCTCCACCCGTACCTCGAACCCGCCATCGTTGGCTGGGCCGGCGACCAGTCGCCCCCCGGCGGTCGCACATCGCGCCGCCAGGGCGGCCAGACCGGTTCCGGACGAGGGTCCATCGCGGGCGGTGCCGCCCTTCGGAGGTCTTGCGCCGTCGTTAACGATCACCAATGTGGAGCACCGTTCCGTGCAGTCGAATGCGATCGAGACCTTGCGCGCATCGCTGTGCCGCAGGATGTTGGTCACCGCTTCGCGGACCACGGCGGCCAGCAGGCGCGACGCCGACGCTGACACCTGCGCAGAGTCGACGTCGATCGTGGTCTCGATGCCGGCGGAGCCAAGGACCAGCTCGGCCGAAGCGATCTGGGTGGCTAGGTCCGCTACCGTCTCGCCGTGCACCGCTCGCCGAGCGGCGAGAGTGGCCGCCGCAATCTCGCGGATCTCGCCGCTCTCCGCCGCGGAGCGGGCCGGGTCGGTGGCTGCAAGATCCGCCGCGAGCTCGACCTTCAGCGCGATGATGCCAAGCCGATGACCCAGCACATCGTGCAGCTCGCGGCTCACCCGCAACCGCTCCTGGGTGAGCACGAGATCGGCTTCCGCCTCCCGTCCCGCCTCGGCAGCCCACAGCAGGCCGAGTAACCACACCAGCACCAGCCCCGTCAGCCACACCACAGCTGCGGAGCCGAGCGCGAAACCCAGGTTTTGAACGACCGAGCCGTCGAACACGACCGCTCCGACCGCCGCTATCGCACCCAGACCGACTGCCACGATCGCGCCCGCTCGCGGAACGGCCAGGGCGCAGGCGCCGATGGCGAACCCTGCCACCCACGCCCAGGGCTCCTGACCCGGCACAGCCCACGCGTACGCCGGCAGCCACAAGCCGAGG
>DATAFP010000146.1:0-13495 GCA_036257415.1 Gemmatimonadales bacterium
GAGCTCCTCCTCCGCCGTCCCGGACCCCGACTCGACCATCTGGGACATCGCGTCGATTACCAAGGTCGTTGCTACGGCGAGCTCGGCGATGCGCCTCGCCGATGCGGGCCGGCTCGTGCTGGACGCGCCCGTCGCGCGCTACCTCCCCCGCTTTCAGGGCGGTAAGAAGCCGGACGTCACCGTTCGGATGCTGCTGGACCACACCAGCGGACTGCCGCCATACGTCCCGCTATATCGACTGACCCGGACCCGCGCGCGCGCCATCACCCGGCTTTACCGCGAGCCGCTCCAGTACACCCCGGGCGACACGGCGGTCTACAGCGACCTCAATGCGATGCTGCTCGGCCTGGTGGTCGAGCGGGTGGCCCGCCGCTCGCTGGCGGAGGTGGCCCAGGCGGAGGTTTTCCGGCCGCTTGAAATGCGGCGCACGATGTTCAAGCCGCGCGGGAAGCCGACCCGGTGGATTGCGCCGAGCGGCGTACACCGGGGTCGCCCAGTAGGTGGGCGGGTCAACGATGAAAATGCAATGCGCCTGGGCGGCGTCGCCGGCCACGCTGGCGTGTTCTCAACCGGCGGCGATCTCGCGCGGTTCGCCCAGACCTGGCTGAGGAACGGCGCAACGCCGGCCGGTCAATGGGTCACGCCCGATCTGATCCGCCGATTCCTCACACCGGGGGCGCGCAGCGGAACCCGGCTTCTGGGATGGGATACTCGCGATCCGCTGGCGACGGCGGAGGCGCCCAGTGTGTTCGGATCGCTGGTCAGCGCGTCCGCGTACGGTCACACAGGGTGGACCGGCACCGAGATCTGGATCGATCCTGCCCGCGATCTCTTTCTGGTGTTTCTGACCAACCGAAGCTTCGACCCCCGCACCGACCAGTCGATCGAGAAGCTCAAGCTGGTGCGGGCGGCCGTGTCCGATGCCGCGGCCCGCCTGGTCACCCCCGTCTGTCCCCCGGAGCTCATAGCGATGTGCTAGACGGTGTCTGCACGCTCGCGTCCGATTATCATCCGCTCAGGCTATGGTGGAGCGCCAGATGCAGACCCCCGACACGATTCGCAAAGCCCTCCGGGCAGTGAAGGACCCGGAGCTGGGCCTCAACATCATCGACCTTGGGCTGGTTTACGACGTGGACGTGAGCGACGCGGGCCAGGTGCATGTGCGCATGACACTCACCTCCCCCGGCTGCCCCGCCGGCGGCGAGATCATCCAGGGCGTCAAGGACGTCGCCGGCGAGGCCGAGGGTGTAACCGGTGTGGAGGTCGAGCTGGTGTGGGAACCCTACTGGACGCCGGAAAAGATGGACCCGCGGGTGAGGGCCTTTCTCGGGCACTAGACGTTAGTTGTCTCTCATCGCCGCCACCAGCTCCTCGCCGATCGCCTCCACCTGCCACCGCCGCAGCTCTGGGATCTCCGTCAAGTCGTCGACCGTGTGGGGCTCGGCCCGGGCGATAGCCTCCAGCGTTCCGTTCGGGCACAATACCCCCGGCGCGAGGTCATACGCCGTCGCGAGCTCGTTGCGCCGGACCTTGAGCCGCTCCAGTCGGGCTTCGAGGGCCGGATCCGGCGGCCGGCGGGTACCACGGACAATCCTCGGGAGCGCCGACTCCGGCAGCTCCAGCCCGCGCTGTACCGCAGCGACCAGGTCGCGCCCCCGTCGCTCGGCCAGATCCGCTCCCACGCCACGAATGGCGCGGAGTGCCGCGACGTCGCGGGGCTGAGATCGCGCGATCTCCAGCAAGGGCTCGTTGTTGAGGATCCGGAACGCTGCCCGATCGGTCCGAGCCGCCTGCTCCTCCCGCCACTGAAACACCTCACGCAGGACGGCGAGCGAGCGGCTCCGGAGCGCCTTGGCGCCCTTGATGCGAAGAAACCCCGGTTCACCGTCGTCGTCACGCCAGCGGACCTGTGCCAGCAACGAGAACTCCTCTTCCGCCCAG
Organism: Gemmatimonadales bacterium; assembly: GCA_036257415.1. Lineage (GTDB taxonomy): Bacteria > Gemmatimonadota > Gemmatimonadetes > Gemmatimonadales > GWC2-71-9 > DASQPE01. The sequence goes on from DATAFP010000146.1 coordinate 1,942, forward strand.
GACAGGCGTCCTCGTCGCTCGAGCTGGTCGCGCAGCACATCGCGTAGCCCGGGAAGGTGCCGGGTGTCGGATGCGGCGTAGGTGATCATCGGACCTGACAGCGGCCGGGCGGACCAGTCGGCCCGTTGAAACCGCTTGTCCAGCCGCACGCCGAAATACTTCTCCAGCAGCGCGGCCAGCCCGATCGCCGGCTCGTTGAGTAACTGCGCTGCGATCCGGGTATCGAAGAGCCGGGTGGCCCGAAACCCGTATTGCTGTTCCATCAAGCGCAAGTCGTAGTCGGCGTCGTGAAAGACGATCTCCACTGCCGGATCGGCGAGCACCCGGCCGAGCGGGCCGAGGTCGGGCACCGCGAGCGGATCCACGACGGCGGTTCGGCTGCGGGAGGAGATCTGCAGCAGGTACACCATGTCGCGGTAGCGGTGGAAGCTCGCGGCTTCCGTATCGATGGCGAGCAGCGGCTCGCCCGCCAGCTCGGTGAAGAGCGCTCCGAACGCGGCCGGGGATTCGATCAGCTCGATACCGGCATGGTCATTCACGCTTGGCGACCTGCTCCAGGCCGGCGGCGATCTCTTCGAACGCCTTCGACAGGGTCTTGAAGAACTCCGCGTCCGGCTGGGGGGCACCGCCCATCGCGGCATCCATGTGGATCTTGCGGGCGAGCCGGGCGGCGTGGCGGATGTAGTCGGTGGTTGGCATACGATTGGCCGGTGGCGCGTGGACGAGTGGGCCGGAAGACGACCAGCGCCCGGCCAGTGCCGGAAGATAGGCCGGCACCAGTCCATCTGCCCATCCACCCATCTGCCCACCTATGATCCAGCCATGGCCCCAACGGACATCGATCTCACCGTCTATCCCGACGAGTGCGACGCCTTCGGCCACCTGAATCAGGCGTCCTTTCTCTCGCTGTTCGAGCGAGCCCGCTGGAAGATGCTCGCGCGCGGCCCGGGCATGGACGTGTTCACCCGCCACGGCGCTTGGCCGGCGGTGCGCAAGGCATCAATCGAGTACCTGGCAGCGGCATTCCCCGGCGACATCCTTCGTTTTCATCTCACCCTGGTGCACCACGGACGCACCAGCTTCACGCTGCGCCAGGCGGCCCGGCGGGTGCGCGACGATGTGCTGGTCGCGACCGCCGAATTCCTGTTCGTCTGTGTCGACACGGCCGGGCGGCCGACGCCGGTACCGGCGGAGTTCACCAGTTTCGTCAATGCCCGTGCGCCTGGCCGGGACGGACGTCGAATGAGGGTGAACGGCGTGAATCTGGTCGTGGACGTGCGCGGGGATGGTCCAGCGATCCTCTTCGTACACGGCTATCCGCTCGACCATTCCATCTGGGCCCCCCAACTTCAGGCACTCGACGGCTGGCGGAGGATCGCGCCCGACCTGCGCGGCATGGGCAGCTCGGATGCCCCCGACCTGGGCTACGCGATGGCGACCTACGCCGACGATCTCGTTGCCCTGCTGGACGCGCTCGGGGTTGATCGCACCGTCGTGTGTGGGCAGTCGATGGGGGGCTACGTCGCGTTCGAGCTGCTCCGCCGATGGCGGAAGCGGGTGAGTGCGCTCATCCTCATCGCTACCCGGGCTGAAGCCGACACGCCCGAAGGCCGGCGCGCACGGGAAGCCGCGGCACAACAGGCGCGCGAACTGGGCGCGGAAGCGATCGCTGACGCGATGCTGCCGAACATGCTGGCGGCCGGTACCCGGGAACGCGATCCCGAACTGATGGCCCGGGTGCGGCGGCTCATGGCCGACACGCCGGTCGCAGGGATCGGTGGCGCGCTCGCGGCAATGCGGGACAGGCCGGACAGCACGCCGCTTCTCCCGACGCTCGAGGACCTCCCGACCCTGGTGCTCGCTGGGGGCGACGACTGCCTGATCCCGGTGGAGCGGGTGCGGGCCATGGCCGACCGAATTCCGGGAGCCCGCTTCGAGGTGGTACCGGGGGCCGCCCACTTGCCCATGTTGGAGGCGCCGCAACCGACCACCACCGCCATTCGCACGTTCCTCGCTTCGCTGGGGTGAAACCCTTCCGGCCGCTCGCGCGTTACACACTTAGCGGCCGTTCGGCTCCGGGTCGTTCGACCGCTGACCTCAGGTTTCCTTCCTACAACGGCCCCGGAGCCGGCGCATTCTGCCGGCTCCGCGGGTCGCCTCTCCTGTTTGATCGCCTGGCCGCGGTGGTACAGCAAGCGGTGGTACAGCAATCAGAAGGCCCTCCGGCGTCTGGATGCCGGAAGGCCGCGGTGAGGCTGCGAAACGGACGAGACTGTTGATCAGCGCTTGGGGCGCCCGGGCGGCGCGTCGCTGTTGAACACCTCTTTGTTCTTGGCGACGTATGCTTGCATGTTTTCGGGCACATCCTCCTCGGGAAAAATCGCCGATACCGGGCACTCCGGCTCGCACGCGCCGCAGTCGATGCACTCGTCCGGATGGATGTACAGCTGGTCCTCGCCCTCGTAGATGCAGTCTACCGGGCATACATCCACGCAAGCCCGGTCCTTGACGCCGATGCAAGCCTCGGTGATGACGTACGTCATGCGGCTGCTCCTCTGCACGGTCGCTGGGCGAAGCGCCCGGGCGGGACGGTCCTGCTCCGGGCGACGCGTACTTATACGAAGGGGTCTGGGGGTGCGCAAGGTGTCCCGCTGGATCGTCGCGGCTGCGGCAATGATGGTGGCGACAGGTCGGCTCGAGAGCCAGGTCTGCGATGCACCGCGAACCGCGCTGGTGCTGTCGGGCGGTGGCGCGAAGGGCATCGCTCATATCGGCGTGCTGAAGGTTCTGGACAGCCTGGGCTATCGCCCCGACCTGATCGTTGGCACCAGCATGGGCGCGATCGTCGGGGCCATGTATGCCAGCGGATACTCTGGACTCCAGCTCGATACACTCGCCCGGCGATATTCTCTCGCCGAGCTGGTACGGGCGGAACCGCGCCTGCTGGCTCGCACGCTTGGGTCGCTGCGGCCGCTGGTGCAGTGGGAGCCGGGGCGGCACGGCCTTCGACTTCGCCCGGCGATCGTCGACGAGTTCGAGATCAACGCCCTCGTCACCGCCGGCCTGCTCCCGGGGAACCTGCTGGCGGCGGGGAACTTCGACTCGCTCCCCATTCCGTTTCGTGCGATGGCCACCAATCTGGCCACCGGTGAGGCGCGGGTGCTCGCAGGCGGCGATCTCGCGCAGGCGGTGCGCGCGAGCTTCGCCATTCCCGTGGTGTTCCGCCCGGTCGAGGTGGGCGACAGCCTCTTCGTGGACGGCGGCATCGCGGACAACGTGCCGGTGGATCCGGCGCGTCGCGACCCGAGCATCCAACGGGTGATCGTCTCCGACGTGGGCGGCGGCCACAAGAAAGAGGTGGATTACGAATCGCCCATCGCCCAGCTCGATCGGCTCATTGATTTTCTCTTTCTTCAGCCGGCCGATTCGCTCGGGCGTGACGACATCTTCATCCGGCCGGATGTGGTCAACTTTCCGCCGCTTGAGTTCGATTCACTGCGAGTGGACAGCCTGGTCGCTCGCGGCGTGACGGCGGCGCGCGACTCAGTTCGCGGGCCCGCGTGCAAAGCGGCCCGCCCCGCCCCGGTGTCCCGGCCTCTCCCGCGGTCGCTCGCCGATATCACGGTTGAGCGGCTCAGCGCCGGAGACGGCAAAGCCCTGCTTGGATTGCTCGGGCTCCGGCAACACGCGCCCTTCGACGAGCGCGCGCTGCGGGTTCGGATCCGGCGGCTGGCCCGCTCCGGCCTGCTGGAGTCGCTGTGGCTCAATCCGGTAGTCGCACACGACTCAGTGAGCTTCCGCTTGGCGCCGCGCGGACCGCCACGTCGCACGGTGGCCATGGGCGCGGCCTACGACAACGAGCTCGGCGGCCGCCTCTGGCTCGCGGGGCTGGAGCGCCGGCTGTTTCAGCGCCACATCGAAGCCAGCGGGGTGCTGTACGCCGGCGAGCTCCGGAGCGAGCTCACCGGCGCGTTGCGCTGGGGGTCGGCGCTGCGCCCCCACCGCATCGCACCATTCGTGCGGGTCCGGGCGGCCGACGAATCCATACGACAGTTCGATCCCGACGGAGTCGAGCTGCCGAAGCTCGGGGTGCAGGAAGCGATCGGTCTCGCGGGCGCGGAGCGCTGGCTCGGCGGCGACTGGTGGATCCAAGCCGCCGGCATCGCCCATGTGTGGGATGACCCCGACGGGGTCGGGCAATCAACCGCCGGCGGGCTGTTCCGGATCGAGCGGCTCGGTCGGGTGGCGGATGAGGCAGTGGAGGGTGAGGCGCTGCTCACCGGCGACTACGAGCGCTACCACCTGACCGCATCTACCCTGATTCGGGCGTTCGGGCTCCTCCTGACGCCGCGGCTTCGGATCGGCTGGGGGGATGATCTCCCGGTGCAGGCAGCGTTTCCGCTCGGGGGATTCGATGGATTCCCCGGTCTGCACCTCACCGAGCGCCGAGGGCAGCGTGAGACCATGGCCTCGCTGCTCGTCACCCGGCGGGTAACCCCCCGGGTGGGCCTCCGACTCGAGCTCGCTCTGGGCCGGTCCGCCGATGTCGGGTCGATCCTCGCGGACGACGGCTGGATCAGCGGCGCGAGGGCCGGAATCTCGGTAGAGACTCCGATTGGGCCCGTGCGGGTGGAGTATGGGTATAACAGCGACGACCGCGGAGCACTGCTGGTGCGCGTCGGTCACTGGTTCTGATCAACGCGGGCGGTCGCTCCAGACTGCGAGCTCGTTTCCGGCCGGATCTACGAAATGGAACCGGCGACCGCCGGGAAAGCTGAAAATCGGCTTGACGATGCGACCGCCCGCGCGGTTCACGGCCGCCTGTGCCGCCTCCAGGTCCAGCGCAAAGATGACGACCAGCGGTCCGCCCCGCGTCGGCTCATCGGCTTGCCGGAATCCACCGGTAAGTCGGCCGTCGGCGAAGCTGGTGTACTCCGGCCCGTAGTCGGTGAACCTCCAGCCGAAGACGTCCGCGTAGAACCGCTTCACGGCCGGCAGGTCGCCGGCAGCAAACTCGATATAGTCTACCCGCCGATCATGCTCGGTTCCCACCAGTTGTTCCGTCATCGTCGCCGCTCCTCGTCACAGTATCCACGATTGCCCGCTACCGGTCACCTGTAGCGCAGTCTAGAGCGCGAGCGGATCCCCGTATTGAACGAAACCGACAGCACACCACTCGCGGACGTATGCCGCAGGTGTAATCCCCGCGAACGAGCGGAACTCGCGGATGAAATGCGCCTGGTCGGCGTAGCCCGCCTCGGCGGCAAGAGCGGCGTATGGAAGACGAGGGTGTCGGTGCACGTCTCGAAGCGCCCGTCGGAACCGCGCCACTCGCCCAAACGCCTTCGGCGACAGCCCGACCATCTCGCGGAACTGTCGCTCGAGGGTCCGCTGGCTGGCCCCGGTGGCATTCCGAACCTGCTGGAGCCCGACGCCGTCCCGTCGCTCCAGGAGGCGGATCGCAGCACGGAGCGCCGCTGGGGTGTCCCCCCGCCGGCAAGCGGCGCGACGCGCTCGGAGCAAACGCTCCATAATCGCGACCCGGAGTGCGGAGGGGCCCGCCGATGCGACCTGGTCTCCCAGCGTGGAACCGCTGCGCCAGCCCAGGTCATCCATGCCGGCGATGCCATCAGTGAGAGTGTCGAGGGGCAGATCGAAGAAGGCGAGCGCCTCTCCCGGCTGGAATCGTACTCCGAAGATGTCCACCCGCCCGGCCACGGTCATCAGCATCGGGCTTCGCATCGTCCCGATCGCGCGCGCTTCGCCGTCGCCGGTCACGACGATGTCGGCGCAGCCATCGGGGCAGATCCGGTTGAGCGTGGGCGGCGCGTTGTTGGCGGTGATGTGCCAAAAGCACCGCACCAGATGGGCGAGGTCAGGCGCCGGCGCGTACTCGCGATACCGAGGTCGGTCGCGGCCCGGATCAGGCGCTCGCGGCATGCGCGAGCGCGTAGTCCAGGGCTTCCAGTGCGAAGTCTGCATCCTCGGCAGTGATGCAGAGCGGCGGCTTGATCCGGAGGACGTTGCCGTCGAGCCCGCCCTTGCCCATCAGCACCCCGCACTCCCGCAAACGCTCGAGCACCTGCAGCGTCTCCTCTACGGCGGGCTCACGGGCAGCCCGATCTCGCACTAGCTCCACGCCGAGCATGAGGCCGTGACCCCGCACGTCACCGATGAGACGATGGCGCCCCATAAGGTCGTCGAGCCCGGCGCGGAGCCGCCCGCCCACGGTCTGCGCGTTGGCCTGAAGCCGCTCCCGGTCTATGATGTCGAGCACCGCCAGGCCGGCCGCGACGCTTACCGGATTCCCGCCGAACGTATTGAAGTGGAGTCGTTGCGTGAGCGTCTCCGCGATTTCACGCCGAGTCGTTACGGCGGCAAGTGGCGCGCCGTTCCCGATGCCCTTCGCGGTAGTCACAATGTCGGGGACGACGCCGGATCGCTCGAAGCCCCAATAGTGATCGCCGGTGCGCCCGAAGCCGGTCTGTACCTCGTCGCTGATGCAGAGCCCACCGTGCTCACGGGCGACGGTGAACGCGTCCCGGAGATATGCGGGAGCGCCCAGCGTAACGCCGCCCACGCCCTGAATCGGCTCGGCGATGAACGCCGCGATCTGCCCCGGCGTCGCGGCGCGAATCAGGCTGCGGAGTTCATCCACGCTCTGGGCCGCTACCTCCGCCGCCGACCCCCTGAACGCGCTCCGGTAAGGGTCGGGGCAGGCGGCGTGGTGAACGGCGCTGCTCTGCTGGGTCGGCAGCTTCCAGGTGTACAGTCCGTTGAGCGCCATCGAGCTCGGGCTGCCCCCGTGATACCCATTCTTGACCGCGACGACATCCGCCCGGCCGGTGTAGAGGCGAGCCATCGTCACCGCGAGGTCGTTCGCCTCACTGCCGCTGTTCACCAGGTAGGTGACGTCTAGACCGGCCGGCATCCGCGCGGCGAGCGCGCGGGTGAACAGCGCGAGGTTCGGGTGCAGGTAGAGATTTGAGAGATGCTGGAGAGTGGCCGCCTGCTCCTGCACCCGGCGAACCACTTCCGGATGGGCGTGACCGCACGAGACCGTGGCGATTCCGGCGAACATGTCCAGGTACCGCCGCCCAGTCTCATCGAAGAGCCACTGCAGGTAGCCCTCGACCAGCATCAGCGGCTCGCGATACAGTGTGAAGAGCGATGGATGGGCGTACCGCCGCCTGAGCTCGAGCACCTCTGCGCGAGACGGCCCGGCATAGGCCCGTGGCGCGTGGGCGCAGACGGGCATCTGCGGGACTGCCGGTGTCAGCAGTGTGGCCATCGTGGTCCGGCGGGTAGGCCTCAGCCTACGTCGGACGCGTCGAGAATCTGCGCGGCGTAGCTGTCATCCCGCGGTTCCGGCGGGCCGCAGCGACCCCCGGGCGCGTGGATGCGGTTCCACTCCTCCCGAAGGCAGAAGGGGTCGAGCCCGTGCGGCCGGTCCACGGCCAGCACGCCGTCGAGATGGTCGATCTCATGCTGCAGCAGCTCGGCGCGGTCACCTTCCAGCTCCACTTCGTGCACTTCACCTTTTACATCCTGATAGCGCACCCGGATTCGGTAGGCACGCGACACCCGGACCAGCAGGTTGGGAAACGAGAAACAATCGTCCCACACCGCGAAATCCTCGGTACCGATGTCCATGATTTCGGGGTTGATCAGCGGCCATGGCTTGTCCATCTCGACGTACACGATTCGCACCGGCGCCCCGATCTGCGGAGCGGCGATAGCGCGGCCCGCCCCGAAGCGCGACTGCCAGTCGCGGAGCGTCTCGCGTAAGTCATCGATGATCACCCGCACGGCGGTGGAGGTCGGCCGAGCGATCGGTTGACAACGGGTGCGAAGGATCGGGTCGCCGAGCAGGCGAATTCGATGGATGGTCATGAAACGGGCCTCTCAACCGCGCCAAGAGGAGTCAATGGCGAATATGCGGCTGGAACGCCGGGGCGGCCAGAGCAGCGTGAGTAGTAGTCTATCATACTATCACAATTGAGACATTCGCACCAATTTTTCGGTGCAAATTGACAATTCAGACTTTTTTCCTTAGGATTCGCCTCATGCAGCTCCCGCTCTCCCCAACCGGCTCCGATACCACCCGCCCGATCGGTCTGCGTGGGCCCAGAGGGGATATCCTGGTTCAGCTCAAGCGGACTCCCGACCTCACAGCCCGGGACCTTGGCCAGGCGCTCGGTTACTCACTCAATGGCGTTCGGCACCACCTCAAGGAGCTCGAGGCCGAGGGCTTGGTCGAGTACCATAGGCGCCACCACGGGGTCGGCGCGCCGCTCTATATCTACCGCCTGACCGGAGCCGGCGAGGCGCTGTTCCCCCGCCGCTACGAGTCCACGCTCATCGAGTTGCTCGAGCACATGGTCGCCGAGCGTGGCCGCGAGGCGGCGGTGCGAGTGCTCCAGGCGCATTTCGCCGCGCTCGGCAAGCGGCTGAGCGCCTCGCTGGAGGGAGCTTCTCCGCGCCGCCGGCTGGAGCTGGTGGCCGACGCCCTGTCGGACGAAGGCTATATGGCGGAGTGGAGCGAACAGCACAACGCCAGCATCGCAACACTCACTGAGCACAACTGTGCCGTGAAAGCAGTTGCGGAGCGCTTCCCGGAGCTCTGCCAGGCCGAAGCCCGCTTCCTCGAATCTGCGCTGGGGGCGCCGGTCGAGCGCCGCGCGCACATGCTCGCCGGCTGCGGCGCCTGTGAGTACCTGGTCCGGCTCGACGGTCCCACGGCCGCGAAGGAGAACGCATGAGCTCGCAGGTCGAATCACTGGTCAATCGCGAGTACCGCTACGGCTTCGTCACGGATATCGAAACGGATATCGCGCCCAAGGGCCTGACCGAGGATCTCATCCGGCTGATTTCCGCCAAGAAGAACGAGCCCACGTTCATGCTGGAGTGGCGCCTCAAGGCGTTTCGCGGTTGGCAGAAGATGGTTGAGCCGCACTGGGCCAACGTCACGTATCCGCCCATCGACTACCAGGACATCAGCTACTACGCCGCGCCCAAGACGAAGAATCCGCTCGGCAGCCTCGAAGAGGTCGATCCCAAGCTGCTGGAAACCTACCAGAAGCTCGGGATCCCGCTGACCGAGCAGAAGATTCTGGCCGGCGTAGCGGTTGACGCCATCTTCGACAGTGTGTCGGTCGGCACCACCTACAAGGCCAAGCTGGCGGAGAAGGGAATCATCTTCTGCTCCTTCGGTGAGGCGGTTCAGGAGCATCCGGAGTTGGTGGAGAAGTATCTCGGGTCGGTGGTGCCCGCGAGCGACAACTTCTTCGCCGCGCTCAATGCGGCAGTGTTCAGCGACGGGTCGTTCGTGTACGTCCCGAAAGGTGTTCGTTGCCCCATGGAGCTCTCGACCTACTTCCGGATCAACGCAGAGAATACCGGACAGTTCGAGCGCACCCTGATCATCGCCGACGAAGGCGCGTATGTGAGCTATCTCGAGGGATGCACGGCGCCCAAGCGGGATAGCAATCAGCTCCATGCGGCGGTCGTGGAGCTGGTGGCCCTCGACGGCGCCACCATCAAGTACTCGACGGTCCAGAACTGGTACGCTGGAGACGAAGAGGGCCGCGGCGGGATCTACAATTTCGTCACCAAGCGGGGGAAGGCGTTGCGCGGAGCCAAGATCTCATGGACGCAGGTAGAGACGGGGTCCGCCATCACGTGGAAGTACCCCAGCGTCATTCTCCAGGGTGACGACTCGGTGGGCGAGTTCTACTCTGTGGCGGTGGTCAATGGGCGCCAGCAGGCTGATACCGGCACCAAGATGATCCACATGGGCAAGAACACGCGAAGCACGGTCGTGTCGAAGGGAATCAGCGCCGGTCGGGGGAACAACAGCTATCGCGGTTTGATCAAGATGCTGCCCAAGGCGGCGGGCGGCCGCAACTACACCCAATGCGATTCGATGCTGATCGGGAACCGCTGCGGCGCGCACACGTTCCCCTATATCGACGTGCAGAATCCCACTGCGTCGGTAGAGCACGAGGCTTCCACCTCGAAGATCGGCGAAGACCAGATCTTCTACTGCAAGCAGCGGGGGCTCAACACCGAGAACGCCATCTCGATGATCGTGAACGGCTTCTGTAAGGAAGTCTTTCAGGAGCTTCCGATGGAGTTCGCGGTCGAGGCCCAGAAACTTCTGGGCGTGAGCCTGGAAGGCAGCGTCGGCTGACCGGCGATCCCACGACAGGAGACTCGACTTTGCTGGAAATCAGAGACTTGCGGGCGGCGGCAGGCGACAAGGAGATCCTCACCGGGGTCAACCTCACGGTTCGTGCGGGCGAGGTGCACGCCATTATGGGCCCCAACGGCTCCGGGAAGAGCACGCTGGCCCAGGTACTCGCCGGCCATCCCGCTTATGAGGTGACCGGGGGCGAAGCGCGGTACGAGGGACAGGATCTGCTCGACATGGAGCCGGAGGAGCGGGCCAAGGCGGGCGTCTTTCTGGCGTTCCAGTACCCCGTGGAGATCCCAGGCGTGACCAACGCCTACTTCCTGCGGGCCGCGTACAACGAACTACGGAAGGCCCGGGGGCAGGAAGAGGTAGACCCGATCGACTTTCTGGAAGTCCTGGAAGAGAAGCTCAAGGTCGTCGAATGGGGTCCCGACATCATGAGCCGTGCGGTGAACGCCGGTTTCTCCGGCGGCGAGAAGAAGCGAAATGAGATTCTTCAGCTCGCCGTCCTCGAGCCCAAGCTGGCGATTCTCGACGAGACCGATTCCGGGCTGGACATCGACGCGCTGCGCATCGTCGCTGCGGGCGTGAACAAGCTGCGGAGCCCGCAGCGTTCGTTCGTGGTCGTGACGCACTATCAGCGGCTCCTCAACTACATCGTCCCAGACTTTGTGCACGTGCTGTCAGGCGGGCGGATCGTGAAGTCGGGCGGGAAGGAGCTTGCGTTCCAGCTCGAGGCCCGCGGATACGACTGGGTCGAGGAAGCGGCGGAGGTTGCGTGATCGAGACGTATCGGCGGCAGTTCGAATCGTTCACTGCGAACGGTGGCCGGGAGGGGCCGAGCTGGCTTCCCGCGCTCCGGCGTGTGGCGATGGACCAGTTTACCCGGGCTGGCTTCCCTACCTCGCGGGATGAGGAGTGGCGGTTCACCCCGGTGTCTCCGATTGCGCAGGCGGCGTTCGAGCCGGCCCTGCCAGCCACGGTGGCGCCATCCGCGCTGACGCCGTTCCTGTTCGGCCACGTCGAGTGGCCCCAGCTGGTCTTCGTGAACGGCAAGCTCGCGCCCGAGCTTTCGTCGGTCCCCGAGCTGCCCAGTGGGGTTCTAGTGGGCGGCCTGGCATGCGCACTCACGCTGCATCCCGCTCTCCTCGAACGGCACCTCTCCCGCTACGCCCGCCCCGAGACCACCGCGTTCGCGGCGCTCAACATGGCCCTGATGCGCGACGGCGCGTTCGTGTATGTGCCAGCCAACACGGTGCTCGAGTTGCCCGTTCACCTGCTCTTCGTGACGACGGCCGGCTCAGCTGCAGCGGCCTATCCCCGGAATCTCATCGTCGTCGAGCGCGGCGCTCGCGCCTC
>DATAFP010000166.1:0-4809 GCA_036257415.1 Gemmatimonadales bacterium
CCCTGATGCGCTCGTCACCCGCGGTTGCGGACGGCTATGTCGTGGTAGGCGGCGCCGACGGGTACGTTTACGCGCTCAGCCTCGCGGACGGCACGCGCCGGTGGCGCGGCGAGACCGAGGGCGCGACGCTCGATTCGGAGAAGGAGGGCTTCGACCGGAAGACCATCCAGGGCTCGCCGGCGATCGCCGGCGGCAAGGTGTACGTGGGTTCACGCGACGCGCATCTCTACGCGTTCGACCTCGTGACCGGCAAACAGCTCTGGCGCAACGGAAAGCCGGCGCCCTGGGTGGTGACGTCGCCGGTGGTATGGGGCGACCGGATCTCTTTCGGCAGTTCCGATGGCCACTTCGTTGAGGCGGTTGATCCGGACAGCGGCAAGCGGGTGTGGTTCTTCCGCACGCCCGACAACGTGATCGCGTCGCCGGTGCTGGCCGACTCGATCCTGTACGTGGCGGACATGAGCGGCAATCTCTTCGCGCTGGACGCCGCGACCGGCGCTGAGCGATGGCGCACCAGCCTGGGCGCGCGGATCTACTCCACTCCGGTTCCGGCCGATGGCGCCCTGTACGTCGGTGCCGACGACGGTGCGGTCTACGCGATCCGGGCCGCAGGCGGTCCGTCACTCCGCCGCGCGGTGTTCTACGACTCCACCACCGCCGAGCTCGCCGGCACCAGGGGCGGCGAGACCGTGCGCGACTACTTCAACCGCTTCGGCTACGAGACGCTCGACGCAAAGACGCTCGCCGCGTTCTTCGAGGCGCGGATCAAGGACAAGGCGCCGAGCGTGGTGGTGTTCGCGCTGGACGTCGCGCCGGAGACCGTCGTCCCTCAAGCGTCCGACACAGCGCTGTTCCGCCGCTACCTGAACGCGGGCGGCAAGATCGTCTGGACCGGAGAGCCGCCCGCGCTGTTTACCCGGGTGCGGAACGACTCGACCGGGAAGGTGCGGGTCGTGGCGGTCGATCCCAAGCGTCCCACTGCCCTGCTCGGCATTCCACACGAAAGGCTGGGCTACACCTATTACCAGGCGCTGCCGACGCCGCGAGGCAAGGCGTGGGGGCTCAGCGGTCGCACGCTGTCGTTCTGGACCCTCGATCCCAAGCTGGTGCCGACCGGCGTGCTGGCGCTCGACGAGTTCGAGCAGGCGGGGGCGTGGGTCAATTCCTACGGAGGCGCGCCCGGCACCGGCTTCGTCTATCTCTGGGGGCTCGAGGTGCTGCCCGAGCTCCTGCCGCAGGTGCGCGCCGCGGCCGACTACGGCATCTGGACGCCGGCGCGATGATATTACCCGCATGGATCGAGCGATTCGCATCGCGCCGGCGACCGAAGACCAGACTCCGCTGATCGTCGAGTTCATCCGCGGCCTGGCGGAATACGAGAAGCTCGCGCACGAGGTGATCGCCACCGAGGAATCGGTTCGGCGCTCGTTGTTCGGGGCCCGGCCCGATGCCGAGGTGGTGATCGCCTATGTCGGTGAGGAGCCCGCCGGCTTCGCGCTCTTCTTCCACAACTACTCGACGTTTCTGACCCGCCGCGGCCTGTTTCTCGAAGATCTCTTCGTGAAGCCTGCGTTCCGCGGCCACGGCGTCGGCAAGCGGCTGCTGCAGTACCTGGCCCAGCTGGCGGTCGATCGTGGCTGCGGGCGCTTCGAGTGGTGCGTGCTGGAGTGGAACGAGCCGGCGATCCGCTTCTACCAGAGCGTGGGCGCGCGACCGATGAGCGACTGGAGGGTGTTCCGCATCACCGGCGATGCGCTGGTTGAGCTCGCGGGCGGGCCCTGAGCCGCTATCGCACGATCGAGCCGAGCAGTCGAACCGACACGACGATCACGACCGCTCCCGCCACATCGAGCACCGCGCCGTAACGGATCATCTTCCCCAAGGGGATCAGCCCGGAACCGTAGACGATCGCGTTGCACGGGGTGGAGACCGGCAGCATGAAGCCGAGACTCGCGGCCATGGTGGCGCCGAGGGCGGGCTCGAACGGGTCCATCCCCGACGCCTGCGCGATCGAAATCACCACCGGGACCACCATGTTGGCTGCCGCGGTGTTGGAGGTAGCCTCCGACAGCACGATGGCCACGCCCACCGACGCAATCAGCAGACCGAGCTCACCCGAGATCGGCAGCAGCCCGGTGAGGCCCCGCCCCGCCGCCTCCGCGAGTCCGGTCTTGAACGACAATACGCCGAGCGCGAACCCGCCGCCGTAGAGCAGCACGACGCCCCAGTCGATCTTCACTGCTTCGTCCCAGGTGATCGCGCGCCGGCCCTTCTGGCCGGGCAGCAGGAAGAGGAGCAGCGCGCCGGCGATGGCCGCGACGCCTTCGGGAAGCCGCTCGTTGAGCGTGCGAAACGCCGCGCTGCGTTCGCCGGCAGCCAGCGCCACGATCCCGGGCAGCACCCAGAGAAAAACGGTGAGGCCGAACGCGATGGCGACCGATCGCTGACCCGATGTCCAGGGCCCGAGAGTGGCGCGCTCGCGCCGGATGAGCTCGCGGGTGGCGGTGAGATCGCCCGCCGCGTCCCGGCTGACGAATCGGAGCCAGCCGAACAGCACGGCATAAAGCACGAGCACCGTCGGCACGCCCAGCATCATCCAGCGGAAGAATGACACCTCTTCGCCCACGGCGGCGCGGATGAATCCCAGGCCGATCACGTTGGGCGGGGTGCCGATCGGCGTGGCCAGTCCGCCGATGGAGGCGGAGAACGACGTCATCAGCATGAGCGCCGTAGCGTACGGCGAGCGGCGCGCATCCTCGCCCATCGCGGCGAGGATCGAGATGCCGATGCCGAACATCATCGCGGTGGTGGCGGTGTTCGAGATCCACCCCGAGATGGCCGCGGTGACGGCGCCGAAGGCGAGCAGGATCCGCCCCGGCGACTCGCCGACCCACGGCAACGAGAGCACCGCGTACGCGACCCGGCGGTTGAGCCCGTGCACGAAGATCGCCCGCGCGAGCATGAATGCGCCGATGAAGAGGAACATCAGCGGGTCGGCGAAAGGCGCGAATGCCTCGCGCGCCGGTGCCACGGCGAGCGCCACGGCGGCCGCGACGCCCAGGAGGGCGGTGGCCGGGAGCGGGATCGCCTCGGTCACCCAGAGGACGACTACCGCCGCGATGATCGCCGCGAGTCTATGTGCTTCCGGTGTGAGAGTGGGGAATGAAGTGAGGAGAACGGCGGCGAAGGCTACGGCGGCGAGAGGCAGACCGGCGCGTTCGCGCGACATGCGCGGAAGCTATCGCGGCACCAGCAGCGGCGCGAGCTTGTCGGGCCGAATGCGAAGCAGCAGGCCGGTGTCCACGCCCAGGTAGAGAAATCCATCCGGGCCCTGCGCGACCGCGCGGACCCGCCACGGCATTCCGTCGAACAGTCGCTCCTCGCGAATCAGCGTGTCGGCGCGAAATACGTAGCGGCCCAGGTGGGTGAGACCCATCGCACCGATGAAGAGATTCCCGCGCCAGTCGGGGAACGAGTCTGCGGTGTAGAAGGTCATCCCGCTCGGGGCGATGGACGGGACGAAGTAGTGCACGGGTTGCTCCATCCCGGATTTCGCCGTGAGTCCGTCGCCCACCCGCCCTCGTACTCCCGGCCGTACGTGATCACCGGCCAGCCGTAGTTCGCGCCCCGGTGGATGATGTTGATCTCGTCGCCGCCGCGCGGCCCGTGCTCGTGTTCCCAGAGCGTGCCGTCCGACCGGAGCGCCAGCCCTTGCGGGTTTCGATGGCCCAGGCTCCGGCGGGCAGCGCCGAGAACAGCCGCTGGCGATCGATCAGCCGGGCGTCGCGAAGCCTGGCGCGGTCGACCACCGTAGTGTTGCCCCCATCGGTGCGGACCGAGTATGCCAGGTAGATCCAGCGGTTCCGCGCATAATCGGGGTGCACCGCCACGTCGAGCATGCCACCGTCGGTCTCGGCGAACACCGGCGGCACGTCCTCGGCGAGGGTGCGCGCTCCGGTTCGCAGGTCGATCAGGTCGAGGCGTCCGGCGGCGCGCTCGGTCACCAGCGCCCGGCCGTCGGGCAGGAACGCGATGCTCGATGGGATCTGGAGGCTGTCGGCGACGACTTCCACCCGCACCCGACCCCGCTCGGTGTCGACCACACCGAGGTCGCGCACTCGGGTGATGAACAGCGCCATGAGCACGGGGCCAAGATGGCGATGCCGGTCCCGCGGGCCAGAGCCACTTGGGCGACGATCGCGGGTGCCACTCGCTTGCCAGCGCGGGAAGCTGGGCGCATCTATCCCGTGACTGGGAGGAAACACTTCTGGCGTCCACACTGACACCGAGAGCGGCGGCCGCACCGCCGCCCTTGGCATTGCTCCCGATCGAGCGGGGCTCGCCCGTGCCGGTCTGGCGGCAGCTGGTCGAGGCTCTCCGGCGGCGCATCGCGGCGGGCGAGCTCGCGGCCGGTACTCGGCTACCGTCCACCCGAATGCTGGCACGCGATCTCGAGCTCTCGCGGAACACCGTCGCCACTGCCTTCGAGCAGCTCCTGGCGGACGGCTGGCTCGACGGCCGCCGTGGCGCGGGCACCTTCGTCGCGCACCGCCCGCCGCCGGCCGCTCCACCTCCGATGCCGTCTCCCGACACTCGGTCGGTGCTTTCAGCGCGGGGCGAGGCGATCGCCGCGAGCGTTGCCACCTGGCGCCCCACGCCGGGTGCGCCCCGTCCGTTCCGTCCCGGGGTTCCGGCGGCCGACCTGTTCCCCTGGCCGACCTGGCGGAGCGTCTGCAACCGCGTCCTCCGCTCGTCGCGGAGCGACCTCTTCGGTTACGGTGAGCCAGGCGGCTTTCCTCCGCTCCGGCA
>DATAFP010000183.1:0-1745 GCA_036257415.1 Gemmatimonadales bacterium
TACGTGGCGACGAGTATCTTGTACGCCAGGCGCCGCGGGTCCCGGCCTCCTGCCATCGAAAGGAGCAAGGTGTCCGAAACTAGTCCTCGCCAGAAAGGGGATCAAGGCCGAAACCGCTGGACGGTGGCGGACCTCTTGAGCGCCGCACGGATCCCGTTGGCGGTGGCGTTTCCGCTTGCGTCGAACAGCTGGCGGATGGTCATCCTCGCGCTCGCGGCCGCGACCGATTTGCTCGACGGTCCGCTCGCTCGACGATTCGGCTCCTCGGCGCTCGGCAGTCTGATCGATCCGGTCGCCGACAAGCTCTTCATGGCGGCCGCGTTCGGCGTGGTCGCGGTGTCCGGCCGGCTGGCACCCTACGAAGTGGTGGGCGTGCTGCTGCGGGATATCGTGGCGACGGTGGCGTTCGCGGTCACGCTCTACTCCCGTCGGCCTCGCGCGATCCCGGCCCGCGCGGGTGGCAAGGCGGTGACGGTGGCGCAGGTGCTCACCCTGGTGGCGTTTCTCACCGGATCGCCGCTGCTCCAGCCGCTGGCATGGGCCACCACCGCCATCGGTGTCTACGCGATCTGGGACTACTACCGGGTCGCGCCGGCGGCCGAGCGACCGGTGGGAGGAGCCGAGCGGTGAGCGCCGAGGTCAAGCACATCGCGCTCGACTGGGAGCGGGGAATGGTCTTCCGTGGCGGCGAACCGGATGGTCCGTCCGTCGTCATCGACGCTGATAACGGGCAGGCGCCCGGACCGATGCTCACCCTGCTCCTTGCGGCCGCCTCCTGCACCGGCTCCGATGTGGTGACGATCCTGGAGAAGATGCGGGTCGGGCTGCGGCAGCTCCGGATCGAGGTGCACGGCACGCGCCGGGAGGAGACGCCGCGGCGATACACCGCGATCCGGTTCGAGTTTCGGCTCGCCGGCGATGGACTGGACGAGCCGAAAGCACGTCGGGCCATCGATCTGTCGCTGGAGAAGTACTGCTCGGTCGTGGCCTCGCTCGCGCCGGACATCGCGATCAGCTATGGCCTTACGCTGGCTTAGCGCGGTGGCGGCGCTAACTGCCGCCGCTGCGCCCGCCGGCGCACAGCAGGTCAGGGAACTCGGCATTCAGGCGATCGGCACGCTGTCCGATCCCGCGCTGGCCGTGGGTGGGGTCTACCTCGGCTGGCGTCCCGCGAAAAGGGCGCGATTGTCGGCCAGCCTTGGGCTCGGCGGGTCCGAGGGAGAGGTGGCCTGGCGAGGCGAGTTGCTCGGGCATTTCCTGCTCGCCCCGACCCGGCGCGCGGGGAGCGCCGTCTACCTGGCGGGCGGCGTTGCGGCCGTGGGCGGCCGGACGGAGCAGGGCTACTTGGTGCTCGCGGCGGGGGTCGAGGGGCGACCCGGAGCGGTGTCAGGCTGGTTCCTGGAGGCCGGAGTGGGCGGCGGCGCTCGGCTGTCCGCCGGGTACCGGTGGCGATGGTTTCCCCGCTGGTGGGATCTGGTCCGCTGAAAGCAAAAGCGCCCCGGGAAAGCTCCCGGGGCGCTGCGTCTTGCAACAGGGCTCAGGCGGCGCCCGTGGCTGCTTCGGTTTTCCGTTGGACCGGCCGGCTGAACCGCTCGCCGAGCACCCGGAGCTGGTCGAGCTCTTCCTTGGTCAGGTCCTCGTACCGATCGGCCAGGTACAGCATCGTGTCGTCGAACCAGTCCTTCTGATGCTCCGGAAGGGCGTCGATGACGCCGCAGCGGAGAATGTGACTGAACATCTCGTCA
>DATAFP010000234.1:0-30877 GCA_036257415.1 Gemmatimonadales bacterium
TCCCGCAGCCTCGCTCGGATTCTGGCGCGCCAGGCTCGCGGCACGCCGGGTCGATTTCCGGGAGATTGCCACCCGATTCGGCGAACCGATGCTGGAGTTCCGGGATCCATCAGGGCTCGTGTTTCACCTGGTCGGGGGCGACGACGGGCGAACCCCGTGGAGCGGGAGCGACGTGAGCCCCGCGGACGCGGTCCGCGGCCTCCATTCGGTGACGATGCTGGTTCGGAGGTCGAGCCGCACCCTGGAGCTCATGACCGGGGTGCTCGGCTGGCGCGTCGTGGGCGAGGCCGAACGGGCAACCCGGGTTGCCACTGGAGGCGACGGCCCCGGCCATGTGATCGATGTCATCGAGGCCCCCGAGGTGCCGGTTGCGCTCAACGGCATCGGCACGGTTCATCACGTCGCGATGGCCATCGCGACCGACGACGAGCAGCTCCAGTTGCGGGCCGAGCTGGTCGAGCTCGGCGTGTCAGTCACCGAGGTGCGGGATCGGCAGTATTTCCGCTCGATCTACTTCCGGGAGCCGGGCGGCGTTCTGTTCGAGGTGGCCACGGTCACGCCGGGCTTCACGGTGGACGAGCCGCTCACGCAGCTCGGGCGCGGGCTCAAGCTTCCGCCGTGGGAAGAGCCGGAGCGTTCGGCCATCGAGGCCGGGCTCCCCGAAGTGGCGCATGCGTAGTCTCTGCGCGCTCCTCGCGATCCTGCATTGCCCGCTTCTCATCCCAAGAGCAGCGCAGGCCGCGCAACAGCCCGACTCGATTCGAAGCCTGGACGCCGCGTTTCAGCTCGCCGGGCGAGCCAGCGAGGCGCGCGATTGGAAGACCGTCCGGGCCGCCCTGGAGACCGCGCTCCGACTCTCGCCCGACCATCCCGCGGCGCTCTACAGTCTTGCCCGCGCCGAGGCTCGGCTGGGAGATGGATCGGCAGCGGTTCGAACGCTCGAGCGACTCGCCACCCAGGGTGCGGTCCGGCCGGTGGCGGACGATACGGCGTTCGCTTCGCTTCGCCGATCCACCCAGTTCCGCCAGGTAGCACAACGGTTGGCCGCGGGGGCGACGCCGATGGTGCGAAGCGATACGTCGTTCGTGCTCCCCGACCCCGATTTCATCCCCGAGGGAATCGCCTGGGATCCGGCTGACGGGGCATTCTACGTTGGCTCTCTCACCGGTCGCGGGATCGTGCGCGTGGTTGACGGGCGCGCGTCAACGTGGGTTCGCACTGACTCCACACGCCTGGTGCAGATCCTGGGGCTTCGGGTGGACCGCGCGAGGCGACGGCTCTGGGTCGCGGCACTGATCGCGGATACCGCGGCGCCGCGCTTCTTCCGG
Source organism: Gemmatimonadales bacterium (assembly GCA_036257415.1). Lineage (GTDB taxonomy): Bacteria > Gemmatimonadota > Gemmatimonadetes > Gemmatimonadales > GWC2-71-9 > DASQPE01. The sequence goes on from DATAFP010000234.1 coordinate 1,329, forward strand.
GGACCGGGGGGCTGGGCATCGGTCGAGGCGTACCAGCTTCCAACCGGAAAACTGCTTGGACGCTGGGCGCCGGACTCCAGCGGTCCGCACCTGTTGAACGATATTGCGATCACGCCGGCCGGGGACGTGTACGTGACCGACAGCGAGGGCGGCGCGCTGCAACGCCTCAGGGCGGGAGAGGGACGGCTCGAGCCGGTTCACATCGATCGCGAGCGGTTCCTCTACCCGAACGGCATCGCGACCTCAGTCGACGGGTCACGGCTGTACGTCGCGCACTTTGAGGGGCTGAGCTGGTTCGACCTCCGTGCTTCCAGCCTTGCACCCACGAGGTTGCGGGCGCCAGCTGGGGTCACCACCGCGGGAATCGACGGTTTGTACCAGTGCGCCGACGGCCTGGTCGCGGTTCAATACATGCTGGACTTTCCCCAGATCACCTGGTTTGCGCTGAGCGGCGACGGAGCGAGCATCACGGCCGCCAAGCCGCTCGAGCGGCGGCATTCAAGCCAAAGCGGTCCGACGACCGGAGCCGTTTCCGGCGGAGCATTGCACTACATCGCTAACGCACAGCTGGAGCGTCTGGGAGACGACCAGTCCGTAAAGCCGGGGAAAGGGGAGCGGTCCGTGGTCCTCCGATTGCCGCTCGGAGACGCGTGCGCGGCGTAACGCATGCGGACGTGGGCTGGCGCACCGGCGCCTGACCGGGAAGCGTTATACTGCTAGCAGACCAGTGGATCCGAGCACGGTATGCGGCGCATCGCCCTCGCGGCCTTCCTCGGACTGAGGCCCACATGACCGGTACAACTCGTGATCCAGTGCCGCCGGCGTCGCCGTCGAGCGGCCTTCCGGGTCTCCTACGTCTCATGGCGGCTCTCGCGATCGCGCTGCTGGCGGGGCTTGCGGCGCTGGTTGTGCTCGACGTCGTGCCCCGGGAGATGCTCGCGCACTGGTCGGTGAAGCTCATTCTGCTGACCGGGATCGCGGCGCTGGTGAGCGTGGCGATTGCGTTCATCCTGGGCCGGGGCCGCGGCGGCCAGTGAGACTCGGCACCTTGCACTGGATCACCGCGAGCTTGGCGGCGGCTTGGCTTTTCCTCAATAAGGTGCCGCGTGATGTTCAGCATACGATCGGGCATGTCCGGATCCAGCGCCTGACCGAGGCGTGCGGTTGAGCTTCAAGCGTGCGCATCCGGCTGCTTCGCCACGCGTCCGGTGTCCGGTTTCGTACCCAAAGCACACAAAGACGCTTTGTGTCCCAAGGGCGGCCGCGCTGTCTCGACACGCCGCCTGACGAATTGCTCGATGACCGCCAAGAACGAACTGCCCGTCCTGCGCTTTACGTCTGCCGGAAAGTGGGAAGCCTGGCTTCGCCACCATCATGAGACGTCGGCCGGCGTGTGGCTGGAGCTTGCCAAGCAGGGCACCGGCGTACCATCGCTGACCCATGCCCAGGCATTGGAAGCAGCTCTCTGTTATGGCTGGATCGACGGGCAGTCCGCGTCGGTAGACGCAACCTGGTTTCGCCGCCGGTTTACGCCACGCCGGCCCCGCAGCAAGTGGTCGAAGATCAATTGCACGGCTGTGGAGCGGCTCCACGCCGCGGGCCGGTTGGCGCCGGCGGGAGTCAGGGAGATGGAGACGGCGAAGCGGGACGGCCGGTGGGATTCCGCCTACGCGTCGCAGCGCACCACCGCTGTGCCCGAGGATCTCGGCGCCGCGCTGAAGGCGCACCCGCGTGCGCGGCGCTTCTTCGACACGCTCGACAGCAAGAACCGGTATGCCATTCTGTACCGGCTACACGATGCGAAGAAACCGGAGACCCGGCAGCGCCGCCTGGAGAAGTTCGTGCAGATGCTCGAAGCCGGGGAAACGCTTCACTAGCCCGCTTGACGGCGACTAGCCCGCTTGACGGCGGCTTGAGGGGTCGAGCCCTATGTGCGGCGACACCGCACCGGGGATCCGGCCATGCCCGCACCGTCGTTCCGCATCGCGACACTCGGTGTCCTCGTCTCAACGCTATCCGTACCGCTGTTCGCGCAGGCCCCGACACCGCCGGCGCCCCCGCCGGCCCTGAGCCCAGAGACCACCGTGCGGGTTGAAACGTCGAACGGTGCGCGATTCGAGGGACGATTCGAGCGGTATCGGGGTGACAGTTTGCTGGTGGGTGACGGGCAGCCAGTCGGGGTTCCGATCAACACGATCACCCGTCTCTGGGTCCGGGGCCACGCCACCAAGCGCGGTATGGTGGTCGGCGGGGCAATCGGTCTGCCGCTCGGCGTGCTCCTGGGTGCCGGGCTCTGCGAATTCGAGCGGACTTTCGGGAGCAATGCTCCGAAGTCCATAGGATGCACCGAGCACTACATCGGCGGGACCGCGTTTGGCGCCGCGGTGGGGATCGGCATCGGCGCCCTGGTCGGCCGGCTCATTCCGAGGTGGCATCTGCGGTTTCGTATCGTTGCCTGAGAGCATAGCTGTAGCGCACAGGAACGGATGCCTGGTGGAGCAGCACCTGCTACATTCGCCGGCAATGAAGCTGTCCGCGCAGGTGGCTGACATCACGACGCTCGCGGTAGGCGCGATCGTCAACGCGGCGAATGAGGCACTCGCGCCGGGCGGCGGCGTGTGCGGCGCCATTCACCGTGCCGCGGGGCCAGAGCTGGCCATCGCATGCGCTGCCGTCGCGCCCTGCCCGACCGGCGACGCCCGCATCACCCCTGGCTTCAGACTGCCGGCCCGCTGGGTGATTCATGCCGTTGGCCCACGGTGGCGCGGTGGAGGTGCGGGCGAGCCGGCACTGCTGGCCTCCGCCTATCGTGCGGCGCTAGCGCGAGCGGCGGAGCATGACGTTCGGACCCTGGCATTCCCCGCGTTGAGCACCGGCATCTATGGCTATCCGCTCGAGGCCGCCACCGAGGTCGCGGTGCGCACCATTCGGGAGGAACTGGCCGCCACGCCGGCGGTCGAGTCGGTGATCTTCGCCTGTTTCAGCCCCGAAGTATTGAGCGCATACCGCCGGGCCGGCGTGTCCTGACGGTGCTCCAGAGTCATCCGTGACATATGTCGCGTCCGGAGCGTTCGCGCAGTACTTTCGCGAGCTGGCTCCCTGCTCCAGCGTCACGACCTCCGACTCGGCTGAGCGATTTCCGTGGCCATGCGTCCGTTCCATTTCGCGTTCTTCGTCCGCGACCTCGAGTCAACCCGGCGCTTCTACGGCACCATCCTCGGCTGCCGCGAAGGCCGGAGCACCGACACCTGGGTGGACTTCGATTTCTTCGGGAGTCAGATCTCCGCGCACGTGACCGGGCCGGTCGTGCCGACTTCCGAGGCAGGGGTCGTCGACGGAATCCAGGTGCCCATGCCTCATTTCGGCGCGCTCCTGGAGTGGAAGCAGTTCCAGGAAGTCGCCGGACGCATCCGCGACGCCAACCTGCCCTTCATCATCGAGCCGCGGGTGCGCTACGTCGGGCAGCCGGGCGAGCAGATGACGATGTTCCTCCGCGACCCGAGCGGCAACGCGCTCGAGTTCAAGAGCTTTCGCCACGAGGAGCACGTCTTCACCGCGTGAGTGCGCCGGATGTGGTGATTCTGGGCGCCGGCATCATGGGCGCCAGCGTGGCGTGGCACCTCGCCTGCCGCGGTGTGCGGCGGATCGTTCTGCTCGATCGCGGGAGCGCGCCCGGAGCGGGCAGCACCGCCAGGGCGACCGGCGGCTTTCGCGCCCAATACGCCACGGATATCAACGTCCGGCTGTCGCTCCTCGCGCGGACCAAGCTACTACGCTTTGCCGAGGACACCGGCGTCGACCCGGGTTACGCGCCGCACGGCTATCTGTGGCTCGCCCGCACGCAGCACGAGCTCGCCGCGCTGGCGGAAGCGCGAACCGTCCAGCTGGCCGCTGGGCTGATGGAAGCGGCCGCGGTCAGCCCCGACGAGGTGCGGCGGCTCAATCCCGCGGTGGCGATGACCGGAATCGCGGGTGGCGCCTGGTGCCCGACCGATGGATTTCTTCGGCCTCTGTCACTCCTCACGGGCTATCTCGAGTCCGCCGGGCGGCTAGCGGCCGAGGTTCGCTGGCGGGTTGAAGCGAGTGGCCTGGAGCTGGGCGCGGGAGGGCGCGTGACCGCGGTCCGAGCGGGAGCCGAACGGATCGCGTGCGGTGCGGTCGTGAATGCGCTCGGAGCGTGGGCAGGCGCGAGCGGTATCCTCGACAACACCGGCTTCACCCTGCCGGTCAGTCCACTTCGGCGGCAGGTGGCTGCGACCGTTCCCACCGACACCCTCCCCGCCTCGATGCCCATGACCATTTTCGTGAGCGACGGATTCCACCTCCGGGTCCGAGACGGGCGCGTGTTGCTGCTGTTGCCGACCGGCGGGGCACCGGGCCGGCCGTTCGACGACTCGGTCGAGCCCGAGTGGGTACAGGCCGTGCTCGCAAAGGCGCACGCGCGAGTGCCGGTGCTCCGGCACGTGCCGGTGGACCCGGCGGCCTGCTGGGCCGGACTTTACGAGATGTCGCCCGACAAACACGCCATCCTCGGCCCAACCCCTGGTGTGCCCAACCTGTTCCTCATCAACGGCTCGTCGGGTCATGGCGTCATGCACGCGCCCGCGCTCGGGCAGCTGCTGAGCGAGATCGTGTGTGACGGACGGGCATCCGCGCTCGACGTGCGCCCGCTTCGGCCGGAGCGCTTCGCCGAACACGATCTCAACCCGGTGTCGGAGCTCCTGTGACACTGTCCGCTACGACCGACCTCCTCGGCCGGACGTACCTCGTGACCGGCGCGAGCTCCGGAATCGGCCGCGCCATGGTCGAGGCGCTCGCGGCACGCGGCGGCCGGGTGGTGCTCGCGGCACGCTCGGAAGAGCGTAGCCGGCCGGTGCTCGACGCGATTCGCCGGGCGCACCCAGCCGCGGAGGCGCGATTCCTCCACCTCGACCTCGCCGACCTCAGCGCGGTGCGCCGTGCGGCCGAGGCGTTCCTGCGCTCGGGCCAGCCGCTCGACGTCCTGGTCAACAATGCCGGCATCGCGGGCACTCGCGCGCTCAGCGCTGACGGGTTCGACCTCACTTTCGCCACCAACCACATCGGCCCGTTCCTCTTCACCAACCTGCTCCTCCCGCGAGTCCGCGAAGCCGCGGCGGGACGGATCGTCAACCTGTCCAGCATCGCGCACCTCAAGGTGAAGGCGATGGATTGGTCGGGGCTCGAGCGACGCTCAACTCCCAAGAAAAGTGCGCTGCCGGAGTACGGGGTCACGAAGCTGATGAACGTCCTCCACGTGAAGGAGCTCGCCAGCCGCCTCGCCGGCACCCGGGTGACGACCTACGCGGTCCACCCCGGAGTTGTTGCCAGCAACATCTGGCGTGCGATCCCCCAGCCGCTACAGTGGTTGATGAAGCTGTTCATGGTGTCGAACGAGGAGGGCGCGATGACACCGCTCCTCTGTGCGACCTCACCGGCCCTCGCAACCAGCACCGGCGGTTACTACGCCGATGGCCGCGAGGCGCCGCCAAACCCCCTGGCGAACGATCCGGCGCTGGCTCGCGAGCTGTGGTTCCGAACCGAGGCGGCGATCGGCGGCACGGCATGAGCGCAAGCCGTCCGTCGATCCATTCGAAGCGGTTCGAGGTGCCCACCGAGGTCATCGACCAGCAGGGGCACGTCAGCAATCTTGCTTATGTTGCCTGGATGCAAGACGTCGCGATCGAGCATTCGGCTGCCGCCGGCTGGCCGATGGATCGCTACCTGGCGCTGGGCGCCGGCTGGGTGGTGCGCTCGCACTTCATCGAATATCTCCGGCCCGCCTATGCCGGCGATCGCCTGGCGGTGCACACCTGGGTGCCGCGCTTCGACCAGCGGCTGACCCCCAGGCGCTATCTCTTCGTGCGCGAGCCAGCCCATCAACTGGTGGCGGAAGCCGAAACCCGTTGGGTGTTCGTGGACCTCGCGAGCGGGCGGCGCCGGCCACTCCCTCCTGAGCTTATCGATGCGTTCGAGCCCATGCCGGACGAACGCGCCGTCCGCGAAACCCTTGGCCTGGCAGGCTGAGTCATGCCTATCGCGCTGGTTCGTGAGGTGAGCCCCACACTCGCGAGCTGCGAGCTCACCCATCTTGCTCGCGAGCCGCTGGACATAGGACGCGCAGGCAACCAGCATCGCCAATACACCGACCTGCTGAGCCGGCTCGGCTGCGAGGTGCACTGGATTCCCGAAGCACCGGAGCTCCCCGACGCGGTGTTCGTCGAAGACACCGCCGTCGTCGTGGACGAGATCGGGGTCATCAGCCGGCCGGGGGCAGAGTCCCGGCGGCCGGAAACCCCGACTATGGCATCGGTGCTCGCGCGGTTTCGTCGCATCGTCGCCATTGCGGCGCCCGGCACGCTCGACGGAGGGGACGTGCTCCGGGTGGGACGGACGATCTACGTCGGACGGTCGGAGCGGACCAACGCCGATGGCGTGGCGCAGCTCGAGCGGCTGCTCGCGCCGTACGGATACCGGGTGCGCGCCGTCGAGGTCCATGGCTGCTTGCACCTCAAGAGCGCCGTGACCGAGGTCGCCGAAGGCACGCTGTTGTACAACCCGGCGTGGGTGGACGCCCGGGCGTTCGCCGGCCACGCGCTGCTCGACATCGACCCTGCCGAGCCATTCGCGGCCAACGGCCTGCGCATCGGTCCGGCGCTGGTATACCCCGAGGCGTTTCCTCGTACGCGCGCGCGGCTCGAGCAGCGGGGCATCGGTATCGCCGCGGTGGACCTGTCGGAGCTTGCCAAGGCCGAGGGGGCAGTGACCTGTTGCAGCGTCGTCTTCGAGCGGGGCTCGGCCAACCTGTCGGGATGACTTTTCGGGCTGCATCTTCCGAGACCCAGGCATTTGCCAGAGGAACACCCATGTCCGACCGGGTTCTCATCTTTTGCGCCGCTCCGCCGATCGACGCGCTCAACACGCTCGCCCTGCTGCAGAGTCCGTTTCACGCTGTCTGGTGTCCACCGGACGCTCGGGGATTCAAGCCTGCCGCGGGCGACCGACTCTGGTTGGTGTGGCAAGGCACGTCCTCGGAACCACCCACCTTGCTGGGAACCGGACGGCTGCGCGCGACTCCGGGCGGGGAGTTGCTCTGGACCAATCGTGCCGCGCCGGGACTCCGCGATCTGGCTCGACAGTTCGGATATCGAGGTCCTAGCAACATGGCGTTTCTTCGTCTGGACGAGACCCGCGTCGCCCCCGCGAACCTCGGCCTCCCCGGACTCGGCCCTGTCCCGATCGGGCTGTCGGAAGCGTCCGAGGCGCAACGCCAGCTGCTCGAAGCGGCGTTTCGGCTGAATGAGCGTCGGGCCAACCCCTTGCGGGCACGCTAGCCATGCGGCTCGTGACCCGCGCACTCGGTCGAACGATCGCCGGGGCCGCGTTGCTCTGCCTGGCGGCCGCTCCGGCCGTGCCACAGAACCCCTCCCGCCGCCCGGTTGCCACCTATTCCATCGTCGCCCGTGATTCCGCCACCGGAGAGATCGGCGTGGCGGTCCAGTCGCATTGGTTCTCGGTGGGATCCGCCGTTCCGTGGGCGGAGGCGGGTGTCGGTGCGGTGGCGACCCAATCGTTCACCGACCCGAGCTACGGAGCGCTCGGCCTCGAACTGATACGAGCCGGGAAGACGGCACCTGAGGCCCTGCGCGGGTTGATCGCGGCCGACCCCGATTCGGCGGTGCGCCAGGTCGCCATGATCGACGCACGGGGCCGCGTCGCCGCCTTCACCGGCAAGCGTGCCATCGTCGCCGCCGGGCACCGGGTGGGCAACGGATACTCGGTGCAGGCCAACTTGATGGACAAGCCGTCGGTGTGGCCGGCGATGGCACGGGCCTTCGAGCAGGCCAAAGGCGACCTTGCCGAGCGGATGCTTCAGGCACTCGAGGCGGCAGAGGGCGAGGGTGGCGACATCCGCGGGCGACAATCGGCCGCGATCCTGGTGGTCGCCGGCGCAGCCACGGGGCCCCCTTGGGCCGACCGGGTGGTGGATCTGCGGGTGGAGGACCACCCGGCCCCGCTGGTGGAGCTCCGCCGCCTGGTTACGCTCTCGCGACTCTATCGCCGCATGAACGAAGGCGACGACTGGACGACCAAGGGTGACATGGCCAAGGCGGTCACCGCCTACAACGAAGCGACCGGCCTGTTGCCGGATTCGGCCACCAACGGCGAGGCTGTCTTTTGGACCGGCATCAGTCTCGCATCAGCGCGGCGGGACCGCGACGCGATTCCCTATCTCGCCCGGGCATACGCGGTCCATCCGGCGTGGGCCGATCTCGTTCCCCGGCTGCCGGGAGCCGGGCTCTTGCCGAAGGATTCCGCGCTGGTCGACCGACTTGTTACCGGAATGAGGTCGGCCCGTCCGCCCCGCCGGGGTTCATAGTCAGCCCTCTGGCGCGGGCGAGCCGCCGCCGCTATAAACTCAGCCACCCCCCGCCGGCGAACCGCCCTGCCCACAGGAGGCGTTCATGTCGCTGGGCGCCAGCTTTCTCGATCAAGTCAACCGCGCGTTCGACCGCGCGGCCGCATTCACCCCGCACAACTCCGCACTGCTCAGCAACATCAAGGAATGCAAGAACCTGTTCTACACCAGCTTCCCGGTGAAGCGGGACGACGGCACGATCGAGGTGATGCACGCGTGGCGGGCGGAGCACAGCCACCACAAGCTGCCCTGCAAGGGGGGCATCCGATACGCCCTCACAGTTGACGCCGACGAGGTCCAGGCCCTCGCGGCGCTGATGACCTACAAGTGCACCCTGGTGGACGTTCCGTTCGGCGGAGCAAAGGGAGGGATCCGACTCGATCCGCGCCGCTACTCGCCGGCGGAACTCGAGCGGATCACGCGGCGGTACACCTTTGAGCTGGTTCGCAAGAACTTCATCGGCCCGGGACTCGACGTGCCCGCGCCGGATGTAGGCACCGGGCCGCGGGAGATGGCGTGGATCGCGGATACCTATACCCAGATTACCCACGGCGAGGTGGACGCCCTCGCATGCGTTACCGCGAAGCCGGTGAGCCAGGGCGGAATCCGCGGCCGGGTCGAAGCCACCGGCCGTGGCGTGTTCTATGGGGTACGTGAGCTGGTGAGCATCGAGGAGGACATGAAGGTGCTCGGCCTCTCCACGGGGCTGGCCGGCAAGCGCGTCGTCATCCAGGGGCTCGGCAATGTCGGCTACTTCACCGCCCGGTTCTTCCAGGAAGGTGGTGCCATCCTCGTCGGGCTCGCCGAGGCCGAGGGCGCCATCGCCAACCCGAAGGGACTCGAGATCGAGAAGGTGGTTGCCCACCGGCGCGACTGCGGTTCGCTGCTGGACTTTCCGGGCGCCACCAATCTGCCGCGGCGGGAGGACGCACTCACGCTGGATTGCGATATCCTGATACCGGCCGCGCTGGAGCGGCAGATCACCGCGGAGAACGCGCCCCACGTGAAGGCCAAGATCGTGGTCGAAGCGGCCAACGGCCCCACCACCCAGGAAGCCGATGCGATCCTGTTCCAGCGCAACGTCATGGTCGTACCCGATGCGTACATCAACGCGGGCGGCGTGACCGTATCGTATTTCGAGTGGGTGAAGAACCTGGGGCACGTCCGCTTCGGGCGAATGCAGAAGCGGTTCGAGCAGGCGGCGTTCGCTCGCGTGCTGGAGGCGGTGGAGCGCGCGACCGAGCGGAAGTTCTCACCGGAAGACGTGGATCGGGTCACTCAAGGTGCGAGCGAAGAAGACCTGGTGAATTCGGGACTCGAGGAGACCATGATCGGCTCATACCACCCAATTCGTCAGGTGTGGAAGCAACACGGCGGCAAGGCGGACTTGCGCACCGCCGCGATGATCGTCGCGATCGACAAGGTCGCCTTGAGCTACGCCCAACTCGGCATCTTCCCCTGAGCACGCGCGGGACGGACATCGAGGCCAGGCTGGTCCTCACCCCGGCCGACGCGCCGGCAGCGGTCGCGCTGATCCGCGAGCTCGATGCCGAGATCGCCGAGCGCGACCCGGGCGAGCACCGCGATCCACGCCTCCGATTCTTTCTACTCACCATGGGAGATGCGACGGTCGGCTGCGGCGCCATCCACCGGCTCGAGCCCGGCATCGCGGAGCTCAAGCGCATGTTCGTCCGCCGGCCGTTCCGGAGACGGGGATTGTCCCGGACGCTCTGCGCCGGCTGGAACACGAAGCCCGAAAGTCGGGCGTTCGCGTGCTCCGCCTCGAAATCGAAGCGCTCGGTCTCTACCGCTCCGCCGGGTACACCGAAATCGCCCGATACGGCGAGTACAGTGACAATCCCGACAGCATTTGCATGGAGAAGCTGCTGTTCACCGGCCGCGCGTGATCAGACCGTTATCAACCTTCAGTTAGAGGATCCCCGTTATGGCGACTGCTACTCAGCCCGACTTCCGCGCGGGCATCGGGGCAGCGAACCAGCGGTTCATGAATGCGTTCAGTCGGGGCGATGCGCCAGCAATCGCGGCCCTTTATGCCTCGGATGCTCGGGTGCTGCCCCCGGGTGGGCAGCCGGTGAGCGGGACCGCCGCCATCGAGGCGTTCTGGCGGCGGGTCATGGACCTCGGTATCAAGACGGCGCGGCTCGAGACCGAGGAGCTCGATCTGCATGGCGCCCGCGCCATCGAGATGGGACGCTATACACTCGAGGACGCCGGCGGCACGGCGCTCGACCGGGGCAAATATCTGGTGGTCTGGCGGCAGGATGGGGGTGAATGGCGGCTGCACCGGGATATCTGGAATAGCAACGGCAACGGGTGAACCGGTGGGCCGGCTGACGTAACGAGGGGCCCGGCACCAACCGGGCCCCTCTCGAAATTTCCGGCGGCCGCTGGTTCAGCTGCCCGAGTCAGGCTTTGCCGCCTTGGACTTGGCCGAGTCGGTGTGGCCCTTGTGGGCGGCCTTGCTGGTGTCGGCCGCGGTGTCGGTCATGCCGGGACGCGACGCGGTGTCGCTCCCCATTCCGGTGCCGGCTGTGCCGCCGACGCTGCTGGTATCAGTCGTCCCGACCGCCCCTGTCGTGCTTGGCGTCGTCTGGTCTGGATTCGCGCTCGTGCCGCTGTCGCGCGCCTCGCGCGGACCGCAGCCTATGACTATCGCCGCCAAGCCGGCGACGAGTGCCTGATATTGCCATCTCATGCGTACACCCTCTTCGTGTCTGGTGGGACATCCCCCTTGCGACGGGCAAAGTAGGTCTGCCTGCCTGACAGCGGAGTGACCCGTGTCACCATGCCGCCCTCCGGGGTCAACGGATGCCCCGCAGGAGGGGTACAAACCGGACCGGCAAGAGCTGCCGCCTGGTGAGCTTGCCCCGGAGATCCTTGGAAACCAGGACGAGCTCCTGAAATGGCACCTGCGCGCCCACCGGCATCACCAGCCGGCCACCGGGCGCAAGTTGCTCGAGCAATGCCGGGGGGATGCTGTCGGCGGCGGCCGTCACCACGATGGCATCGAACGGCGCCTCGTCGGGCCATCCCGCGTATCCGTCGCCGTGACGCACCACCACATCGCGGTAGCCCAGCCGCGCCAGCCGAGCGGCGGCCTCGCTGGCGAGCTCTCCAAAGATCTCGATGGTCCATACCCGGGCGCCGGTCGCGGCGAGCACGGCGGCCTGATACCCCGAGCCGGTCCCGACCTCCAGCACCCGCATCCCGGGCCGCGGGCGGATCAGCTCTGTCATGGTCGCCACGACGGCAGGTTGGGAGATCGTCTGGCCGTGGCCGATCGGGAGTGGTATGTCCTCGTACGCACGGGCCTGCTCCCCCGCCGGCACGAACTCGTGCCGCGGCACGCTGCGAAGCGCGGCGAGCGTGGCCGGATCCCGGATCCCGGCGGCGACGATATGCTCCTCCACCAGACGTTCCCGCTCCTCCCGCCGCTCGGCCGGCTCCTGCGCCGCGGCCGGCGCGGTCAGCGCCAGAGCGAAGGTCAGGACGCGGCGCCACATACTGCCGCAAGATACTGCGGGGGACGCCGCCCGCGGTCTCGCTTGACAGCCACGATTGAGGCGCCATCCTCTAGCGCATCCCACCACGCGAAGGCTCAGGAACTATGACCACACGCCTCGCCAAGCCGATGAAGCGAGAACTCGAGCTGGACGGCAAGCTGTACACGATCACGATCAGTCCGGAAGGCGTAAAGATCACATCCAAGGGCGCGCGTACCGGCCAGGAGATCTCCTGGCGGGACCTGCTGAGCGGCGCCACCGCGTTGCGGCGCGACCTGAACGTCTCGCTCGACGCGTACCGCGCCGAGAGTGGAAACAGCGAGACATGACCCGGGTGACCGGCATCGGGGGAATCTTCGGGTCGGGTGGGTGATGGACATCGAGGGAAACCGGGTGGAGCTTTGGGAGCCGCCGCAGGAGCGGTCCCCGGGCTGAACCTTGCTCCGCCAGGTCTACTGCTTCACCCAGGTCGGGCGAAGGTCGCGCGTCACGTTGGTGACCAGCTCGTCCACCACCTGCCCGTAGGCCTCCTTCGGATCGCGCATGGCAATCGTGGGCGTACGATCCAGCGACATCCGACCCACAGTGCCGTTGGCCGCCGAACTCGAGCGCCAAACGGTGGCGCCGGTGCTGGTCGAGACCAGACGCACCGTCAACTCGGCCGACACGCCGGCCCGCACGTTGACGGTGCCGCCGCCGCTGATCCTGCCCCGCGGCGTTACTCCCGAAACCTTCAGATGCCCCACGAACACGGCGGGCACGTCTCGGTCGCGACCCACCGACTGGGCGAGCGCGGTCGGATCGCCGGCCGGGTTCACCCGCGCCAGCGATGAATCGGTCGGCCCGAGCTCGAGTAGCTCGACGCCCCGCTGGCTCGAGAGCAACGCTTCGGCGAAGCGCTGCGTGGCGAGACTGCTCAGCTCGTCGTTGGACTGCTCGGTCGAGAAGGCGATCAGCGCCACGCGGCCGTAGGGCTGGAGATCGAGGCGGGCCGGCATCTGAGCATACTTCGCACCGCAGCCGGCCAGGGCCAGGGCGCCGCAAATGACCAGCGGCACACGCATTCCGAAACGTCGCTTCGCGGCAATCGGCAACATGTTAGCGGCACCTGCACTGGGATGGCGGGTACGAGGGCAAGAGCCGCGCCACGAGCGCATTTTTCGTCATGGACCGGATCCAGGCAGGACGCGCCGTTTGCGTCCTCTGCGGCAACGCGATTCGCCCCGACGAGGACGCCTTCGTCACACCGGATTTCCTCGCCGACGAGTCCGAGACGCTGTGGCGCTTCACGGACGCGGCAGTCCACCGCGCCTGCTTCCTTGTATGGGAGCGACGCAAGACGTTCGTCGCCCGGTACAATCGCGTCGCGCGCCGCCTGATTGCACCTGATGGGACCTACCTGCATCTGACGAGCGAGGGCCACCTCGTCCGCCGCAGCGGCTCGCGACGCGGGCCACTCGGACCCGCTCATTAGCACGCCGCGAGCTGACGGTCGTCCGCCGCTCGCAATCGGGCTTAGTTTGGGAAGAGCCGCGCTGGGCCAGCGCCACGGCAGGCAGCCTCGCGGCACTTTCTCGTAAGGAGGCGGTATGGCTCGTCGGACGGCAGGCGCGCGCGGGACCACCAGCGCCGAGCGCCACATTCAAGTTCGTCAGGTCACCCACGTGCAGGCATCCTGGACCGAGCAGAACCGGGGTCAGTCCGGCGCGTTCACCTTGCAGCTCATTCTCGACAATGGCGCGGCCGAGTACGTCCTCCGTCCGACGGCCGACGACGCCGACGTGCTGGTGAAGCTCTTCGCCAGGAGCGCCAACGCCACCTTCGACGTGGATCGCAAGGTGCTGATGTTCGGCAACCTCGCGGTCAAGTGACCGGCGAGGAGTAGACCAGGAGCCGTCCAGGCCCAGTGGCGCGTCTCAGCGAGACGCGTTAGGGTAAGAAACCTCGCGCCTTCTACGGCCGAGCCACCCCATGCCCACGCGCGCCGCCCAGGCACCGCCCGCTTCGGTCTCCTCTCCGGGTCCCATCCCCGAGATTGCGGCACTCTGGCTCACGGCCGGAATGAGCTGCGACGGCGACACCATCGCGATGACCGCCGCCACCCAGCCGAGCATCGAGGACGTGCTCGGCGGGGCCATTCCGTGGCTGCCGAACGTTCGGGCACAACCCCACGTTCGCGATCCGCGATTTCAACGGCGAGGCCGAGTTCGACGGCCAGGGGGCTGGATCGCTCGAGCTCAAGATCCGGTCCGACTCGCTCGATCTCCTGGACGACGTGTCCAAGCGTGACCGCTCGGAGATCATCCGGGTGCTGAACGATGAGGTCCTGGAGACCCGCCGGTTTCCCGAGGTCGTGTCCCATTGTCCGCCACAGAACGTGTCGGCCAGACCGAACGGCGGCGGCCGTTACGACATCAGCTTGAATGGCACCCTCACCCTGCACGGGGTGAGCCGCACCCAGCCGGTGGTGGCCCATGTTGTGGCCGGGGAGGGTAGCTTTCGGGCCTACGGGGAGATCGTGGTCAGGCAGCCCGACTACGGGGTGAAGCAAGTCACCGCCGCGGGCAGTATGATCAAGGTGAAAGAAGACGTGAAGCTGGCGTTCGACATCGTCGCCCGCAAACAGTGAGGCCGTCCCATGTGCCTGGCGATACCCGGCAAGATCGTTTCCCTCGCCGCTGACCAACCCCAGATCGCGGTCGTCGAGGTCACGGGCGTCCGCCGGCGGGTCGACCTCGGACTGCTGCAGGACGACATGCCCGGCCCCGGCGACTGGGTGCTGATCCACGTCGGGTTCGCGATGAGCCGCATCAGCGAGGACCAGGCCGAGGCACAGATGCGCACGCTCCGCATGCTGGGCGAGGACCAGGCCGCCATGGAGGAGATTCGGGGCTACGGCCTCAGCTCCGGGGAGTGATCATGCGATTCGTGGATGAGTTCCGCGATCCGGAGATCATCGGCCGCACGGCGGAGGAGATTCGCCGGCTGGCGAATACCGGTCGACACTACCGGATCATGGAGGTGTGCGGCGGGCACACGCACGCCATCTACCGTTTCGGGCTCAAGGATGTGCTGCCGCCGAACATCGAGCTGATCCACGGGCCCGGCTGCCCGGTATGTGTGCTGCCGATGGGCCGGATCGACGACGGTCTCGCACTGGGGCGCGAGCCAGCCGTCATCTTTACCGCGTTCGGCGACATGATGCGGGTCCCCGGCGCCCACGGAAGCCCGCTCGAGCACAAGGCCGGCGGGATGGACGTCCGCATCGTGTACTCGCCGTCGGACGCTCTCAAGCTCGCCCGGGCCAACCCCGATCGGCACGTAATGTTCTTCGCCATCGGCTTCGAGACCACCGCGCCCTCCACCGCCCTCACCCTCATTCGCGCCAAGGCCGAGGGGATCCGGAACTTTTCGGTGTTCTGCAACCACGTCACGATCATCCCCGCCATCCGCGCCATCCTCGATTCGCCCGACATGCGGCTGGATGCGTTCATCGGGCCGGGGCACGTCTCCACGGTCATCGGCTGCCGGCCCTACGAGTGGATCGCGAGAGACGAGCGGAAGCCGATCGTCGTATCCGGGTTCGAGCCGTTGGACCTGCTCCAGGCCGTGGTCATGCTGCTGCGTCAGCTCAGGGCCGGCGAAGCCAAGGTGGAGAATCAGTACGGGCGGGTGGTACCGTGGGAAGGAAACCGCGCGGCGTTGGCCGCCATGGCCGAGGTGTTCCAGCTTCGACCCTACTTCGAGTGGCGTGGGCTTGGCTTCATCTCGCAGTCGGCGCTCAAGATCCGCGACGAGTACGCCGCGTGGGACGCGGAGCGGGTGTTCGACGTCGCCGGCGTGCGGGTGACCGATCCCAAGGCGGCGCAGTGCGGCGAAGTGCTGAAGGGAGTGCTCAAACCGGTCCAGTGCAAGCTGTTCGGTAAGGAATGCACGCCGGAGCGCCCGGTCGGCGCGTTGATGGTTTCGTCGGAAGGCTCATGCGCAGCCTACTACAACTACGAGCATCGCAAGGCAGTCGCGTCGATGAGCGGGGCGGCGACGCCGGTCTGACCGCTGGCGCGCCGCCCCGGCGGGAGCCGGCCGTGCGTTTCCGCGAGCCGCGGATCGAGATGGCCCACGGCGCCGGGGGCAAGGCCACCCGGCGGCTGGTGGATGGACTGTTCGCGCCCCTGCTCCTCGACGCCGAGCCGTCGCTCGGCGACGCCGCCGCCCTCGAAGTGGACGGCGCACGCCTCGCCATCACAACCGACGGGTTCGTCGTCACGCCAGTGGCGTTCCCCGGCGGCTCCATCGGCGAGCTGGCCGTCAACGGCACCGTGAACGACCTGGCCGTCTCCGGCGCCGAGGCCGTGGCCCTCGTGGTCGGCTTCGTGCTGGAAGCGGGTCTCGCCACCGATGTGCTGGATGCCGAGGTGCGCGCGATGGCCCGCGCCGCCGCGGCGGCGGGGGTGCCCATCGTCGGCGGTGACACCAAGGTCGTGGAGCACGGCAAGACCGACCTGATGTACATCACCACGACCGGCCTCGGGCGGATGATGCCGGGGGTCACCGTGGACCCGCGCACCGTGCGCGCCGGCGACCGTGTGCTTCTCTCGGGACCCATTGGTGACCACGGCATCACAATCCTGCTGGCCCGCGGCGAGCTGGATCTCGAGGCCGACCTCCGCTCCGACACCCGGTCGGTGCTGCCGCTGGTCCGCGCCCTGGTGGATGCGGCGGGTTCAGGCATCCGCTGGATGCGTGACCCCACCCGTGGCGGGGTGGCCACGTCGCTCAACGAGCTGGCGCTTGACTCTGGACTCGGCGTTCACGTCGCGGAGGATCGGGTGCCGGTGCGTGACGAGGTGCGTGGAGCCTGCGAGCTCCTGGGCCTCGATCCGCTGCACATCGCCAATGAGGGGCAGTTCCTGGCCGTGGTGGCGGCCGATCAGGCGGACGCTGCGCTCGAAGCGCTCCGCGCCTCGCCGGGCGGGCACGAGGCGGCGCTGATCGGGGAGCTGCGCGAGCAGCCGGCGGCGGCGGTGCTCACGACGACGCGCTATGGTGGCACCCGTATCGTGGACATGCTGGTGGGTGACCCCCTGCCGCGCATCTGCTGATCATGCCCGCCGCAATGGCCGCCCTAGATGTCGAGCAGCGCTTGCTCGCGAGGAACGACCTGTTCGAGCGTTTCTTCGACAAAGAAGCGCCTCGACTCGCGCAGGCCTGCCGCGAGATGGCGCAGCGATTCCTTCGCGGAGGGCGCCTCCTCGCGTTCGGCCAGGGACCGTACGCCACGGACGCGCAGCACGTCGCGGTCGAGTTCGTTCACCCGGTCATCGTGGGTAAACGTGCTCTCCCCGCCCTCGACCTCTCGCTCGACTTCGAGCGCTGGCTGGCGGCCCTGCTGGAGCCCGACGACATGGTGATGGGCTTCGGTCCGCCCGGCGGGGACCGGCGGGTCATCGCCGCGCTGCGAGCGGCGGCCAGCCGCGGGGCCATGACCTTCGCGCTCCCCGGGGTGGACGGGTCGTACGCGATCGAGCGGGTCGCGCCGGATCCGTTCATGCACCAGGAGCTCATCGAGATCCTCTATCACACGCTGTGGGAGACGGTGCACGTCTTCTTCGAGCATCGCGAGCTGGGGCACGATGTCGGCGAGGCGGCGTTTCTCTACCCCTTCCTGGGCGGCCGCCCGCAGGAGGCTCCGGCGCTCGAGAGCGAAGTCGCGACCTCGATCCGCATGAAGGTGGCCGACGACGCGGCGCTCCGCACCCGCGCCGCGAGGGAGGAAGCCGACCGGATCCGCGAGGCCGCGGTCGCCATGCGGCGGCGCCTCGACCGTGGCGGGAAGCTCATCGTCTTCGGCAACGGCGGCTCGGCGACGGACGCGAACGACTTCGCCCTGGACTGCGTGGCGCCGCCCACCGGCTGGCGGCCGCTGCCCGCGGTCTCGCTCGCGATGGAGCCGGCGACGGTCACCGCGATCGCGAACGACGTCGGTACCGAGGTGATCTTCCTGCGCCAGCTCATCGCGCATGCACGTCCCGGCGACGTCGCGCTGGGCATCTCCACCAGCGGCGGCTCCAAGAACGTGGTGGCCGCGCTCGAGGAGGCGCGGAAGCGCGGCCTACTCACGGTGGCGCTCTTGGGCTACGACGGCGGCGAGGTCGTCCGCCGCGGCCTGGCCGACGTCGCGATCGTCGTGCGCTCGGATTACATCCCCCGCATTCAAGAGGTGCAGGCCTCGATCTATCACGTGATTCGCGAGAGCCTGGAGGTGATGGCCGGTGACCCGGTTTGAGTTGTTCGGCACGGCGACGTGCCCCTACACTCGCGACATGCGGGACTGGCTGGAGGCGCGGCGCGCCGACTTCGCGGAGTACGACGTGGAGGCCGATCAGGCTGCCCGCCGGCGCATGCGGGAGCTCGCCGGCTCGCAACGGACCGTGCCGATCCTGGTCGAAGACGGTCGCGTGGTGCAGGTCGGCTGGCAGGGACGCGGGTGCGTCGTCGGCGAGTAGGTCGCGGATGACTCACGCGTGCTCGGTGCGGGTGCGCGGCGTGGTACAGGGCGTAGGGTTCCGGCCCTTCGTGCTGCGCCTCGCCCGCGCGAACGCGCTCGCCGGCTGGGTGCTCAACGCGGGTGAGGGCGTCGAGATTCGGTTGGAGGGCGAGCCGGGCAGCGTGCAGGAATTCCTTCGCGCGCTCGCCCGAGAGGCTCCCCCGGCCGCGGCGATCGCCGCGATCGACGTCCAGGCGAGCGATCCTACCGGGCTCGATGGCTTCACCATCCGGGACAGTGAGCTCTCTGCCTGTCCAACCGTGCGGATCGCTCCCGACCTCCCGGCCTGCGAGCGCTGCATCCGCGAGCTGTTCGATCCAGACGACCCGCGCTACGGCTACCCCTACATCAACTGCTCCGATTGCGGCCCGCGCTATTCCATCGTGCTGGGGCTGCCGTACGACCGGGACCGCACGACCATGCGCGGCTGGACCATGGACGCGGCGTGTGCGGCGGAATACCACGATCCCGAAAGCCGCCGTTTCCACGCGCAGCCCGTCGCCTGTCCCCGCTGCGGCCCCCACCTGGCCTTCCGGACCGGGGCGGACACCGTCGTGGGCGACGCCGAAGTGGTTCGCCACGCCGTCGGGATGCTTCGCGATGGAGGCGTGATCGCGATCAAGGGCCTCGGTGGCTATCACCTCGCCTGCGATGCCAGGAACATCGAAGCGGTGAGCTCGCTCCGCGAGCGGAAATTCCGCAAGGAAAAGCCGTTCGCCTTGATGGCCCGGAACGTCGCGGTCGCCGCGGAGGCGATCGAGCTCGCTGGACGAGCCCGCGAGCTGTTGACCGGGACGGCTCGCCCGATCGTGCTGGGCCGCGCCCGGGTCACGCTCCCCGGAGTAGCGCCCGACAATGACGAGCTCGGCATCATGCTTCCCTACGGTCCCCTCCACGAGCTGCTGTTTGCAGCTGGTGCCCCGGAGCTGCTCGTGCTGACCAGTGCCAACCGGTCGAGCGAGCCGATCGCATATCAGGACGATGACGCACTCGAGCGACTGGGCGAGATCGCCGACGGCTTCCTGTTGGGCGACCGCCCGATCGCCCGCCGGGTGGAGGACTCGGTCGCCCGCTCCGGTCCGCTCGGCCCGGTCATCTTCCGCCGGGGACGCGGGTACGCGCCCGGCGCGGTGGCCACTTTTCCGACCACCACGCCGGTCCTGGCCCTGGGCGCCGATCTCAAGAACACCGTCACTCTGGTGGTTGACGGACAGGCGTTCATGAGCCAGCACATCGGCGATCTCGACCACTACGAGGCGTTCCGGGCGTTCGGGGAGACTACCCGCGATCTGCTGGCGATGTACACGGTCGATGTCCGCCAGCTGCTCGTGGTCCGTGACGCGCACCCGCAGTATCGCTCGACGGCGTTCGCGGCCGAGCTGGACGCGGCCGGCGAGCGCATCATCCAGCACCACCGCGCACACGTGGCGTCGGTGCTCGCCGAACGTGGCGTATGGGACCAGCGGGTGCTGGGCGTGAGCTTCGACGGGACCGGCTATGGCGACGACGGAACCATCTGGGGCGGCGAGATCTTCCTCGGATGCGTCCAGGACGGCTTCGAGCGAGTGGCGCACCTCCGGCCGGCGGCGTTGGTGGGCGGCGATGCTGCGGCGGAGCATCCGGTGCAGGCGGCGGCCGGATTTCTGAATCAGGTGGACGGCCTTCCCGATCTCGCCCGGCCACCGTTCGCTTTCCCCCGCCGGTTCGTCACGGCAACCAACCTCGCCCGCCAGCCCAACCGGGTGTTCACGACCACGTCCGTCGGTCGTCTGTTCGATACCGCCGCCGCCGTGCTGGGCTTCACCAGGGCGGTGACGTTCGAGGGCCAGGCGGCGATCTGGTTGGAGCAGCTGGCCGCCCGCGCTCGGGACACAGCACCCTACCTCCTGCCGTTCGACGGCTGCACGCTCGACTTCCGTCCACTGCTGCTCGCGGTAGCCCGCGATCGGGCCCGGGGCCGGGATGTACGCGAGGTGGCCCGGGCGTTCCACGCCGGCGTGGCGAACGGCCTGACGGAGGCGCTCGCGAGGCTCGCCGACCAGCACCAGGTGGATACGGTGGTTGTTTCCGGCGGGGTGTTCCAGAATCAGCTTCTGCTCGCCGATCTCGCGGTGCGGCTGGCCGCGGAGAGGCTCGCCCTCTGGAGCAATAGCAGCGTACCACCCAACGATGGCGGCATCAGTCTGGGACAGGCGGCCCTGGCATGCATGAGCTCTCGATAGCGCTGAGTCTGGTCGAGATCGCCGAAGAGGAGGCCGAGCGATTGGGCGCCCGGGTCAGCGCCGTGCACCTGCGGCTCGGGGCCCTGAGCGGGGTCGTCAAGGAGGCGCTGTACTCCTCGTACGAGATGGCCTGCGCCGATACCCCGCTTCGCGGGTCGCGCCTGGTCATCGACGAGGTCCCGGTCGTCGTGTACTGTCCGGACTGCGACCAGCAGCGGCCACTCGAGTCCATTCAATCGTTCTGCTGTTCCTCGTGCGGGGCGCCCACGCTGGATGTGCGACAGGGTCGAGAGATCGAGCTGATCGCGTTGGAGGTCGAACAATGAATCGCGAGCCGCGGGTTGTCGAAGTGCGGAGGAACGTGCTCAAGCAGAACGATGTCATCGCCCGCGAGTTGCGGACGCGGTTCCTGGAGTCCGGCGTGTTCGTGGTGAACCTGGTGTCCAGCCCGGGTGCCGGGAAGACCGCGCTGCTCGAGCGCACGCTCACCCTGCTCGGCGCACGCTCTCGGGTGGCCGCGCTGGTCGGCGACCTCGCGACCGAGAACGACGCGGCCAGGCTCGCTCGGAGCGGTGCCCCGGTGAAGCAGATCACCACGGGCACTCTGTGCCACCTCGAAGCCGCGATGATCAGGACGGCCCTCGACGGGTGGGACGTCGGGCCACTGGACTTTCTGTTCGTGGAGAACGTGGGCAATCTCGTCTGCCCTGCGTCCTACGACCTCGGCGAAAGTCTCCGGCTCGTGCTGATGTCGGTCACCGAAGGAGAGGACAAGCCGCTCAAGTATCCCACGATCTTCAACAGCGCGGACGTGGCGGTGGTGAGCAAGACCGATCTGGCCGCCGCCGCCGGCTTCGACTGGGACCTGGCCAGCGGGAACCTTCAGGCGGTACGCCCCGGCATGCCGATCGTTCGGGTATCGGCCCGGACCGGTGAGGGTATGGACGCGTTCACCGGCCTGCTCGAGGCGCGCCTCGCGGAGCTGCGGGCTCCCGCGGAGGCCACGGCCACGTGACCACGCTGCCTGCGGTTCTCGCGCTGGGGTTCTTCCTCGGCATGCGGCATGCCACGGATGCCGACCATGTCATCGCGGTCACCACCATCGTCTCCCGCCAACGGCACGCCGGATCCGCCGCGGCGATCGGGGCGGCGTGGGGCGTAGGTCATACCCTCACGATCCTCGTCGTGGGCGGCGGCATCATCCTCTTCGGCTGGGTGATTCCGGAGCGGGTGGGACTCTCGCTGGAGCTCGCCGTGGGTGTGATGCTCGTCGTGCTCGGTGTCGCCAACCTCCGCGATCTCGCCCGGTTCGTCCAGCGGCCGGCTTCCGATGCTCCGGCCCATGCCACCGTGCATTCCCACGCCCACCAGCATGGCGACTACATCCACACGCACCCGCACGCCCACGAGCCGGAATCCCACCCGCACGCGCCCGAGCGGAATCCGGTGACCTGGCTCGACCGTCACCTGGGCGAGGTCCCGCTCTACGGCCTGTTCCGTCCGATGATCGTCGGGGTGGTGCACGGACTGGCGGGGTCCGCGGCAGTGGCGCTCCTGGTGCTGGCCGCCATCGGCGATCCGGCCTGGGCCATCCTCTACCTTGTGCTCTTCGGCATCGGCACCATCGCCGGCATGATGATCGTCACCGCCGCCATCGCCATGCCGGTCCGCCACGCGGCGTCCGGCGCGTTCGCCGGCGGGCTCCGGGTAGCGGCCGGCCTGGTCAGCGTCGGCTTCGGCTGCTTCCTCGCCTACCACACCGCGGTGGTGCAGGGACTCTTCACCGGTTCGCCGCGCTGAGGATCTCCCGCTAGCTTTGCCGGTGCCCCGGCTTGTCTCGGCCAGCTTCGGTGGGAGTCATCACGATGGTGGGAAGACAATCGGTCGGCCTGGCCGACCTGGACGTGCTCGCCGGTCGGATTCGGGACGGCACCCTGGCGAACCGACCCGGTTGCGTGCTCGAGGTGTCCACGCTCGCCTGGAATCAGAATTCACTCGAGGCGCAGCATCGGTTCGAGGATGCCTGCGAGCAGAGGGGAATCGTGTTCAAGGTCGTCGACCAGCTCACCGCGGTGGACTGGGTCTGTCCGCCTTGAGCGGGCCGCTTCGAGTCAGGGTCGGTCGCCCCGGAGGAGGCCGCAGACGATCACATCTTCGTAGCGCCCCCACTTGAGCACTTCTTCCCGGAGCAGTCCTTCCCGCCGCATCCCGATCCGTTCCAGGACCTTTCCCGAGGCCGGATTCCGCGCGAGATAGTGCGCGTGGATCTTGTGCAGACCCAGGTTCTCGAAACCGTAGGCGACGACGGCGCCGGCTGCCTCCGTCGCGTAGCCCCGGCCCCACCACGGCACGCCGATCCAGTAGCCGAGCTCCGCGCGTAGCTGGTCCCGATCGATCTGATGCAGACCGACGACGCCCACCAGCTCCCCGCCGTCGTGCCGCACCGCGAACCGCATGGCCCCTCCCGCCGCCCGCTCGGCCGCATCGAGCGCCAGAAACATTCGAGCATCTTCGGTGGCGTACGGATGAGGAATGGTGGCGGTGGTGTCGGCGATCTCGAAGGCGCCGGCCAAAGTGACCAGCGCTTGGAGATCGCCACTCGCCAGTGGTCCGAGCGCGAGTCGAGGGGTGCGCAGCGTGGGTGCCACGTTCATCGTTTCGGCTTCCATTGAACTTCCGCCAGGCGGAGGCGCCCGCGGGCATCGAACCGAATGCCCTCTCGCTCCAGCAGCATCCGCTGGTTCAGCTCCGCGCCCGGCCGCGAGCGCCGGCTTATCTCCCCGCGCGCATTGATCACGCGATGCCAGGGCAGCCGGGTCCCCGGGCTCAGCGCGCTCAGGGCGTACCCCACTTGCCGTGCATGGGGGCCCAGGCCAGCCAGTCGGGCGATCTGGCCGTACGTGGCGACCCGACCACGGGGGATGCGCCGGACCACTGCGTAGATCCGCTCTCGGCTCTGGATGGGCATGCTCACTGGCGGCTCGCGTCGCCCAACGACACGAGCGCCAGCAACACGGCGAGTCGCCAACGGCGCATTGCGGTGTGGTTCCGGGTTCCGGAATGGTTCCCGGTAAGGTGGGGGCGGGAGGCTGCGAGAGTAAGGCCCTGCGGGGCTCAGGGCCGGAGCGCCTCCCCGGACCGGCGGCTTTCGTGATCCAGCCGGATCAGCAGCGTGTCGATCGCCACGCCGGCTTCAGCTCCCTCGGCTGCTGCCACGATTACCAGCTGCGCATCCTTCGAGGCATCGCCGGCCACGAACACACCAGGGATTTCGGTGCGTTCGGCGCTGCCGGTGTCCACGGTCCCGCGATGGTTGACGCGGCAGCCCAGGCGCTCGGCGAGGCGCGAAGCCTGGCGCTGCCGAGTCGCGAGGAACAACGCGCTCCGCTCGACCGGCGGCACGGAATCGAGCATGATCCGCTCCAGCCGCCCGTCCCTGCCTTCGAGGCGTCGCACCCGCTCGGGCCGGATGGTCACAGCCGCGGCGTCGAGCTGAGCGCGAAGCTCCCCGTCGATACCCGGGTCCCCGTCCGCAAACCACACCACGTCGGCTGACCACTGCCGAAGCTTGATGGCCAAGCGGGCCCCGGCTTCGCCCCGCCCAAACGCCGCGATGGCGGCGTCACGGTGCTCCCATCCGTCGCAATAGGGACAGAGGTGGACGCTCCGACCGTACAGGGCGTCGAGCCCGTCGATGGACGGCAGCTCATCCACCAGACCGGTCGCGACCAACACCGTTCGGCTCCGGAGTCGCTCGCCGCCTTCGACCAGCAACTCGAATCCGTCGCCCTGCCGTGACGCATCTTCCAGTCTGGCACGTCGGTGCTCGATCGTGGGGTAGCGGGCGAGCTCCGCCCGTGCGATGGCCAGGAAGGTGTCCGGAGCTACTCCGTCGCGGGTCAGGTAACCGTGCATCGCGCGCGACCAGCGGTTGCGGGGCTCACCGGTGTCACAGAGGAGGGTACGACGGCGAGCGCGGCCCAGGATCAGGGCCGCGCTAAGGCCAGCGGGACCGCCGCCGGCGATCACACAGTCCCAGCGCACATCGGTCACACGGGGGCCGCCGGGATCTCGCCCGATTCCATCACCTGCTTGAAACGACGGAGGTCTTCCTGGACCTGTTGGTGAGGCTCCTCGCCAAAGAGTTTGGCGACCGCCGATCCGAGACGGCCTGCCGGTGGCTCGTAGCTGAGGACCACTCTTACTTCCGTGCTCCGGCCGTCACCGAGCGGAGTGAAATGGACTGAGCCGGCATTGGCGACGTCGGAGCCCGGCAGCGAGCGCCACGCTATGAGCTCATTCGGCCGCTCATTGTGGATCTCGGCGTCCCAGCTGAGCCGCGTACCCGCAGGACCCCGGGCAGTCCAGCGCGAGCGCAGCGGCGTGATGGTGGTAACCGAGTCGAGATGATCCATGAATCGCGGCAGATTCTCGAAGTCACGCCAGAAGGCGTACAGCTCGTCGGGGGGCCGCTCGATGACCACGCTGCGCTCGACCTTGATCCCGGCTCCGCCTGCCACGCTCGCAACCGGACTCGCCACCTGCGCGTGCCGAGCGGAATTTCGGCCGATCGCACGGTTGATCGCGCACCGCCCTGTAATGCCGCGAACAATGAGATGACCGCCCAGCGGCACCAACAGCCTCGCAACCCGCCCGCGCCGGAGCGAGAAGGCCATGACCGCCGCACCGGCCAGCGCGGATGCCAGCCGCTCGCCAGTGCCGACGTTCACGCCGTCGTCCCTGGAAGGTGGGATTCGCATGGGGTGAACGTCGCGGGAGCCAGTGGTGATCGCGGTGAGTCGCATCACACCACCCGCATACCTCACCGGGTCGGGTCGTCGGCCTCGTCGTCCACTGCGTCGAGCAGGACCTCGAGCACGCCGGACTCCCGGGCGCGATCCACCGCCGACGGAGTCACCAGGTCGCCGGGCTCGAGAATCAAGCCGTCGTCCGGACTGATCACCTGACGTGACACCCGGCGTCCGAGCGACCGATTGACGCGCAGCCGCTCGCCTTCGCGCGCCATGCGTTTCTGGAGGTGGCGCACATTGTCCCGAACCTTTTCCCAGAGTCGGGGCGGGCGGGGTGTCACTCGACGATCGATTCCGTTCTCCCTTTCATCCGGCGTCATTCGGCGGCCGCCTCGCCTTCCACCTCATCGTGCGCGCGGTCGGGATGCTCGAGCGCAAACTGGCGCCGCTTGTCGTCGTCCATCGTCGCGAACTCGCGACTCACGTTCTTGGCCATGATGCGCTCCCGCGTTTCGCTGCGTGTCAGGCCCGCTGCACGTCGCCGCGGCGGCGGTCGGACTGCAGCTGGTCTCTCCGTTCAGGCCCCTCGTACGGGCCGAACTGCTCCAGCGCCTCCACGATCTCGGTGGGACCCACATCAGCGCCGTTCGCCCGCAGGAGCATCAAAGCCTCCGGCGCGCGACCGCCGGCCCGCACCGTAATGAGCGCGCCACCCTGCTCGAAGCCGCGGCCGAATCGCCGCGCCTCGTGTTCCGGAATCCCCATCCCGATCAGCGTCCCTACCAAGCCTCCAGACGCGGCGCCGATGCCGGCCCCCGCCATGGCCGTGCCGCCGGCCACGCCAAGGGCTGCCAGGGCGCCGCCGGCAACCACCGGCCCGATGCCAGGGATGACCAGGACGCCGACACCGACGAGCAGGCCGACCACACCGCCCAGGATGCCGCCGCCCAGCGCCCCCGCCACCGCACCCTGTGCGGCTCGGCTGCCTCCGGTTTCGCGCAACAGATCCCCGTCCGCCGTCCGCTGTCGCATAGCGATGCCGATCAGCTCCCGACCGAATCCCGCGGAGTTGAGCGCGCGAACACCACGCTCGGCGGCATCCGGATCGGGAAAGAGCCCGACGACCACGGTTCCGCGTCTCCGGTCTGTGGTACTCCGTGGCTCAGCCACTGCTGTTCATGGCACAGGTTCCTGAAAACGAAGCGATCAAGGAACGAAGTGGGAAGGTCGGCCGGACGGTGCGGACCAGCCGTGACCTGGATCACACCGGAGGACCTAACCTCCACTCGACGATGGTCTTGAGAACCAGCGTCACCAGGGCAAGCAGGGCAAGCATCGATGCAACAGCGAACGCGGCGGCGAACTGGTACTCGTTGTATAGAATCTCGATGTGCAACGGCATTGTATTGGTTACGCCGCGAATATGTCCTGACACGACGGAGACGGCGCCGAATTCGCCCATAGCGCGCGCATTGCACAGAATCACTCCGTAAAGCAGGCCCCACTTGATGTTCGGGAGGGTGACCCGCCAGAACATCTGCCACCCACTTGCGCCGAGCACGATCGCGGCTTCCTCGTCCTCCGTTCCCTGCTCCTCCATGAGCGGGATCAACTCGCGAGCCACGAAGGGGAACGTAACGAAGAGCGTGGCCAGGATGATGCCCGGGCGGGCGAAAATGATCTGCAGGTCCCGCTCGGCGAGCCACGGCCCCAGCCACCCTTGCGCCCCGAACAGCAGCACGAACAGCATCCCGGCAATCACGGGCGACACCGCGAATGGAAGGTCGATCAACGTGATCAGAATGCTCCGCCCGGGAAAGGAGAACTTCGCAATCGCCCAGGCGGCAGCCACCCCGAAAATCACGTTCAACGGGACGGCAATGAGCGCCGCCATGAGCGTCAGCCGGATCGCCGCCAACGCATCGGGGTCCATCAGCGCTTCGACATAGGCCCGCCACCCTTGTGCGAACGCCTGGCTGAAGACCACCACGAGCGGCAGCACGAGGAATGTGGCGAGAAACCCCAGCGCGATCGCCGTGAGCATCCACCGGATCAGCCGTGGCTCGGCGATCGGACCGGCCCCAGCCCGCAGACTCTCGGCATGTGCCGTCATAAGATTCTGTTCATGCGGCGGCACGTCGGCGAGCGAGCCACTGCAGGAAGTTGATGAGAAGGAGCAGCACGAACGATGCGATCAGCATCACCACCGCCAGCGCAGTGGCCCCGGCGTAGTCGTACTGCTCCAGCTTGGTCATGATGAGCAGAGGCGTGATCTCGGTGCGGAACGGCAGGTTGCCGGATATGAACACTACCGAGCCGTATTCACCAATCGCGCGCGCGAAAGCCAGGGCAAAGCCCGTGGCGATGGCTGGCGCAAGCGCGGGGAGCAAGACGCGCCGAAAGGTCTGCCACCGTGTGGCGCCGAGGCTGGCCGCGGCCTCCTCGATGTCGTATTCAAGATCCTGCAGCACGGGCTGTACCGTCCGGACGACATACGGCAGCCCGATGAACGTGAGTGCCACGATCACCCCCAGTTGCGTGAACGCGACGGTGATGCCGAGCGGCGCGAGCTCGGACCCCATCCACCCGTTCTTGGTGTACAGGGTGGTGAGCGCGATCCCCGCCACCGCCGTTGGCAGCGCGAATGGGAGATCTACCAGAGCGTCGACGATGCGCCGCCCCGGAAAGCGGTAACGGGTCAATACCCAGGCGGCTAGTACCCCAAAGATCGCGTTGATCGCGGCAGCTGCAAGCGAGGCACCGAAGCTTAGCCGGTACGACGCTACGACCCGCGGCGCCGTGACCGCGCTTCTGAACGCCTCCCAGCCCAGTGTGCTGCTACGGACGAACGTGGTCGACAGTGGAATTAGAACGACCAGCGCTAGATAGGTCAGCGTTATGCCGAGAGAAACCCCGAGGCCGGGGAGGATGCTGCTTTTCCGCTCGCTCACGCCCGACCAGCTTGAAAGACTTGATCGAACATTCCGCCGTCAGCGAAGTGCGTCGCCTGCGCCTTCTGCCACCCGCCGAACACCTCGTCGACCGTGAAGAGCTCGAGTCGAGGAAACTGCTTGGCGTACTTGGCGGCGACCGCCGCCGAGCGCGGCCGATAGTAATGTTTCGCTGAGAGCTCCTGTCCTTCCTCAGAACCGAGAAACTCGAGATAGGCCTGGGCGACCGCTCTGGTACCGCGCTTGTCGACCACCCGATCCACGACGGCGACTGATGGTTCCGCCAAGATGCTGACCGAGGGTACCACGATCTCGAACTTGTTGGCCCCGAGCTCGTGACTCGCGAGGAGCGCCTCGTTTTCCCAGCCGATCAATACGTCGCCGATGCCCCGTTCGACAAACGTGGTGGTCGAGCCGCGTGCGCCGGCGTCGAGGACGGTAACGTTGCCGTAAAGCTTGGTGACGAAATCGCGCGCGGCGGCTTCATCCCCACCAGGGCGGCGCAGCGCGTAACCCCAAGCGGCGAGATAGTTCCACCGGGCGCCGCCGCTCGTCTTGGGATTCGGCGTGATCACCGTGATTCCCGGCCGGACCAGGTCGTCCCAGTCCTTGATCTTCTTGGGATTACCCTTGCGCACGAGGAGCACGATCGTGGAGGTGTACGGCGCGCTGTTGTCGGGAAGGCGGGATTGCCAGCCCTTCGCAATGAGGCCGGAGCGCGCTGCAATCTCGTCGATGTCGTACGCCAGTGCGAGCGTGACCACGTCTGCCTGCAGTCCGTCGATGACAGCGCGCGCCTGCTTGCCCGAGCCGCCGTGCGATTGGCGGATGGCCACGTCCCGGCCGGTTTGCGCCTTCCATTTGGCCGCAAACGCGGGATTGACGTCCTCATAGAGCTCGCGCGTGGGATCGTACGAAACATTCAGCAGGTCAACCCGTTGCGACGCGCCCCGCTGCTGAGTGCACGACAGCGAGGCAATCGTGACCGCGAGGGCGAAGACGACGCGCGCCCGGCCACTGCCGCCCGAGCTGCGGTTGATCCGGCACATATCCCAACTCCTCCACATCGTGCGGTGGGTCCAGCGTCGTCAGAATGCCACCTGGAAGCGCGTTAGGA
>DATAFP010000268.1:0-7999 GCA_036257415.1 Gemmatimonadales bacterium
GGGTGCGCCGCCCCCGGGCCGGGCGCAGGCGAATGCTGCGGCGACCAGCGGTGCGCCGCGCAGGGCTCGGCCGAGAGGCATGTCTGCAAGGTACACGGCCACCTTCACTTACGCCAAGACAAAGTTGACGCTCCCGGTGACGCGGCCTAGATTGTCGCCCACTTCTCTATCTCGCATGAGGCGTACGTGACCTCAGGTCCGGTGCGCGTAAGCGTCTTCGCCAAGACCGACCTCGGCCGGACCCGCGACCACAACGAGGACACGTTCCTCGTCGCCGATCTGAGCAGCGGACATGCCAGCCTTCAGCCGGAGGTCCGCGACCACGCCATAGGGCCGCGGGGCTCGCTGTTCATGGTGGCCGACGGAATGGGTGGTGCCGCGGCCGGTGAGCTTGCCAGCCAGATGGCGGTGGACCTCGTGTACCGCCATCTCTCATCCGTCTGGGCGGTCGACGCCGACACCTCCGAGGAGCGCTTCGCGTTCCGGATGCGCGAGGCCCTCGAGAAGGCCAATCAGCAGATCCACGACTACGCGAAGCAGCATGCCGAGGTGCGCGGCATGGGGACCACCGCCACGGTCGCGGGCGTGTACGGCACCGGGCTCTGGCTGGCGCAGATCGGTGACAGCAGGGGTTATCTGGCACGGGACGGCGAGGTCATCCAGCTGACCAAGGATCAGTCCCTGATGCAGCGGCTGGTGGATGCCGGCGAGCTGACCGAGGAGGAGGCGGAGCAGAGCGAGCGCCGCAACATCATTCTCCAGGCGCTGGGCCCCGACCCCAAGGTGAAAGTCGACCTCACCTATCAACCGCTCCGCCGAGGCGACACGTTGGTGATCTGCTCTGACGGATTGTCGAGCCTGGTCCGGCGCGATGAGATCGGCGATCTGCTGCGTGAGAACGCGGATCTTTCCTCCGCCTGCAGCGCGCTGATCGACCTGGCCAACGGCCGCGGCGGGCCCGACAACATCACCGTGGTGATCGCGCGGTTCGAAGGCGACGGGCTGGACGAGCCGGGCGACGCGAGCGACGTCGGGTATCAGGAGTACGAGGTGCCGGATTCGGCCACCCATGCCACCGATAATTTCCCGCCGTTTCGACCGCTTCCCGCACCCGTTCCCGCACCGGTGCCCGAGCCAAAACCGCCCGAATGTGTTGATCCGCCCAAGCGGAGCGCGCTGCCTCTCGGACTGGTGGTCGGTCTCATCGCGGTGAGCCTGCTTCTGCTCGTCGCGCGCTGCGGCGCCGGGACCTCGCCCTGACCGCGCCGTCCGAGGCGGCCGCGGCGCCCACGCGACCACTCGGCGTACGGCTCGCCTGGGTCGGCGCGATCGCATTCGCATCCGGCTTTCCGTTCGGCCTCGTCAACGAAACCGTTCCGATCTACCTCCGCAGCATCGGGGCCAGCCTCGAGCAGGTCGCCGACGTTACGGCAATCACGCTGCCGTGGTCATTCAAGTTTTTCTGGGCGCCGGCCGTTGATCGGCTCGGCAGGCGCCGGCACTGGATCACGGCGTGTCTCGCGCTGCTGGCCTCGCTGACGATTGCGCTTGCGACGCTGGACGCGGGCGACATCGGACCGGGGTTCTGGGTGCTCTTGTTCCTGATGGTGACGCTGTCGGCCACGCAGGACGTGGCGATCGACGCGTACACCATCGAATCGATGGAGACCCGCGAGCTCGGCGTGGCGAACGCGGTTCGGATCACCAGCTACCGGGTGGCGATGTTCATCGCGGGCGGGGCGCTGATCTGGCTGGCGGGACGCACCGACTGGGGGACCAGCTTCGCCGCGGGCGCCGTGACGCTCGGCGTGCTCGCACTCGCGTCCCTGTTCCTCCCCGATGCCGGACGGGGCGATGCGGCCAAGACCTCGATCTGGGAACCGCTCCGGGCTTTGTTTCGACGTCCGGGCATCTGGGCCGTCGTCGTGTTCGCCCTCCTATTCAAGCTCGACATCGCGGCGCTCGAGCCCATCATGCGCCCGTTCTGGGTGGATCGCGGGCTGTCGCTCGAGACCATCGGGAAGAACCTCACGCTCGGGCGGGTGCTCGCGACGCTCGCCGGCGCGTCAGTCGGCGGGCTGTTCACGACGCGCTATGGGATCTTCCGGTCGCTCTGGATGCTCGGGCTGGTGCAGGCGTTCTCGGCGTTGGGGTACTGGTGGGTGGCGACGTCGGCAGGATCGGTGACGACGATCTTCGCGGCGGCGCTGTTCGAGAGCTTTGCCGCGGGGATGGGCACGGCGGCGTTCCTGGCGTACCTCATGTCGGTATGCGAGAAGCGGTTTGCGGCGACCCAGTTCGCGCTACTCTCTGCCTTGCTCGCGCTTACCCGTAGCGTGGCGGCCAAGGCTGCGGGCCCCGCCGCCGAAGCACTGGGCTACGGTTCGTATTTCCTTCTGACCTTCTTTCTGGCGTTCCCGGCTTACGCGTTCCTCCCCCGCATCAAGCGCGTGCCGCCACCCAGCGAGCAACCGCATCCTGCATGAGCTTCTGCCGGTGCCACGCGAGGAGCACCGGCGGACCTTCGGGAATCTCAGCCACGAGTCGCGGATGACCGAAAAGGACGACGAGCCTGGCGTCGGGAGCCTCGCGCGCGAGCGCGGCGCGCGAGGCGGCGCTGAACCCGCTTCGCCCCTTCCAGGCACGCGGCTCCGCGAAGGCGAGCAGCAGTTTCGAGCCGCCGAGACCGGCCAAGCCTCGAGTTTCCAACTCGGCAGCGACGTAGCTGCTCGGACTCGGCGCGTAGGAGCCGCCGAGGTCGTCATCGATCACCGTCACCTGGAGCGGCGTGCGCAGCTGCCGCACCGCTCCGCGCAGGAGCCCCCGATCGAGGAGCGCGTCCGCCACGTGAGCGGCGGATTCATAGGGCCCGCGCGGCGACGCCACGAACGGACGTCGGGTGAGCTCGAGGGCGTGGACGTATCGGCGAAGGGCATCGCCTACTCGCGCGCGGGGCAGCGAGCCGTCGGCGATCGCTCGGTCGAGCGCCTCCCGGACCGCCTTCGGGTTGGACGGGTAGAGCAGCAGATCCACCCCAGCACGCACCGCCTCCACCACCGCCTGCCCCTCATCTGCTCCAGCAGTGGCGCCGTCCATGATGAGGGCATCGGTGATCACCAATCCGCCGAACCGCAGCTCGCGACGCAACACCTGCATCAGCGCGGGCGATCGCGTGGCCGGCAGTCCCGACGGATCCAGTGCAGGATAGGCGACGTGGGCGGTCATGACCGCGTCGGCGCCCGCAGCAATGGCGGCAGCGAATGGAGCAAGGTCGGTGTCGCGAAGCTCGGCGCCATCGGTGGGGACGATCGGCAGACCCGCGTGCGAGTCAGTGGCGGTGCGGCCGTGACCGGGCCAGTGCTTCACGCATGAGAGGGCGTGCACCGAGCTACAGCCTTCGATCCAGGCCCGCACGCAGTGCGACACCTCCGCCGGATCGGGGCCGAACGACCTGGTCTGGACGATGGGATTCTCCGGGAGCAGGTCGAGATCGGCTACCGGGGCGAAAACCCAGTTCACGCCGATCGAGCGGGCCTCTGCACCGGTGACGGCGCCCGCCCATCGAACCAGTTCGAGATCGCCCAGAGAGGCGAGGGCGGCGGGGGGCGGCAGCTCGGTGAGGCCTTCGAACTGCTGTCCGGCCCCCCGCTCGAGGTCGGACGCGATGAGCAGCGGGCGGCCTGCGCGACGCACCAGGTCGGTCGCGAGCGCCTGGGCCATGAAGGCCGGGCCGCCGAAGATGATGAAGCCGCCAGCCCCCTGCTCCAGCGCGGCGTTGAACGACTGGTGCTCGTGGGCGTAGCCGCCGTTCTCGCGCCAGCGAAGCGCGGGCATGATGAGGCGGCCGACATCCATGCCGGTCATGCCGGGGTGACGGCGCCGAGTACACGCGGCCCCGCCGCGCCGGTGGCAGCGACGAGATTTCCTGGCTGGCCGTGAATCGTCAGGTAGCCTAGCAATGCGAAAGCGACCGCCTCCTTCGCGTCGCCGGGGAAGAAGAGATCGTCGAAGCGGCGGAGCCGAGTGGCGCCGCCACCGTTGCCCAGCGCGCCGCCGAGCGAACGCATCACGCCGGGATGATGAGCGCCGCCCCCTGAGACCACTACCTCGGGCTGGCCTCGAACCCAGTCACCGAGCGCGCGTGCGATGGACCGCGCGGTGAGCTCCACCGCCGTTGCGACACCATCAGGCCCCGGCACGCGCTGGTGCAGGCGGCGGGCGAACGGCTCGCCGAAGTGTTCGCGGCCCGTGCTCCGGGGTGGTGGGGCGGAAAAGAACGGATCGGCCAGCAGCTCGCTCAGCACCGCTTCGTCGGGCCGACCCCGAGCCGCGATGGTGCCGTCCTTGTCGAAGCTGCTGGCGGGATCCACCAGCCGCGCGACGGCGTCGATCACCGCCATGCCCGGCCCAGTGTCCAATGCCAGCGCACCTTGTTCGTCGCCCCGGCGCGACACGTAAGTGAAGTTGGCCATACCGCCGATGTTGAGCAGCACGCGGGGCGCATCGGCCGCGCCGAACAGGAGCACGTCGGCGATGGGAACCAGCGGCGCACCCTGCCCTCCGGCGGCCACGTCGCGTGCGCGGAAATTGCTGACCACCCGCACGCCGAACTGTTCCGCGAGCACCGCGGGCTCGCCGAGCTGCCAGGTGACCAGCGGCGGCTCGTGCCACACGGTCTGGCCCGGAAAGGCGATGAAGGCGAGCTCGGAGGCCCGGGTGTGCGCCGCCGCCAACGCCTGGTGCACCGCTTCGGCCGCCCATTGTCCCAGGCGGACGTGGAGTGCGGCGAAGTCACGGGGCGAACCGCCGGCCAGCGCGGCCGCGATCATCTCCCGCTCCGCTGCCTGATACGGGCGGGTGACGAAGCCGAGCAGATCGACGTGGGTTGGCCCGGCGAGCCGCACGACGACGGCGTCCATCCCATCGAGTGAGGTGCCGGACATGAGCCCGACGGCGAGCGTCGGCCGCTCGCTCACAGCTGTCTCACCGGGGGCGGGTCGCCAACGATGTTGCGGAGCCGACCGTGATGCTCCACCAGCAGTCGGTCTGCCTCATCCCGCGAGACGCCCCGCCGGGCCATGACGATGGCGCGCTTCACCTGCCCGTCCGCACGGGTGATGACCTCGTCGGCCTCGTGCCGATCAAGACCGGTGGTCTCCATGATGATGCGGCGGCTTCGGTCCACGAGCTTGTCGTTCCAGGCACGGAGGTCGACCATCAGGTTGCCGTAGGTCTTGCCGAGCCGGATCATGGCGCCGGTGGTGATGGTGTTGAGCACCAGCTTCGTGGCCGTGCCCGCCTTCATCCGGGTGGACCCGGTCACGACCTCCGGCCCCACCGGCACGAAGACGACGGCGTCGCAGGTTTCTCGCAGCAACGCGGGCGGCTCGGAGCAGGTCACCAGCGCGGTGCGGGCACCCAGCGCCTGCGCCCGTCCCAGCGCCGCCCGAACGTAGGGTGTGGTGCCACTCGCAGCGATGCCGACCACGACGTCGGTCCCGCTCACGCGCCGCTCATCCATGGCGGCGATGCCGGCGTTCACGTCGTCTTCGGCCCCTTCGATCGAGCGCACGAGCGCTGGAGCGCCACCCGCGATGACCGCCACGACCATCTCGGGCGGGGTTCCGAACGTCGGCGGGCACTCCGCGGCGTCAAGCACGCCGAGCCGGCCGCTGGTGCCCGCACCGACGTAGACCAGCCGGCCGCCGCCGCGAAACGCCGACTCCACCATGGCAATCACGCCGGCGATCTCCCCGCTGGCCTGAGCGACGGCAGCGGGGACCCCGGCGTCTTCAGCGGCAATGAGATTCGCGATCTCGAGGGCCGACGCGACATCGATGGCAGCCGTGCGCGGATTGCGCTGCTCGGTGAGCCGCGCGTCGAGAAAGTCGTCGGGCATGGCGAAAATGAAGCCCGCTCGGAGCCGGGGAGCAACCGCTACCATGCGCGAGGGTGCGGATAATTCCGCCCGGTGCCGACAAAGGAAAAGGGCTCCGGCTGCTCGCCGAAACCCTTCCCCTTTGGAGCTTGCCGCGCCGCGCTGGAGCTAGGTTGTCGCGGGCGTGAACGGCTGAGTAAGCGTGAAGATGATGCGCGAACCGGCCGGCACGACCACATCCCGGTCCTTCGTTTCGACGGCCCGCTGGGTACCGACCGCGCCGCCGATGACGCCGCCGATCACGGCACCCTTGGTGCTGCCGCCGATCACTCGGCCCACCACCGCGCCGATCGCGGTGCCGGCACCGACCTTGGCGATGTCACCTTCGTTGGTACCGCGACCCTTCAGCGACCGCGACACCGAGTCGATCGACGCGCTCAGGCCATAGGTCTTGCCGTTGACGGTGATGTCGGCGACGCTCAGCGTCAGGGTGCCGGTCTTGTCGCTCTTGTTCTCCGACTCCTTGATGGCCGTGATAGTCATCTTGATCGTCGAGCCGGCCGGAATCACCGTGCGACCGCTCGCGTCCTTGATGTCCGCGATGGTCTTGGCCGTGACGGTCTCACCGGCCTTGTTCCGGCGTGAGCTGATAGAATCGTTCATCGTTGCCGGGATGACTGTTCCTGACGCCAGCGAGGCCGGCGCAGCCGGCTTGGCGGCAGGGGCCGGCCCCGCGGGTGCCGGTGTCGGCTTGGGCTTCGGCTTCGGGGCCGCCGGCTTGGGGGCCGGCGGCGTGGGCTCCGGCGCCGGGGCGGCCGCGGGCTGATCGTTCAGCGGCGCGGTGGAATCGACCGGAGCGAGCTGGAGATCGCGGCTCAGACTGTCGGCCGCGGCGACGTTCTCCTTCTTGTCGCCGCCGCATGCCGCCAGCGCGCCAAGCGCGAGGGTCACCAGCAGGGTTCTCGACGTCATCAAAGCCTCCTTGGTGTAGCTTGCTCGGGTGTCGCCTCTCGGTGACATTGCAGCCACATGCGTGAGCTCCGAGCGCTGCTTCCTTATCTCCGGCCCTATCGTCTCGCCATGGCTGCCGGACTGGCCATGGTTGTTGTCTCCAATGCCCTGAACGTCCGCACCCCCCGGTATCTGGAGCACGGAATCGACGCGGTGCGCACCGGCGCGCCATTCAGCGCGGTCCGGGGTTTTGCGCTGCTGCTCGTGGCCGTCGCGCTCGCCGGGGGCGTGGCGCGGTACTTCATGCGGCAGATCCTGAATAGCGCCAGCCGCCGCATCGAAACCGACCTTCGTAACGACCTCTTCGACCACGTCCAGGGAGTGTCCGCCGAATTTCACGACCGGTACCCCACTGGCGACGTGATGGCGCGCACAACGAACGACCTGCTGGCGGTTCGCATGGTCGCCGGGCCCGCGCTCATGTACGTATTAGACACGATAATACGCACGGCATTAATCGTACCAGCCATGGTCCGGATAAGTTGGCTCCTGGCCGCACTCTCGCTCCTGCCGCTCGCCGCCTTGCCGTTCGCGATGATCGTCCTCGGCAACCGGATTCACCGGCGAACCCTCGAGATCCAGAACAAGTTCGGCGACATCTCGTCGTTCGTGCACGAAAATGTGAGCGGGGTAAGGGTCGTCCGCGCCTACCGGCAGGAACGTGCCGAGACCGATGCCTTTCGCGAATTGAACGCGGAATACCGGCATCGAAACCTCGCACTGGCCCGGGTCCAGGGCATCTTCTATCCCCTGCTCACGGTGTTGGGCGGGCTTGGCGGTCTGACGATCTTGTACGTCGGCGGACGGCTGGTGATGGCCGGCGCCGTGACCGTGGGTGCCTTCGTGGCGTTCGGGGTGTATCTGGCGATGCTGGTCTGGCCGATGATCGCGTTGGGCTGGGCGGTGAACCTAGTGCAGCGCGGCGCGGCCTCGATGGCGAGGATCAACGAGCTGTTTCGGGCCCAGCCGGCCATTGTCTCGCCTGCGGACCCGGTGCGCCTACCGCCGCGGGCGCCCGCGGGGCGGGCCCTCACCATGGAAGGAGTGTGGTTACGCTATCCCGCCGCAGCCGACCGGGGCGGGGTGCTCGAGGACCACTCGTTTCACCTT
>DATAFP010000275.1:0-2529 GCA_036257415.1 Gemmatimonadales bacterium
TGGGTAGCCCCTTCGTGACGCGGAGTTCCGATGCGCATCGGAGTGCCTCAAGAGACCGCCCCCGGCGAGCGGCGAGTCGCGTTGGTGCCTGAGTCCTGCAAGAAGCTCGTCCAGGCCGGCTATGAGGTCGCGATCGAGGCCGGTGCCGGCGTAGACGCCGGCTACGCCGACGCGGCCTACAGGGAAGCGGGTGCCGCCGTCGAATCGGAGCGCGCCGCGCTCGTCGGGTCGTCCGATCTCCTTCTCAAGGTCGGCCCGCCCGCCCGGGACGAAGTAGGCTGGCTTCGCGCGGGCGCGATCTATCTCGGATCGCTGATGCCGCTCCGCAACACGGCGGCGGTGCGCGCGCTCGCCGATCACCGGATCACTTCGTTTTCCACCGATGCCATCCCGCGCACCACGCGGGCGCAGTCGATGGATACCCTCTCCTCGATGGCGAACATCGCGGGCTACAAGGGGGTGCTGCTGGCCGCCGCCGAGCTCAACAAGTACTTCCCCATGTTCATGACCGCCGCGGGCATGGTTCCACCGGCCAAGGTGTTCGTCATCGGCGCCGGCGTGGCCGGGCTGCAGGCGATTGCCACTGCCAAGCGGCTCGGCGCTCACGTCACGGCGACCGACGTACGGCCGGAGGTGAAGGAGCAGATCGAGAGCGTCGGCGGGAAGTACGTCGGCATCGAGCTCGCCGAGAGCGCCGCGGCCGGCGGCGGCTATGCCAAAGAGCTCTCCGAGGAGGACAAGGCCCGGCAGCGGGAGATCCTCGCCGCCCAGTGTGCCCAGGTGGACGTGGTCGTCACCACGGCACTCATCGGAGGGGTATTCGCGCCTCGCCTGATCACCGCCGCGATGGTCGAGTCCATGCGGCCCGGGGCCGTGATCGTTGACCTCGCGGCCGAGGGTGGGGGGAACTGCGAGCTCTCGCGCCCGGGCGAAACGGTGCAGGCCAATGGCGTAACGATCCTCGCCCCGCTCAACCTCCCCTCGTCCATGCCCCTGCACGCGAGTCTCCTCTTTTCCCGGAACCTCACCGCCTTCGTGCTGGCGTTCACCAAGGACAAGGCCTTCAACCTCGACCTCGGGGACGACATCCAGCAGGGCGCGCTCATCACGCACGACGGCGAGGTGCGGCACGCCCGCACCCGTGACGCCCTGCAGAAAGGTGCCGCATGATCACTCCCATCGCGCCCGCCGAGGCGGCGCCCCAGGTGGATCTCTGGTCCCAGCTCTTCGTCTTCATGCTTGCGACGTTCATCGGTCTGGGCGTGATCCGTCGGGTCTCCCGGCTGCTCTACACGCCTCTGATGTCGATCACCAACGCGATCTCCGCGATCGCCGTCGTGGGGGCTATTCTCGTCGCGGGGCCCGACTACCCCGTGGGGACGCGGGTACTCGGCGCTATCGCCGTCTTCGCCTCCATGACGAACATCGTGAGCGGATTCCTCATCACCGAGCGAATGCTCAAGATGTTCAAGACCGAGACCAAGGCGATCGAGGGCCCCCGCCAGTGATCGCCGGCCTGGTCCAGTTCGCGTACCTGGTCGCGACGGCGCTCTTCGTCTTCGCGCTCCACTGGATGAACGCGCCGGCGACCGCCCGCCGGGCAGTCTACGCCGGTGTCGCGGGCATGGTCCTCGCAGTCGTGGCGACCTGGGCCCAGCCCCAGGTTGTGCACCACCTTTGGATCGTGGTCGCCGTCGTCGCGGGGTTCGCCGTTGGGGTGCCGCTCTCCCGAGTCCCCCTGACGGCCGTGCCCCAGCGGACCGCGCTGTCTCACGCATTCGGCGGGCTCGCCGCAGGGTTGGTGGGGACGGCCAAGTACTACCTCTGGCTCAGCGAGGGCTCCGGGCAACTGACCGGGTTCCGCACCTTCGCCATCATTGCCGAGATCCTGCTCGGCTTTCTCACCTTCACCGGGAGCTTGATGGCGGCGGGGAAGCTGCAGGAGATCAAGTGGATTCCCCAGCGGCCGGTGACCTATCCGCTGCAGAACGTCACCAATGTCGCGCTGCTGGGGACCGCGCTCCTGCTGGGAGCCGCCATAGTCCTCCAGCCGACCGCCCCGTGGGCGCCTTTCGCGTTCGCAATGATCATCGCGTTCGCGCTGCTCTTCGGTGTGCTGCTCATCATCCCGATCGGCGGCGCGGACATGCCGACGGTGATCTCGATCCTCAACAGCTACGCGGGCCTCTCGGCCGTGGCGATGGGGTTCGTGCTCGACAACAAGCTCCTGATCACGGCCGGCGCCCTCGACGGCTCGAGCGGGTTGATCCTCGCGATCATCATGTGTAAGGCGATGAACCGGTCGTTCACCAACGTGCTGTTCGGTGCCTTCGGCCAGGTGCAGCAGACGAAGGCGGGCGGCGAAGAGAAGGTCTACAAGTCCGAGACGATCGAAGGCGGTGCCCAAGTCCTGGAGCAGGCAAACTCGGTGGTGATCATCCCCGGCTACGGCATGGCGGTGGCCCAGGCGCAGCACAAGGTGCGGGAGCTGTACGACCAGCTCAAGAAGCGCGGGATTTCGGTGAAGTT
>DATAFP010000285.1:0-3628 GCA_036257415.1 Gemmatimonadales bacterium
GTTCCTGGAAAACCGGCCGGACCTGGCGCGCCACATCGCCTGCATGCAGCCGAAAATGGGTGAGGAATGCGTGCACCGACTGCTGTCGATCCCGTCGCGGGAACGGCTCGAGCGTGTGCTGGGCTACCTCCTCAGTGAGAGCGAATTCCTGAGCCCGCACGGTATCCGGTCGGTATCGCGGGTGCACGGCGACCGCCCATACGTGTTCGATGCCGGCGGCAGTACCTATGCAGTGGACTACGTACCCGGCGAGAGCAATACCGGCCTCTTCGGCGGCAACTCGAATTGGCGGGGCCCGGTCTGGTTTCCGATCAACTACCTCGTTCTCGAAGCCCTCGAGCGCTACCACCATTTCTACGGCGACGATCTCACGGTCGAGTGTCCCGCGGGGTCGGGCCAGCGAATGAATCTCGCTCAGGCGGCGCAGGAGCTGGCCCGGCGGCTGGCCTCGCTGTTTCTGCCCGGCGCCGACGGGCATCGTCCCTGTCATGGGGGCGACCCCCGCTATGCCAACGATCCGCACTGGAAGGATCTCGTGCTGTTCCATGAGTATTTCCACGGCGAGACCGGCCGCGGGATAGGGGCGAGCCACCAGACCGGCTGGACCGCGCTCGTGCTCCGCTCGATCGAAGACACGGCGCGGATGCGTCGGACCGTGCGGTCAGAGCCAGGGCGGCGGACACCGGCACCCGCCCTCAGCGGCCGATGAGCGCGCAGTCGGATGGCCTTCGCCTCGACGAATGGCTCGAGGCCGACGGACTCGGTGGATTCGGGTCCGGAACCGTGGCCGGCGTTCGAACCCGGCGCTATCACGCGCTGCTGTTGTCGGCCACAGTGCCGCCCAGCGGGCGGATGGTGCTGGTGAACGGTCTCGACGCGTGGGTTGAACCGACGGAATTTCTTTCGCGCCAGCGGTACGCGCCCGACGTGGTGACCACGGGTGCGCCGATCGAATCCTTCGCCTACGAGCCCTGGCCCTGTTGGGTCTATCGGCTTGCCGACGGTACTCGAATCGAGCACGAGGTCTTCGTGCCACGAGGCGTGAGCGCCGTGATGCTTGCCTGGCGCCTCGCCGACGGAGAGCCGGCCGGCCAGCTCGGGAGGCGACGGCTGTGCGTCCGCCCGTTCCTGTCGGGGCGTGACTTCCACTCGTTGCAACGCGAGAACCCCGGTCTTCGCTTCGCAGCCGAGACCGGTTCCGGCCGTGTCCGGTGGCAAACCTACGGCAACGCCCCCGCGGTGACGGCACTCGCGAACGGCAGCTACGAGCAGAAGGCCGAGTGGTACCGCGGCTTCCACTACGCCGAGGAGCAGGCGCGAGGCCTCGACTTCGTTGAGGACCTTGCTGCGCCCGGGGTGTTCAGCTGGGACCTTGCCGCCGGGGACGCGTGTCTGGTGCTGACCAGCGATCCCGACACCGTGGCGCGCGCGGGTGACGACGCGACCATCATCGTCGCGAGGTACCGCACGGCGGAGTCCCGGCGCCGGAAGACGTTCGCGACGCCGCTCGAGCGGGCGGGCGATGCCTACATCGTTCGGCGCGGCGCGGGCAGGACGATCATCGCAGGCTATCCGTGGTTCGGCGATTGGGGGCGCGATACGTTCATCGCGCTTCGCGGCCTGTGTCTCGCGACCGGACGCCTGGCCGAAGCCCGGGAGATCCTGCTGGAATGGTCGGGCCAGGTATCCGAAGGCATGCTGCCGAACCGGTTCACCGACGCGGGCGACGCGCCCGAGTTCAACTCGGTGGATGCCGCCCTCTGGTACGTCGTGGCGGTGCACGAGTATCTCGCGAGAGCAGGCGGGAACGGGCGGGGGCGGACCGGAGCCAAGCGGAGCGACTGCATCCGGCTTCAGGCGGCGTGCCAGGCGATCGTGGCCGGCTACGCTGCGGGCACCCGCCACCGCATCCACCTCGACGGCGACGGCCTGCTGTCGGCCGGGGAGCCGGGCGTACAGCTCACCTGGATGGACGCGAAGGTGGGCGATTGGGTCGTCACGCCGCGCATCGGGAAGCCGGTGGAGGTGCAGGCGCTCTGGCTCAACGCGCTTCGAATCGTGAGCGGGTGGGAGCCCCAGTGGCGCGAGGTGTACGAGCACGGGCTCGGTGCCTTTGCCGAGCGGTTCTGGAACGAGGAATGGGGCTGGCTCAACGATGTGGCCGATCCCGATCACCGTCCGGGCGCGTACGACGCGTCGCTCAGGCCGAACCAGATTTTCGCCGTGGGTGGACTCCCCTTTGCGCTGCTCGACCGCGAGCGCGCCCGCCGCGTGGTCGACGTGGTCGAGACCAATTTGCTCACGCCGGTCGGGCTCCGGGGCCTGTCGCCCTCGGATCCGCGCTACGTCCCTCGTTACGAGTGCGGCGTGGTGCAGCGTGACGGCAGCTACCACCAAGGGACGGTGTGGCCCTGGCTGCTGGGACCGTTCGTGGAGGCGTGGGTCCGGGTGCGCGGCAATACGCCAGCCGCCCGTCGCGAGGCTCGGGCCCGCTTCCTTACGCCGCTCCGCCGGCATCTCGAGGACGGAGGGCTCGGGCATGTCTCCGAGATCGCGGATGCCGACCCGCCCCACACGCCGCGCGGCTGCCCGTTCCAGGCCTGGTCGGTGGGCGAGGCCCTCCGGCTCGATCTCGCCGTGCTGCAGGATGGGGACGACTGATGGCCAGCAACGCCCAGCCGCACGCGCCGGCGCGGGTGACTGCGGGACATTGGCCCGAATATTTGATCGAGGCCGCGCTGCTCGGACTTTTCATGATCTCGGCGTGCGCCTTCACGGTGCTGCTGGACCATCCCGGCTCGC
Organism: Gemmatimonadales bacterium; assembly: GCA_036257415.1. Taxonomy (GTDB): domain Bacteria; phylum Gemmatimonadota; class Gemmatimonadetes; order Gemmatimonadales; family GWC2-71-9; genus DASQPE01. The sequence goes on from DATAFP010000285.1 coordinate 2,803, forward strand.
CGGCCAATCGAGCAATCCCTGACCCGTTCCTTCGCCGGTTCCTCATCGGGCTGGCCATGGGTGCGACGGCGGTCGCGCTGATCTACTCGCCCTGGGGCCGGCGGTCCGGTGCGCATTTCAATCCCGCCTCCACGCTCACGTTCCTGCGGCTCGGCCGGATCGCGCCACGGGATGCGGCCTGGTACATGGGCGCGCAGTTTCTGGGAGGACTGGGCGGCGTGCTGGCGGCGGCGGCGGTGCTGGGCCCCGCTCTCGCCCACGAGAAGGTCCACTTCGCCGCCACCCGACCCGGACCGTCGGGTATCGGCCCGGCCTGGGCGGCGGAGCTGGCGATCACCTTCCTGCTGATGGCGGTCGTGCTTCGAGTCTCCAGCCACCCGCGCTACGGACGGCTTACCGGGCTCTGCGTGGGTGCGCTGGTCGCCACCTACATCACGCTCGAGGCTCCGCTCTCCGGCATGAGCATGAATCCGGCTCGGACCTTCGCCTCCGCCGCGGCGGCGGGCGACTGGACCGCGCTCTGGATCTACTTCACCGCGCCACCGCTCGGCATGCTCGCCGCCGCCGAGCTCCACCTGCGGAGCCGGGGGCGGCTCTTCTGCGCCAAGCTCGACCACGACCCGGCCCAGCGGTGCATCCACTGCGAGTATCGGCAGAGCAGGGACGAGAGACGGGAGACAAGAGACAAGTGAAGAGCCGCCTGTCGCTGGTCTCCTCTCACTTGTCACTTGTCACTTGTCGCTTGTCCTCTTGTCTCTGCTTGCTGGGAACCAAACCCCGCCAGCCGACATTGAGAGCGCATCACTGAACGGAGTCGCACGCATGA
>DATAFP010000003.1:0-14130 GCA_036257415.1 Gemmatimonadales bacterium
CGGTGAGTGTAGCGGGCGACCGGCCGAGCGGAACGGTGACAGTGCCCGCTTCAGTGGCCTCGACTTCCACGCCATCGGCGGCGAGCACGCGGACTACGCCGGGCTTGGCGGGCGGCCGCAAGGTGAGGAGAAGCGTCGCCGCGTCGGCATAGGGGTACCAGGATGGACGTTTGGGCGATGCGGCGCGATGCGGTGCGAACGCCGTGATCGTGCCGCGCCCGGGCGGGCCGGCGGCGACCACGGTGTAGCCGCCCAGCGGCACCGGCCGGCCGGGCGGTAGAGTCCGATTGGCGACCGCGCCCTCGAGCGTGATGCGACCGCCTCGCTCAGCCACGCGGTGCTCAGCCAGTCCCGCCAGCGGGATGTCGGACCCCGGAGGCCCGAGCCGGATGCCGGGCCCAATCGCGACCAGGGCAACCGCGGCCAGCGGAGATGTGGGTGCGGCGGCAAGCCACCCGGCGAATTCGTCCCGCTCGCGCTCGACCTCCGGCTTTTGTGCGGTGAGCGGTGAGCAGTGAGCGGTGAGCAGGAGCGCTCCGAATCCACCCAACCCGCGAAATCCGCAACGCGAGATCCAGGTCGTGGAACCGCTCACCGCTTACCGTTCACCGCTCATGGTCATGATCGTCACGATTTCGGCAGCGGTCCGACCAGCAGGATCGGCGTGGTCGGCTGCTGCGATCCGCCGGACGGTTCCTGGGTGACCGCAGCCGCGCTCAGCTCGCCGTCGGCGGGAACGCTGACTCCCCGTACCAGCCCGGCGCCATCGTGCCCCACATCGAAGGTGACCGACGGCACCGGCTTGCCGTCGCGGATCCACCAGAGCTGATAGACCCGACCCTGCGGCGCGGGCTTGAGGCCCATGGCATTTACCAGCGCCGTGTTCCGTGCCTTGTCCCAGAAGATCTGGATCGCTGGATCGGGATCGCCGCTCGCGGTGAGTTGCGCCAGCCGCACGTTGCGCGATAGGACCGCGGCGAGGATCGCGTCACGGTCGAACACGCCTTGACCCAGCTCGTCCACCCGCCGCTCGAGCTCGGCGATCGTGCTGTCACGCGCGCTGAGCTCGCGGCTCAGGCTCCGGGTACGCGCCCCAAGGGCCACCGCGGCGAGCAGGGCCGCTGCCAGGCCGACCCACGCGATCGGTCCCCAGGGCGACCGCCTGGCCAGCCCGAGCGGCCGCTCTCTGGTGGCCGCGATCGCGGCCTGGACCCGCGCTCGCAGCTCGGGTGGCGGGCGGCGCTCCTCACCCGCGAGCGCCAGCAGCGCTGCGGTCTCGCGATACTCGTCCACCTCGCGCCGGGCCTCCGGCGAGGCCGCCAGGAACGCCTCGAACGCCCGCACTTCCTCGGGGCCGAGGGCGCCGAGCACATACGCGGCGGCCAGATCGCGGAGGGCGGTGTCGTCCGGAGCGCTCATGTCACACGCTCGAAAAAATACGGCCGGAGCGTCTCGCGAAGTTTCTGCATGCCCAGCCGGACGCGGGTTTTGACCGTGCCGAGCGGCTCATTGAGGCGCGTGGCGATCTCCGATTGAGAGAGCCCCTCGAAGAAGGCGAGCTCGATCGCCTGCCGCTGGGGAGGTGACAGCGCTTCGATCGCCTGGCGGACCATCCGGCGACGCTCGTCGTCCTCAGTGCGCTCGGCGGGATTCGCAGTCGGGTCGGCCGCGGCGGCGGGTTCGCCGCTCGCTGCGCTCGCCGTGAGCCGGTCGCGGCGGCCACGCGCGCGGACCAGATCCAGCGAGCGGCTTCGGGCGATCATGGTGAGCCACGCGGCGACCGATCCGCGACCAGGCTCATAGCGACCTGCGTCGCGCCACGCCTGAGCGAACGCCTCGACCACTACTTCCTCGGCATCGGCGCGCTCGCCGACGACGCGGTACGCGACAGTGTACACCACGCTGCCGTACCGATCGTACAAATCCGTCATCGCACGCTCGTCGCCCGATGCGGCGCGGGCAACGAGCTGATCATCCGCGGCTGAGGACTGCGACCCGCTATGCATCGGCCATGCGTTGAGACGGCTCCGGCTCCGGGCGGCGTAAAAAGCGCCCAAAGTGTATACCCCGGAGTCGTGCGGGGACAAGCAGCATTCGGGGGCCTCCTCACGGCAGCTCCTTCGCCGCGTCGCCCGGCACGAACAACAGGCTCGCGACACGTCTACCCTCGCGTATCCGCACGACGTTGACCTGATCGCTGAACCGCTCGCACAGGACGGCCTGCCGAAGGCGGGCACCAGTGAGGCCGGCCGGGGCGGTTCCGCGAAGGTGAAGCAGCAGGGCATCGCCGGCATGCTCCAGCCGCTCCCAGTGGAGCGCAATCGGCCGGCCGGTGCGGTCGATCAGTTCGAGACGCGGGCGAAGGTAGCCGGCAGCCAGTGAGTCACTCGCGCCGCCTGTTGCGGCGGTGAAATCGTCGGCAAACACCCGGACCACCACTGTCAGGCGTCGTGTCGCCGGGTCGTGGTCGAGCTCGGTGACCGAGGTGTGCATCGGATGGGCAGTGAGGAGCCCGGCGCAGCAAAGGAGCGCGCTGACGATCGGAGCGCTCATGGCTGCCACGGACTCCGGGCGACCGCCATCCGCGCCGCGAGCAGCAGCACAACGGTCGAGACCGCGATCACCCGAACCCGATGCGACGCGATTCGGTCCACCGCCGTCAGCCCTAGCGCGGAGGCTGCCAGCACGACGAGTTGGCCAGCTTCGATGCCGAGATTGAAGCCCAGCAGCGGCACCGTGATGGACTGGAGCGAAAGCCCACGGAGGTAGTTCGCGAAGCCGGCACCGTGCACCAGCCCGAAAACCGCGGCCAGGATCGGCCGATAGAGCCGGCTGGGCCCGATCGGGGCTTGGTGTCCGCCGGCCAGATTCTCGATGCCCGTGGCGACGATGGTAAGCGGGATCAAGAACTCGATCGCGTCCGCCGGCAGCACGAGCGCATGGGTGCTCGCGAGCGCCAGCGTAATGGAATGCCCGACGGTGAAAGCGCTCACGACCCACAGCGCATCCCGCCATTCGGAGAGCCGATATCCCGCGGCCAGAGCCAGCACGAACAGGAGATGATCGATCGCCGCGGGATCGAGGATGTGATGGACACCCAGCCGGGCGTAGACCGCGACCTCGCTCATGGTGCACCCGCCGCGATGGCGCGAGCGTGTACCGCAAGCAGCGGGTCGCGCGTGCCGAGCCCCAGGGCGTGCTCCATGGCCGTCGCGGCTTCCGCGCGCCGCCCGGCCTTGTACAGCGCCCAGGCATAGACATCCCATCCATACACATCCTTGCGGGTGCGGAGCTCGGCCTCCGCGCGGGTCAGGATCTCCGCCACGTGTCGCCCGCGGTCGAGCAGATGCAGGCTCCACGCACGGTGAAACGGCCCTGCCTGGCCGCGGAGCGCCACGTCCATCACCCGCTCCTGCTCCAGGGCTGCCGCCGTATCGCCGAGGGCAAGGTAGGCGTCCGCGAGAAGCCCGAGCGTTGCGGGGTCGAGCGAGACGGCGAGCGCGCGCTCCCCGAACCCCACGGCATCCTTCCACTCGTGCCGCGCGGCGGCCAGCCGCGCCCGGGCAGCGAGGAGCCGCTGATCATCGGGTGATTCGGCCAGCCCGGCCTCGAGCGCGCCCTGGGCCTCGCCCAGCCGGCCGTAGCGCAACGCGAGGTCACCGACCCTAAGCTGAAACCATGCCCGTTGCTCGCTCGAAACGCCGTGGAGCGCGAGCGCGCGGTCCCGCGCCTCTCGGAACAGCCGATCCGCTTCCTCCGGCCGGCCCTCGAGCTCATGCCAACGGGCCAGCCTGGGCGCCACGGCGGGATCGTGGCTTCGCCCCTTGAGCCTGAGGAAAATGCCGCGGGCCTCGATATAGTCTCCCAGCTCGAGCAGCACCTCGCCCAGGAGAGCGCGCGCGGCCGGTGACTCCGGGTCGTAGGCCACCAGCTCACGCGCCGCGTCTCGCGCTTCGGCGAACTTGTGCTGAGCGAGCAGCGAGCCGGCCAATGCGGCAAGCGCGGATCCGTTGCGCGCCCGGCGGCGGGCGAGCGATGCCCGCGCCATCGCTTCGGATCGGGCGAGATCGGTCTCGCTTCCGCGTTCGCGAGCTCGCCCGAGGTACAGAGAGGCGAGTTGCATCCGATCCAGCGCCCCGTTGGGATCCCGCGCCGCACGCGCCTCGTAAAACACGATGTCCTGATCGCGGATGGCGGAATCGGAGAGCGGCGCCCGTTCCCGCGAGCCCGACCCAACGACGGGGAGCGACCCGTCGAGGACCGTGCCCCCGAGCCCGAGCGCCGCGATGAACGGGAGTGCTGCCATTAGCCGCCGCGGCCGCCTCATCAGTTCGGCGGCGCGAGGTACGGGAAAGTCGCGGTCACCCCCGGCGAATCGAATGGCACGCTGTCCGTGGTCAGCGCATCCTTGCCGTTGGCGCCGGACGGATCGAGCCCGAATGGATCGCCGAAGACAGCGAGGAGGGCGAGGTCGACCACGTCGTCCTCGAGCTTGCGCCCGCCCCAGCCATTTGCGAGCGGCGCGACGCCAACCCAGTTGAGCCAGGCGGCGGTGCCCGGATCCTTGTCGGTCTGCACGATCAGCATGTCCGGGATCAGCACGCTGCCGAGCACGTTCGCGTAGTCGGACGAGCGGCCGGCGACGCTGCCTGGACCGGTCAGGAAAGCGAGCGCGAGGGGCGCCGTGAGCGACGCGTCCTCGGCCGGGCCGATGCTGCCGTGGGTGGGATGGTCACGCTTCTGAAGCAGGACTTCGCTTACCAGCGGGTTGCCGAGCCGCTGCACCTGATCGAACATGCGGTTATGCGTCGGGGCCGTAGTGTTGTCGTCGCACGCCGCTGGCAGGGCGAGCGCCGCGACAATGGCGAGCCGAAGCGGGCGGCGGAGCGACGGAAGGAACGTCGAGACGATCATCGCAGGTGTCCTCGTGGCGTTGTTCGGGATGGTTGCGGTTAGCGGCTGATCGTGCCCCAGATGCCCAGCCTGCCCGCGGCGCCGTTCTCGATCTGCGAGCTGGGGAGCTCCACCACGATCGAGAGCACGTTGAACCCGGCGACGTAGTTGATACCCGGGTTGCGGAAGAAGAACGGTGCGGACGGATTCGCGGTCAGCGCACAGGGCTGACTCAGCGCGCCGGTTGACGGCTTGCGGTCCGGCAGGATGCAGAACGCCGCCTCGAGATCGATGAAGAACGGGTCGTCCCGCGCTCCGGCGAAAGCCTGTATTCCCGATGCGCTGCCCAGTACGGTGTTGAGCGCGCCGCTCACGGCCGGGGAAGCGTCGGCCACCTCGTTTTGCATGGCGCCGACCACCGGCGGATCCACCGGGCCGCGCACTTGGACCTGCTGCGAGGTGCCGCTGCCGGTAAAGGTGACCTGGATGACCTTGTCTTCGACGGCATCGCCGTCGTTGTCGATCTTGAACTGGTAGAGAAGGTTCGGATCGAAGCTCGCGCCCGGCGTCTGCGCCGGCGTGAGGAAGGCGCGGCTATTGAGGACCAGCGCGATGCGGCCCGGTGCCGATCCCGGGAACGCGTAAACGTCGGTCATGTCCTGCTCCGCGTTGAGCTCGACGAGCGGGGTGTCCTGGTGATCCGACCCGACCGCGATCCGGACGAGCCCGGCGGCAGCGACTGCCGCAGCGACGCCGGCGGCCGTAAGCCGGCGGCGTCGGGTCAGCGATACGAGAGGCATAGGGCGGTCTCTCCTGTGCATTGGTGGTGGAAGCCACATATGCCAGGCTTACGCCGGAGGCACCGTATCGGATGTCTTTAGGGAAGGGAAGAATCCGCCGCCCGGCTGCGCGGCGTAGAAGACGTAGAGGGGACTCCAGCGCGCCTGCTACCAGTCGAAGAACCGCTCGGGCCTGAGCGCGGTCAGATCTTCGGTGGGGGTCTGTCCGTTCATCATCAGGCGAAGCAGCATCGCCGTGATGCCCGCCAGCAGGACACCGTGGCGACCGTAGCCGGCGGCGTACCAAAGGCCCGGCAGCCGAGGCTCGGGGCCGAGTATCGGGAGCCCATCTGGCGTCATGGGTCGGAGGCCCGCCCATGACCGGCTGACCGAAAGGTTGCCGAGCGGCGGGCAGAGTGCGACAACGGCCGACAGCACCCGCCCCAGCCCGGACGAGGTGACTGACGGGTCGTAGCCGACGTACTCCATGGTCGAGCCGGCGATCGCTTCGTCGCCGCGCGCCAGCAAGTAACAGTCGCGATGGTAGACAATGGCGCGCTCGACGCCATCGGGCCACTGGAGCGCCACCATCTGCCCCCGGACCGGCTCGACCGCCAAGGGTCGGGGCAGGCCGCTGAGCAACCGGACCCACGCCCCGGCCGCGAGCAGTACCGCCCCGGCTGAATAACGCCCTCGCCGGCCGGTGACGCCGGTGATTTGATCGCCGCGTCGATCGAGGCCCACCACCTCGTCGTCGATCAACTCGGCGGCGTGCGCCCGAGCGTCGGCCCTGAATGCGTCTACCAGCCGGACCGGGTCCAACGCGCTCTCATGCGGGGCCCACAGCGCGCCCACCGAATCGCCTACCCAGGGATAGCGCTCGCGGACCTCATCGGCGCCCAGCCAGTCGCAGACGTGTCCCTGCTGACGCTGCCAGGCCACCTTCGACCGAAGGTCATCCGCCTCGGCCTCGGTCATGGCCAGCGATGCGCTACCCCCGCGCCAGAGTCCTACATCGATGCCGGTGGCCTCGCGTAGCGTCTCGGCGAGGTCGGAGTAGAGCTCCCGCCCGGCCAGCCCCAGCTCAAAGAGCAGATCGCCCTGGCGGCCTTCGATTTGCGGGGCGAGCAGCCCGGCGGAGGCCCGCCACGCCTGACCCCGAGCCCCGCCCGGATCGAGGATCGCGACCCGGCGGCCATTGCGGGCTAGTTCGCGGGCGCAGGCGGCGCCAACCACCCCGCCGCCCACGACGACAACGTCGTAGGTTTCAGACACTTAGATGCTCAACGAAACTTTTTGAAACATCGAGGCGTACAGTACCCGACCCGGATGCGGAGAGAAGATATCATGCTGCGGACCCTGGCTGGCTTTGCGCTCTTCGCGCTTGTCGCCCTCATCGCGTTCAAACTGCTGGTAGGCCTGTTCGGAGCCTTTTTCGGCTTGCTGATGAGCCTGCTCTGGTTCGCATTTCTGGGCTGGCTGTTCTACCTGGCGCTCAAGATCCTGGCTCCCGGCACGGCCGCGCGCATTCGCGAAGTGATCACCGGGAAGCCCGCCGGCGCCTGACCCTCAGGAGGCCACGCCCGCCGGCCGCTGGGCGCGCGGCTCGGGCGTGGGCGGGGCCGAGGCGGGCGGAGGCGGAAGGTGCAGGCGGCTCCGGGCCCGCCAAAGTTCGAGAGCGGTCTCCAGCGGCTCAACCCGGCTGGGGCGCTGCCGCAGGTCATGTCGCTCGATGACAGGCACCGTATCGATCCGGCGCGCAAAGCGCGCGGTCCTCCCGATCAATTCCGCATTTGCCACCCAGCGATCCATCGTGAGTAGCCGATCGGTTTCCCGGATTGCGTTCCTGAGCGTCACCAACCGCAGCGCCACGAATCCAGAAAGAACGTCGGAAACACCGGGGGCGTGCACGGCCTTCCGGAGCAACAAGGGGCCGAACCGTCGCACCAGCCGCCGGGAGCGCGAGGGCTCGCCCGCGAGCGAGGATTCGGCCACCACCATGTCGGCTCCGCTGTCGAGCCGGCGAACCAGGTCGGGAAGGAAGGCGGGTCCGTGGCTGAAATCGGCCTGCATCACCACGGCCGCATCGCGCTTGGGGCGGTCGGTGCGCTCCAACGACAGGCGCAGCAGGGACTCTACCGATGCGGCGTAGCCCCGGCGCTCCGGATTCCGGACCACCGTGAGCGGAAGCACGCGGGTGTACGGCTCCAGCACCTCCGGGGTTGCATCGGTGGAGGCATCGTCGGCGACGAGCAGCTGATACTCGCGGGGAAAGGCCGTGAAGGTCTGGCGAATCTTCCAGAGCAGCAGGCCGATCGTGGGCGCTTCGTTGTAACTCGGTATGCAAACGTAGAGCATAGCGCGCGAAAGCTAGGTGCCAGCGTGTACGCTCGCCAGCAGGCTGCGAAGCTCGTCGAGTCCGAACGGCTTGCGGAGGTACGGCCGGCGGATCGACTCCAGAAATGCCAGCGTATCGCCGCGCACCGTGTCGCCGGTGCTGAACACCAGCCGGTCCGCCCGCTCGGGCGAGCTGCGACGGAGCGCTTCGTAGAACTCCCGTCCGCCCAGGCGGGGCATTCGAAGGTCGGTAATGACCACGTCGAACTGCTCGGCGGTGGCCAGCTCCAGCGCGACGTCGCCGTCTTCAGCGATCTCGACGTCGTGTCCCCACGCCTCCAGCGTGGCGCGCATGTAATGCAGGATATGGGGCTCGTCGTCCACCACCAGGACGCGAAGGCGGCGGACGGGGGGTGGGAGCACGGTTCCCGGCAGTGTGGCGGCGCCGGGCGGCGCCGCGGGGAGCTGGACGGTGAAGGTCGCGCCGCGTCCTTTCTCGGTGAGCAACGTGATGCGGCCACCGTGCTCCTTCACAATGCCGTGAGAGATCGAGAGTCCGAGACCGGTGCCATGCCCCTCGGGCTTGGTGGTGAAGAAGGGATCGAACACCCGCGCCGCGAGCTCCTCGGTCATCCCGGGGCCGTCGTCGATCACGTCGATTGCGACTCCGTCCAACCAGCGGCGGCCCCGCACGACGATCGTGCCCGGCCGGCCGGTGCCAGCGATGGCCTGGGCGGCGTTGGTGATGAGATTGACCAGGACCTGCTGCAGCTGGTTGGCGTCGGCCGCCGGAGAAGGCAACTCCGGCTCCACCTCGAGCCGGCTCTCGCAGCCGCGCGCCATCAACTCGTTGCGAAGCAGCAGGAGGGTGGCCTCCAACAGCGGCCGGAGCGGCGTAGGCTGGCGGCGACGGTCTTGCTTGCGAGCGAAGCCGAGCAGGCTCTTCACGATGTTGGACGCCCGTTCGGCTTCCTCTCGGATGACGCCGAGCGGCTCGCGCAAGCCCGCTGGCACGTCGGGACGTTCGGCGAGGAAGTCGGCGAACCCCACCACGGAGGCGAGCGGATTGTTGAGGTCGTGCGCGATGCCGGCGATCAGCTGACCCACGGCCGACATCTTTTCCGACTGGATGAGCTGGTCCTGCAAGCGGCGCCGCTCGGTACGGTCGTCGAACAGAAGTACTACGCTCGACTGGTCCCCGCTGGCGAACGGCACCGACGAGGCGGCGTAGGCATCGTCACCTCGCCGGAGCTCGATCTCGGACAGCGCCCCCGCAGCGGACAGCAGGCGCTCGACGTCGGGACGCCACTCGGCCGGAAGGAGGTCGCGCCACGATCGCCCGACCACCGCGACCGGCTCCGTGCCCACCAGATCCGAAAACGCCTGGTTGGCACGACGTATGCTTCCGGTTTCGTCGACGATGCAGAGGGCTGGCGCGATGGCGTCGACGACGTCCCGCCAGGATCGGCGGCCGGCATCGTAGCTTTCGATCAGCGACGAGCACTCGAGAGCCCCGGCTGCTTGGGCCGCGAACGCCTCCGCCAGACGCAGGTCGGCCTGGCCGAGTGCCCCGGCCGGCGCCCGGATGGTCAGCGCGCCAATGGCCCTTTGGCCGACGCAGAGTGGAACCAGCATCCAGCTGCCGTCACTATGAGGAGGAGCACCGAGGGCCGAGGCCGGGTCGGCGCCCGCCACGCTGTCGACCAGAAGCGGCTTCTGGGTGCGGGCATATTCCAAGAGGTCGAGGCGAGGCCCTGGAACCGCCGGGCGGGCGCGGACGAGCGACGGCGCCTCGTCGAACGTAAGGTGGGACACGGCGCTCTCGAGCGGTCGCCATGCATGCTCCACATGGTCCAACAGCAAGTCGAGCACCGCGTCACGGCGGCGGGCTCCTGCGAGGCTCCGGCCCAGGGCAATGACCCGCCCCAGCGCGGCGGCCGCGCGGGAATCGTCAGGCTCCTGAGACTCGACCGGTGACGGAGGCGTCATGATTCGTGCGAACACGCGGAGTCGCCTGAATGCGGCCGATCTCCAGCTTGTAATCCTGCTCTTGAGCCGCGGCTCCGCGCATCGCCGCGCCTGGCTCGAGCGGCGGCTGACGGTCGACGGGCCTGACGCACTGCTCGATACGCCGGAGCTGGCCGAGCGGCTGCTTGCGGTACAGACCCTGTTGGTCCCCTCCGAACCACTCTTCCTCTACGTGGTCGTCCGCCACGCGCTCCGGCAAGCCGGCATCGATGACCGGGACCTTGCCGACTACCTGGCCGCGATGCTGCTGGACTTCGGGCGGCGGGACCGTGCCTGGCGGGTGGACTGGAACGACGACCAGCGGCACCGCTATCTCGTGGACATTCTGACGGACCTCGAGGCGAGCGACGGCCCCCGGCGCTTCAAGGTGATGGTGCACCTGGGCAACTACGCGCTGTGGCTGGCCGGCCTGTTTCCCGACTATATCGCGGCACGCCACCTCCGTAAAGGTGGTCCCGACGTCGGCTACTACGATGCGCTGGGCCGGCGCGGCTTTGGTCTCGCGTCGGATCATCAGCTGGCCGACGCCTTCGGGCTCGACGGCGTGTTCCGCACCGCCGCCGAGCAGTACCCCTCGGTCCGCACGGCACTCAATGGCGTGAGCGAACGAGTGTTCTTTCCTGTGCAGTGACAGCCGCGGCCACCAGCGCAGCAAACAGCCCCGGTTCCGGCGCAGTCTGATCCGCGTGCATTTCCTCGGGGTGCCACTGGACCGCCAGCAGCCACCCATCGTCGCCCTTGGTTTCCACCGCCTCGATTAGTCCATCCTCCGACCAGCCGGTGGCCACCAGGCCGGTCGCGAGCTCCCGAATGCCCTGATGATGAAAGGAATTGGGGCACAGCACCGCCACGCCGAGAGCGTCGGCCACCCGGCTGTCCGGAGCCAGCCGCACGGCGTGGGCGCGCGCGTCACGAGGCCCGCCGGGGTCGTGGTTGACGGAGCCGGGTCGCTCGCTGGGCAGGTCCTGCCACAGCGTGCCGCCCATCGCGACGTTGATCAATTGGATGCCGCGGCAGATGCCGAGCACCGGAAGGCCCCGCTCGCGGGCAGCGGCGAACAGTGCGAGCTCGAAGGCGTCGCGCGCACGGTCAGCGGTGCCGAGCGCCTGGGAGGGGCGCGCCCCGTACCGGGCCGGGTCTACGTCCTCGCCGCCGGTGAGGACCAACGCCTCGCAGGCTTCGAGCGCGCGCGCCGCGTGGTCCGCTCCCACGAGATGCGACAACACCAGGGGGATACCGCCGGCCCGCACCACCGAGTGCACATACGCCGCATTCACAGCGGCGCGGTCGGCGTCCTGCCACCGGCGGACTACGCCACTTATGCCAACCCTGGGCGCGGTCACCGGATGAGTGAATCGGGGAAGAAAGGGCAGCGCGCGTCCTCGATACGGGCGGGATCGAGCTGGATTCCCAGCAGCGGCACGCTAGCGTCGCCGACCGAGACAGTGCCGATGTGGGGCGCGTTCTCGATCGGAGGGCCCTCGAAGAGAAGCACGCCGCGGGCCTTGCCGGCTTTGTCCACGATGAGCGTGCCGAAGCCGGGCTTGATGCCGGCGGGGATCGTGCCATCCATACCGACGATCACGAGCGAGTCCAACCGGCCCACGATCGCGCGATACGCGGGTCCGGCAACCAGCCGAACGACGATCTGCTCCGGAAGCCGGTCGGGCGGCCTCGCCAGCGTCTGGCCGGGAACGGAGAATTCGCTGAGCAGCATGGTAGGACCGGCGAGCATCGAAATGCCGCAGGTCGCGGCAGGTGGCCGGTCGGGTGTTCCGCAAGCTGCGAGGCCGGCCGCCAGCGCGGCGGCGCAACAGGTTGCGCGCATACCCCAAGATAATTCACATTCCGGAACCCTAGCCCTCCCGATGCCGGCTGTTCGGGCCGGCCTTCAGCGCCAAGGAGCTTAGCGTGTTCGACGGGCTGCGAGATCGGCTCGATCGGCTGTTCGCCAGTCACGGCGCGGCGGGTGCGCGGTCCGCCGCGGCGTCTGCCGCGCTCCGGGAGGCAACTCGCGATGCGGAGCGGGTGCTGCTTCTCCTGCGGGAAGCGTTGTCCGAGACGGAGGTGTCACTGACCTCGGAGCGGCGACAGCTGCACGACGCCGAGCGGCGGGGCCGACTCGCGGCCGCCGTGCCTGACCCCGAGACCGTTGCGATCGCGGCCCGGTTCGCCGCCCGCCACCGGGAACGGCTGGTGCTGCTCGAGCGTAAGGCCGCGGTGCAGCGCGACGAGCTGCAGTTGGCCGAGCGGGAGCTCGAGGAGCTGGCGGTCCACGCCGCCGAGCTCGGACGTCGAGACGTCGCGGCGGATCTCCGCTCGGCGGCCAAGACCGGCGAACACCCGTCGCCGGCGGCAAGCCGGAGCTTCGAGGATGACCTCAAACGGATGCAGGCCGAACGGCGCATGATGGACGAGGCGGTGGAGCGGCAGCTCGCCTATCTCAAGAAAAAAATGGGCAAGGACTCGGTCTGAATGGGAACTGCGTTCTTCGGGCACCCGCGCGGGCTCGCCACCCTGTTCTTCACCGAGCTGTGGGAGCGCTTCAGCTACTACGGCATGCGGGCGCTCCTCATCCTGTTCATGACCGCACCGATCGCAGCCGGTGGATTGGGGTTCGATACCGGCAAGGCCGGCATCATCTACGGCACCTACGTCGGGATGGTGTACTTCACGGCCTTGCCCGGTGGCTGGCTCGCCGACCGGTTTCTGGGGCAGCGTCGCGCCACGCTGTACGGCGGCGTGCTGATCATGCTGGGCCACATCTGCCTTGCCGTACCCTCGCTGGCGACGTTCTATGCCGGTCTCGTGTTGATCATCACGGGCACTGGACTCCTCAAGCCCAACATCAGCGTGATGGTGGGCCAACTCTACGATCAGGAGGATCACCGCCGCGACGCCGGGTTCTCGATCTTCTACATGGGCATCAACCTCGGCGCGTTCTTCTCGCCGTTGGTGTGCGGCTGGCTGGCCCAGAGCGACCAGTTCCGCGGCGTGCTCGAGCGCGCGGGCATCGCGCCAGAGAGCGCCTGGCACTGGGGCTTTGGCATGGCCGCGATCGGGATGTTCTTCGGGCTGCTGCAGTATCTGGCCGGCTGGAAATACCTCGGCGATGCCGGGATGCAGCCCGGCGGGGCGGGTGACGCGGCCACGCGGGAGCAGAACCGCCGTACCCTGACGCGCGGGTTCCTAGCGCTCGCGGTCGCGCTGGCCCTCCTCGCCGGCCTGGTCATGGCGGGCATGGTTCGCGTCACGCCCGAGGGCGTCGGGAATGCCGTGGGCATCGCGCTCCTGGTCGTCACGCTCGCGTTCTTCGGCCGCCTGTTCACCTCCGGTGACTGGACCGACGCCGAGCGGAAACGGCTGGTGACGATCGCGGTGTTGTTCGTCGCCTCGGTGATATTCTGGGCGGTGTACGAGCAGGCGGGCTCCACGCTCAACCTGTTTGCCGACCGCAACACCCACAACCGGATCTTCGGCCGCGCTTTCCCCGCCGCATGGTACCAGTCACTGCCCCCCATCTACGTCATCCTGCTGGCACCGCTGTTCGCGTGGCTGTGGGTGCGCCTGGGAGACCGGGAGCCTTCGAGCCCGGCGAAGTTCGTGCTCGGGCTGGTGTTCGTGGGACTCGGGTTCGTGATATTGGTCCCGGCAGCGGGCCTGGCCGCAAGTGGCGTCAAGGTGAGCCCCCTGTGGCTGATGCTCACCTATCTGCTGCACGTCATCGGCGAGGTATGCCTGAGCCCCGTGGGACTGAGCGCCACCACGAAGCTGGCGCCGGCCCGCGTCGTGGGCCTGATGATGGGGGCGTGGTTCCTGTCGCTCGCGGTCGGCAACTACCTGGGCGGGCTCGCGGCCGCGCAGTACGAGGCCATCTCGCTGCCGGTGCTCTTCGGCGGCATCGGCGGGTTCGCGATCCTGGCCGGAGTGGTCCTGGCGCTGTTGGTAAAGCCCATCTCGAGAATGCTGGCGCGGTCGGACTGACCGGCTCAGGCGCGCTCGATGCCGTAGAGCAGAACGTCGTCGAGATCCTCTTCCCAGACGTTCCCGAGCAGTCGCATGCCGACCTTCTGCGCGACCCGGATGGCGGCGG
>DATAFP010000044.1:0-11965 GCA_036257415.1 Gemmatimonadales bacterium
GTCTGAGGGGGCGAAATATGCCCGCCCCTCTGCAGCACTTCAAGGCCGTTTCCCGTCGGCGAACCGCGGTCAGGCCCGGATGGTCGCCTCGAGAAAGCTCCGCAGATCCGGCTCGCTGATCAGCGGCTCGCCCGGCGAGACATTGTCGAGCCGGCCGGCCTTCATCCAGCGTTCGAGCTGCCCCACCAGATCGTACAGGTGGTCGAACGAGTCCACGATGAAATACAGCGGCTGGAAGTGGTCGATCTCGAAGTACTGGTTGATCACCCACTCGAGCTGGATCGGATAGCGCTGCGCGGTCCCCGAATCGATGGAATACGAGAGCTCTCCAAACGAGCTCAAAAGACCGCTTCCATAAGCCTTGAGCCCATCGGTGCCGCGCATCAAGCCGAACTCGACCGTGAACCAGAAGAACCGGGCCATCGCCTTGATGATGCTGGTGGCACGGCGGACGCGCTCGTCCTCGTCCGGGATGGCGGCGGTAAGCTCTGCGGCGGTGTGGGCGCAGTCGCCGAAGCGCACCAGCGTGTCGCCGAACGCGCGGTCGGTGTGCATCGGCACGTGCCCGGCAATGTCGTGGAAGATGTCGGGCTCGGGCAGGTAGTCGAGCGTGCGGCCGTCGCGGATGGTGATGGTGGTAGGGAATTCGCGGTTGCGCAGGCAGTCGAAGAACAGGAACGACGGGATGTACCCGCTCACCGGCTTGGCTTTGAAGCCGGTGAGCGGGCTGAGAAATCGATTGACGTCATCGAGCCGGGGGACGCGCTGGGCATCGAGGCACAGATTCTCGATCCCCTCGAGAAAACGAGGGTTCGCGTACTGGCGCCACCGCGGCACCATGCGGTGGTACAGCCGGCGCCAGGCCTCGTGGTTGGCGTCGCTGTAGAGCTCGTACGGCTGCGTGATGTAAAGCCGCCCCTCCCGCTGGGCCTGCTCGATGAACGGCGCCTGCGTAGTCGTGAGCCCCGCCGCCGCGCCCGGTTCGGTTCCGAGTCCCATGCCCCTTTTCTCCGCTAGGACGCGACCTTGTACCGCCATCCGGTAATACCGTTCGCCTGGGCCGTGACCTTGACCTCGTGGGTGGCGTCCGGCTTGAGCGCCGGCACCGTGACCTCCTGGGTGGCGAGCACGGCGTCCCCGCTGCCCAGCAGCTCGAACACCAGCGCCGTGGGCTTGGCCGGAATCGGCACGCCGCTCGCGCTCTTGGCGTCGCGCCCGGTCGCCAGCAACGTCAGCTCTACGTCGGTTGGACTCAGCTTCACGCCCTTGGTCTCGAGCTTGACCGGCATCGCCAGGCGCCGTCCGGTGGTCTCGATCTGCTTGTCGGCCTGCTTCGCCGACCGGTAGCCCTCCATCAGGAGTTGATGCCCTATGTCGTTCAGGGGCTCGATCGCAACCAGCCTGGTCGCCGCATCCAGCAGCTTTGCCCCGTCCTTGGCCTTGTAGTACGCGGTGGCCTGGTTCACCAGCGCGTCATGATTGTACGGCTGCGCAGCGTACACCTGACCGAAGAGCTCGCCCGCCTCGGCGAACTTGCCGGCGTCGAACGCCGCCACACCCTGCTGGAACAGTTCGGTCGCCTTGCTGCCGGCGCCCGGAACTTCGGTCGGCGGAAGGCCGGCTTCCTTCTCGAGCGCCGCCGCCTTGTCGGTTTGACCGGCTCCGCGATACACCGCAGCGAGCGCCTTGGCGCCCTGGACGTCGTTCGGCGCCCAGGTCCGATACTGCTCGAGGGTCTTTGCGGCGTCCTCGTACCGCTTTGCCCGGGTCTGCACCAGCCCGAGGTTGTACGCGGCGACGTTGCGATCCTCGTCCAGCTTGTTGGCGGAAGCGATCTCGGTGGCCTTCTGGAGATAGACGATCGCGCTGTCGTTCTCGCCCTTGTTGGCATAGATGGTGCCGAGCCCGGCGAACCCGTTGGGCTTGTCGCGATAGATGCTGTTTGCCTGACGGAACAGCACCAGGGCGGAATCGGGATTGTTCGCGTTGACGAAGTCGATCCCCGCGTTCACCAGGGGAACCCATGCGGCCTCACGGAACCGGCCGGTGTCCTCCTTGCAATCAGGCGCCTGCTTCTCCGCCCGGGCAAACGCGGTATCGGCCCCGGTCAAATCACCGGCGTACAGGTAGCTTCGGCCAAGATAGATCCATCCCGCCGCGCTGGTCCCCTGGGTCACCGCTTCCCGCGACTTCTTCTGTGCTTCGGCCAGCTCACCCTTTCGCTTGGCCTGATCGGTCTCGGCGATGGCGGCCCGGAGCGCCTTGGCCGCGTCGTTCGCCTTGGAATCGCCGATCGCCGCACTGCACGCGGGCGGGAGAAACTGGGTCTGCTTCGCGAACTCTCGGATGACGCGCTCGTTGCCCTGCGCGAGCGCGCTACCGGCTGGCAACGACGCCGCCAGCACCGCGAGCGTCAGTGTGATCCTGGTCACTCTCACTCCTTGAGCGATGAGTCTCGCTCGCGCGACGCATCGGCCGCGACGAGATCGAGGGCACGATTTTGCAAGTCCCTTGCCAGTTCGTGCATCGGCCGGCCCGACCGGCGAGCCGCCGCTGCCACGTCTTCATACTCCGGTTTGGCGCGAGGCCCGCCAGGACCATCGAGCACCTTCACCCGCACGCTACCGCCGGCGACGTCGAGCCGGAATTCGCGGCGCGGCAGCGTGGTCCGCTCCGCATGCAGACGACGGACGCCCGCCGTGGTGCTGTTCCGAAAAAATGCCTCGGTCACGCGCTCGGCGTCCGCAGGCGACGCCAGCGCCTCGACCCGAAATCCGGTCCGGCCCTTCTTCATCTGCGTGGCCCAGACCTGCACATCCAGCGCCCCCGCAGCGAACAGCGACTCCCGCAACGGGTCCAGGTACTCGGGGCTCAGATCGTCCAGGTCCGTGGACACAAGGACCACCTCGCCGGCCTCACTGGACGGCTCCGCCAGGATCAACCGAAGCGCATTGGGATAGTCGGCCGGATTACGGCCACCCGCTCCCCAATTGCTGGCCGACACTGATCGCCACCGATCGGGCGGGGCGCCGGACGAGAGCACCTGCAGCAACACCGCACCGGTGGGAGTGGTGGCCTCACCGGTCACTGGGCCGTTGGGCGCGATCTCGAGACCCTCCAGCAACACTGCGGTTGCCGGCGCGGGTACCGGAATGGCGCCGTGCGCGGCGTGCACCCACCCGCTCCCGACTGCCACCGGCCGATGATACACCTGGCGCACGCCGAGCTGCTCGAAACCCTCGATGGCAGCAACGATGTCGACCAGGGCGTCCATGGCCCCCACCTCATGCAAGGCCACCTCTTCCGGCTTCACCCCGTGGACCCGTCCCTCGGCCTCGGCGAGCAGCTGAAACGCCCGGACAGCCCGCTCTCGCACCCAGGCCGAAAGCGGAGCCCGCTCAACCAGGTCGATCAGCTGGCCCACGTGCCGGTGTGGGTGGTGGTGGTCCGGATGGTGCGGGGAATCCTGTGCGGCATGCGAATGCGGGGGAACCTGCGGGTGAGCATGGGCCTCCGACGGAAGCTCCATCTCACCCCCGGGAAGTTGAACGTTGACCTTGACCGCCCGGATGCCAGAGCGGTCCACCCGCTCGACGTCCACCCGCACCTCAGGGACCCCCAGACGGGCTGGAAGCCCCTGCAGCCACGCCTCGGTGGCTCCGGCGGCCACCAGGGCGCCGAGAACCATGTCCCCGCTGATTCCAGCGCTGGGATCGAGGATGGCGAAGCGAGTATCGGCCATACCATCGAAATATATACCCCGCCCTGTCCCCTACCCCCCCGATTCCTTGAGGTGATTCAGGATTCGGTCGGCCAGGGCGACCGACACTCCCGGCAGCGCGGCGAGCTCCGCGGCCGTTGCCGACCGAACGCCGGCCAGGCTCCCGAACCGCTCCAGGAGCAATCTTCGCCGGTTCGGCCCCACGCCGGGGATGTTGAGCAATTCCGACGTGATCGTCCTGGCGCTGCGACGCTGGCGGTTGTACGCGAGGCCGAAGCGGTGCGCTTCATCCCGAACCCGCTGCAGCAGCCGCAGTGACGGGCTTCGTCGGGAGAGCCGCAGCGGCTCGGAGCGGTCGGGCAGGAAAACCTCCTCCTCCCGCTTGGCGAGGCTTACCATCGGGAGTGATTCGAACCCCACGGTTCTGGCCGCCTCGCGTGCAGCGGCCAGCTGTCCCTTCCCGCCGTCGATGACCACGAGGTCCGGGACCGGACGAGACTCGTCCCGCCGGCGGGTCAGGTACCGGGTGACGACCTCGGCGATCGCGGCGAAGTCGTCCTGGTGCGCCAGTCCCTTCAGCTTGAATTTGCGGTACTCGCCCTTCTTGGGACGGCCGCCCTCGAACCAGACCAGCGAGCCCACGATGTCGCGACCCTGGTTGTGCGAGATGTCCACACAGACTAGGCTGCGGGGCACCTGGCTCAATCCGAGGTCGCGCCCCAGCGCATAGACCGGATCCTCCGCCCGCTCCTCGGTCTCGAACGACTCGATTCGGAGACTCTCGAGCAGGTGCCGCGCGTTCTCGTCCGCCAGGTCCCGCCAGCGGGCGGCGGTTCCCCGGAGCGGAACGGTCCACTCGGCGTCGGGGAGGATCTCGCTCAACGCGGCGAGTTCCGCCGGCGGAAATGGGAGCACGACGCGCCGCGCCCGCGATTCGGCAGGCACGTAATACCGCACCAGGAACGCGCCCAGGATGGCATCGTCGGCTTCTTCCTCTACTCCCTCGAGGAAGCGGTGATCCCGCGCCACGACTCTTCCTTCACGCACTCGCAGCAGCACGCCGACGGCGTCGTCGCCGTCGCGTGCGTAGCCCACGACGTCCGCGTCTCCCCGGCCGATGATCTCCACCCGCGCCGGCTCGTCCACCCGCTCCAGCCAGCGGAGGGCGTCGCGCAGCTGCGCCGCACGCTCGTAATCCTCCCGCGCGCTGGCCTCTCTCATCGCGTCCCGGACCCGCTGCCGCACGTCAATGGTTCGGCCTTCGAGGAAGGCGAGCACATCGTTGACCATCCGGCGGTAGTCGTCCTCACTCTGCCAGCCGACACAGGGCGCCTGACATCGTCCAATGTGATAGTCCAGACAGGGCCGGTCGCGCCGCTCTCGCGGCAGGTCGTCCGCGCAGCTTCGCATGGTGTAGAGTCGGCGGATGATCGCCAGCGTCTTCCGGAGCTGAGCCACGTCGGTATAAGGCCCGAAATACCGGGCGCCCGGAATGTCCCGCCGGCGGGTGACCAGGACGCGGGGGAATGGCTCGCCCAGCGTTACCGCGATCGAGGGGTAGCTCTTGTCGTCCTTGAGCCGGACGTTGAATCGCGGCCGGTACTCCTTGATGAGATTGTTCTCGAGCAGTAGCGACTCGGCTTCGCTCCGCACCACGATGGTGTCCACATCGGCGATGAGCCGCTGGAGCGCGCAATGCTGCGGGCTGAGCGGAAAATCGTCCGCGAAGTAGCTGCGGACGCGCGAGCGGAGCCGTTTGGCCTTGCCGACGTACAGCACCTCGCCGCGGGCGTCTTTCCACAGGTAGACCCCGGGCCCGTCGGGCAGGGTTTCGAGTTTGCGGGCAAGCGCCTCGTTGGTGGGGGCCGTCATCGCGACGGAAAGTTAAATGGCTTGCAGGCTTACGGTCGTGCTCAGAACAGCCGAAGAGTTCGCCGAGCACGGTCTATGCCGAAGGCGGCCGCCACCACGAAATAGATGAGCCCGTACAGGCCGACGGCGGCAACGGCCGCGGGGACCGGATGTCGGAGCGGAAAGGTCAGCCAGGCGGCCACGCCGGCCACCGCGGCTGCCCCGGCCGCGATCCAACACCGACCGGCATAGCCGGGGTCGAGCCGGATGGGGCCGATACGTCGGACGATCGCGCGCCGGAGCAGGATCAGCTCGACCCACCCGGCGAGGCTGGCGGCCAGGGTGAGGCCTGCCGCACCCCAGCGCGCCTCGAGCCCCAGCAGCTCGGGGAGAAACAGCGCCCCGGTGGCGCCGAGCACCGTGCCGACGCCCACCCGGGTGAGCGCGAAACGAAACGGAGTCCTCGTATCGCGAAGGGCATAGAAGGCCGATGAGTAAAGGCGAGCCATGGTGGCGGCGAGCAGGCCCACTGACGATCCCGCGAGGATCCCCCAGACGTAGTAGCTGTCTGCCGCCGTGAACTCACCTGATTGGAAGATCGCCGCGGCGAGCACGTGGCCCAGGGCCGCGAAGGCCACCGCGGACGGGATCACGTGGAACGCGATACGCCGGAGGCCGCCGTCGAGCCGGCGCCGAAGGTGCTCGGCGATCATGGCTTCGTCGCCGGTGGCACCGGACATGGCCGGCAGCTCGGCCGCCGACACCGCGATGCCGAACAGGCTCACCGGCAGCGTGTACAGAATCTGGGAGTAGCTCAGTGCGGACAGTGCACCGGTGGGGAGCAGGCTCGCGATGACGGCGTCCACGTACGAGCTCACCTGGACCACGCCGCGGCTGAGCCCGGCCGGGCCGAAGTTGCGGGCCACGGTGCGGACGTGCTCCGACGCCGCGGCGAGGGACGGCCGGATCCGGCGCGCCACCACGAGCACCGCCGGGAGCTGAATGCCGAACTGAAGCGCACTGCCGACCACGGATCCCCAAGCCGCGAATTCCGCCACCCGGAACATGCTTCCGCTCCGGCCGCCCACGATGAGCGCGGCGATGATCGCGAGGTTCCAGATGACCGGCGCCGCGTACGAGAGAAAGAACCGCCCGTGGCTGTTCAGGATTCCCAGGCACCAGGCCGAGAGCACCAGCAGGCCGGCGCCCGGATAGAGAATCCGAACCAGGCGCACGGTGAGGTCCCGCTTGGCGCCCTCGAAGCCCGGGGTGAGCAGGTCGACCAGAATCGGCGCGAGAAGCACGCCGGCGAGCACGAGCACCGAAACTGCGAGGGCCAGGAGCGCCCCAACGGCGCCCGCCATGCGGTCCGCTTCCTCCGGATCGTCCTGCGCCAGCAAGCCGGCGTAGACCGGAATGAACGAGGCGGAGAGCGCGCCTTCGCCGAAAAGATTCTGGAGAAAGTTGGGAATCCGGAACGCGGCGGCGAATGCATCGGCCGCGTCGGAGGTGGCGAGGTAGTGGGCCATCACCCGCGTGCGCACCAGTCCCACCAAACGGCTCAGCAGAATGCCCGCGGCGACGAGCGCCGCCGGACGCGATGGCCGCTTCGGCCGGTCGGTCAGGGCGAGGGCGGTGGTGGAAGGGTGGAACGCTGCGGAGGCTCGGCGAGGAGCCGCTGCAGGAACTGATTCTCTTCTTCCAGGTTCCGGACGCTGCGGGTCAGGTCGTCCACCTCCGACTCAAGCAGCTCCACCTTCTTGGCGAGCTCGCCCAATGCCGGCGGCGTCTGCTCCGGGCCTTCCAGCCGGCGCGCAAGCGCCCGTCCGATAGGGGAATCGATCACGATGCCAATGATCGGTATCAGGAGTGCCACCAGCAGGATCAACGCGATCACGGCCATATGTCGAGTCTATGCCGGGGCTGGGGCGCCCTCAAGGGCTTCAGCGTACCACTCGCGGATCGCGCCCCGGAGGTCGGTGAGCAAGGTGGGGCCGTAGCGGGCGAGAAACGGCGGGAACGTGAGCAGTCGCTCCTGGGGCTTGCCCTGCGGCCATACCGCGGTTCGCGCCCGCGCCAGCTGCGCCAGCTCGGTCTCTTCCCGCTTTTTGAGATGCTGGATCAGCTTCTTCTCGATATCGTGGGTCCCCGCCAGCGCCTGGTGGCGCACCCCCTGCACCGGCTTCGTCAGCGTCGGATCGATGTCCGCGGCGCGGCGAACCACCGCCTCGTAGTTCGTGTCGATGGCGCTGCGGAGCGACGCCAATGCGTCGAGCACGTCGGCAGGAAGCTGTGAACGCACCAGCCGCGTTTCGAGCGGGCCGGGCGGTTGCATCAGCTCCTCGAGTGTCACGCCGAACTTCTCCATTACCCGCGTGACGCGCGGCTCGACCAGCACGCCGGACCAGCGGGGGAGCGGCCGCTGTCGGGTGATACCCAGTCTCCGATACACCGGCGGTGTGAGCGCGAGATAGCGAAGCTCGCCCGGTCCGCCGAGGTACGCGACGGTGGGGAGCAGCGCGCTTTCCACCACCGGTCGCAGCAGCACGTTGGGGGAGAACCGCTCGGGCTCCTTGGCGGCGAGTGCCTCGAGCTCGGTGAGGCTATACGACGCCTTGCCCCGCCGAGTAGTAAACCGGTCTCCCTGGCGCATCAGCCGGTCGCGGCCCAGCCGGCAATCCAGCATGACGAGCGTGGCGCCGACCCCGATTGTCATTCCGGAATCGGTGCCGTCCGCCGCGAGCCCCTCGGCGAGCGCGGCCAGATCGGATTCGAGCCCACCGGACTCGCGCAGCGCGCGGAGCAGGAGCGGTGCGGCAGCTCGTTTGACCGCCGGATGCGTGCTGTCGAACGTGACCACGCCGAGCGGCGCGAGCAGCTCGGCGAGCGCATCGCGGTAACTCCCCGCGACGGTGGCCTCGGGGCGAAAGTGTCGTCCGAGCCAGCTCAGCGTGTCCGCACGGAACTCCGACGGCGGCAGGTCGCGCTCCAGCGCCGCCAGGGCGTCGACCATCGTGGGCCCGAGGAGCTCGCGGTACATCGGGGTGAGCGGCGCCTCCGGCGGGCGCGGTGGAAGGCTTGCCCCCGCCACGGTGCCGTCGGCGGCAATCCACCAGGCATGATTCGCTTCGGCAAAGTCGTGGTCGTCGCCCGCAACCCAGAACACCGGTACCACCGGTCGAGACCAGCGCTCTTCCAAGAGCGCCGCGAGCGCCGCCGCCGACGCCGCCTTGTGGACGGTGTAGAGCGGCCCGGTGAACAGGGCGGGCTGCTGTCCGGTGGTGAGCACGACCGCGTTCGGCGCCCGGAGCCGATCCAGCAGTGCCTCATGTCCCGACGGAACGGCGAAGGCGGGAAGCAGCGCGGGGTCGACGCCTCCGGGCCTTGGCTCCGGCACCGTGGGTGGAGCCCCTAGCGGGGTCGGCACAAATTGCACGGTCACGCGGCCCGCCCCACGAGGATGGCTCTGGGCGCGCCGGGGACGAGCGGTCCTCCGTCGTAATCGCCGAAGGTATGCTCGACCACCAAACCCGCTGCGGCGAACATGGCGCCGAGATCGTGCGGGGAGAGCAGTCGTACCCGCTCGGTGTAGGTTCGGTCGGCCGGCACCCGAATGGTCTTGAGCACGTAGCGGCCGTCCTCGGAGAGCCGCCGGGCGACGTCAGGCGTCGCCACGCCGGTCGCGGCTTCCGCCGCCGCTATGGACGCCCGGACGGTATCGGCATTGAGAAAGTCCAGCACCAGATGGCCGCCTGGCACCAGAGTGTGAGCCAGCGCCGCGACCACAGCCGCGTGCTCCACGTCGTGGGTGAAGTACCCGAAGCTGGTGAAGAGGTTTACCACGAGGTCGAACGAACGGGGGCGGATTGGCAGGTTGCGCATGTCGCCACGGACGAGCGGCCCTTTCGAAGCGTGGCGGGCGCGGCGGAGGAGCGCGGTTGACAGGTCCAGTCCGACGCACCACGCCCCAGCGGCGGTGAACACGCGGGCATGCCGTCCCGCGCCGGCGCCGACATCGAGCACCCGGATGCCCGATCTCCAGGGAATCGTGCGACGTACGAGCCCCACAACGCGCTCCGCGTCGGCGTCGTCGCGATGGGGATAGAGACGGAGATACTCCTCACCGAACCATTCCTCGAACCATTCGGGCATGGCTGGCGATCTAGCTAGCTGCCCTTGTGGTACGGCTCGCCCCGAAGAATCGTGAACCCGCGGTACAACTGCTCCAGGGCCACCACCCGCGCCAGTTCGTGCGGGAGTGTGGCCAGACCCAAGCTCCAGCGGTCGGTGGCGGCGGACAGGAAGCCGGCCGAGAGACCGTACGAGCCGCCAATGGCCAGGACGAGAGGCCGCCCCTGCTCCTGCCAACCCGCGAGGCGGCGCGCGAGTTCCGGGCTGGACCACGGGCTGCCGGCGCGAGCGAGCGCCACCAGCGTGGCCGCCTCGGGCAGGCGCGCCCGGAGAGCGGCGGAGTCACGCTCACGCGCTTCGGCCGGCGTGGCTGCGCGGGCTTCACGGACCTCGATTTCCTCGATCCGCCCGTAGCGGGCGAGGCGGCGGAGATACTCGTCGGCGGCGGGGCGGAACGCCGGCCGGAGCTTGCCGACCGCCAGCATGACAATCCGCATCGGCCTCAGGCATACATGCCGCGCAGCCGGTGCACCGCCGCCACCCGCTCGATCGCCAGCATGTACGCCCCGATGCGCAGGTTGATCCCATGACGGGCGGCCATTCCCGCCACCTCGTCGAACGACTGCACCATGATGCGCTCCAGCCGCGAGTTCACGGTGTCTTCGTCCCAGAAGTAGCCGCCGCGGTCCTGCACCCACTCGAAGTAGCTGACCGTCACGCCGCCGGCGTTGGCCAGGATGTCGGGGATCACGAAGACGCCGTTCTCCTCCAGGATGCGGTCGGCGCCGGCCGTGGTGGGCCCGTTGGCCCCCTCGCAGATGATGCGGGCCTTGATCTTGGCGGCGTTGTGGCTGGTGATGACGTTCTCCAGGGCGGCCGGCACCAGGACGTCGCAGTCCAGCGTGAGCAGCTCTTCGTTGCTCACGTGCTGGGCCGCCTTGTACTCGGCGCAGAACTTTCGCTGCCGCACGTGCTGTATCACGTCCTGGATCTTGAGCCCCTTCTCGTTGTAGACCCCGCCGGATTTGTCGCTGACGGCTACCACCTTCATCCCTTCCGCTTCCATCAGCTCCGCGGCAATGGACCCCACGTTGCCGAACCCCTGCACCGCGACGCGCGCGCCCTTGACCGGCACCTTGAGCCGCTTGAGCGCTTCCCGCGTCACGAACATGCAGCCCCGCCCGGTGGCCTCGCGGCGTCCCAGCGACCCGCCCATCGCCACCGGCTTGCCGGTCACCACCGCCGTCACGGTGTGGCGCTTGTGCATGGAGTAGGTATCCATGATCCAGGCCATCACCCGCTCGTTGGTGTTCATGTCCGGCGCGGGTACGTCCGAATCGGGGCCGAGCGTCTCGATGATCGCCGCGGTGTAGCGTCGGGTGATCCGCTCGAGCTCGACATTGGAGAGCTGGGCGGGATCGCAGACCACACCGCCCTTTGACCCGCCGAACGGGATGTTCACCACCGCGCACTTCCACGTCATCCAGGCTGCCAGCGCCTTCACCTCGTCGAGCGTCACGTTGAGGTCGAATCGGATGCCGCCCTTCGCCGGCCCGCGCGAGGTGTTGTACAGCACCCGGTAGCCGGTATACACCTCGACCTCGCCGTTGTCCCGGAGGATCGGCACCGACACGATGACCTGTTTTTCCGGGCTGCGGAGCACCTTGTAGAGCCCGGTATCGAGACTGAGGCGCTGCGCCGCATGATCGAAGCGCGACATCATGGCCTCGAACGGATTCTCCTCGCCCAGAAAGCGGTCCTTATCGGGCCGGATAACGGGATAGGCACCGGTCTGCGGAAACGCTGTGGTCATGAGTTCTCCGGGTAGGTCCGGGTCGGGGTCAGAAGCGGTCTGCAGGCGTGACGACGGCATCGAGCGCGGCGGTCAGCTCGTCCTGGCCGGCCTCCCAGCTCAGCTCGAGCACGGCCACCAGGGGCTCGGGCACCCGGTTCGGCCACCGGTCCCGCAGTTTGACGGCGTCCTTCTCGGTGATCACCACGTGGTCCGCGCGCCGGGCAGCATGGGCCAGCCAGGCAACATCCTCGTCCCGGAATTCGGCGTGATCCTTCCAGGTGGCGACCTGCACCGCCGCGCCGGTCGCCTTGGTCTGAGCGACGAACGCATCGGGATCGGCGATGCCTGACGCAGCCACCACCCGCTTTCCGGAGAGCGACGCGGCTTCCCGGCGCTCCCCGCTCACCAATCCTTCCAGGTGGCGGAGGCCGAGGTGCACGATCGCGACCGGCCCCTGGACTGCACTC
>DATAFP010000060.1:0-15445 GCA_036257415.1 Gemmatimonadales bacterium
GGTCACCCCGAGCAGCGTCTGGTACTTGTCCCTCCGGCGGAGCCCGGCGGAAAGCTCGGCGATGGCTTTCGGCTGATCCCCCGCGGGGACGAACGGCGCGACGACCTCGAACTGCGGCATCGACCGAATATAGCCGGTTACGGTGTTTCTTCGGTAGGGCTAGCGTGCCGGGATGCCCGCCATCCCAAGCAGGCGTCCCCAGAGCGGCTCGGGCACTGGGACGACGGAAAGCCGTCCCTGCCGCACCAGCGCGAGACCCTTGAAAGCCGGATCGGACTTGATCGCGGCGAGGGTTACCGGGGCGGGTACTGCCGACTCGAACTCCAGATCTACCACGGCCAGCTGGGCGTTTTTTGGATCCGGGTAGCCGTCGCTGGTGATTCGCGCGAGCCCGACGATCGCCTTCTCGTCCCCGGTGTGGTAGATCAACGCGCGGTCGCCCGCGCGCATGCTGCGGAGATGCCTTACGGCCACCGGATTCGCGACGCCATCCCAGCGGGTCTTCCGCTCGCGCTGGAGATCCGCCAGTGCGTAGGTATCGGGGTCGGTCTTGAGAATCCAGTACGCAGGCACGTCCTATACTAACCGCGGTGCAGGTGCGGGCCAGTTCGCGGGCCCGCCGCCGATCAGGCGGGAGCGGGAGCCTCGCGGCGTTCGACGTGGGTCACGCCGCGGACCCGCCGGATCGCCTTGAGCACTTTCGCCAGGTGGGTGAGGTTGTCCACCTCGACGAACACATTGCCGAACACCGAGCCATCGCGGGTCTGCAGGTCGGCGCCGCGGATGTTGGTACCGGTCTGACTGATCGCTTCCATGAGATCGGCGTAGAGCCCGCGGCGATCCTCGGCGCTGACCGCGAGCCGCACCCGGAACGCCTCTCCCGCGGTCTCCTGCCAATCGATCTCGACCCGTCGCTCGTCGGCGCTCAGCGTGAGCAGGTTGGGGCAGTCGGAGCGGTGGATCGAGATCCCGCGCCCCTGCGTGACGTACCCCACGACGGCGTCGCCCGGCACCGGCTGGCAGCACTGGGCGTAGCGCACCATGAGGCCGTCCACGCCTTGGATCTTGATGCCCCGGCCCAGCCGGATGCGGTCGATCACCCGGCCGAAAACCGTGGGCTTTGGCTCCTGCACTGTGTCGGCCGGCGCCTCGGGGTAGAGCGCCCGGATCACCTGGCCGATCGCGACGTCGCCGCGCCCAACGGCGACCTCGAGCCCGGCCCCATCCGCCAGCGAGAGCGCCGCCGCCGCGGCCGCGAGCCGGGCCTCGTCGGGGAGGTCGAGCCTGCGCCGCTTGAACTCGCGGACCAAGATGTCCTTGCCGAGCGACCGGCTGACCTTCTCTTCCTCGTGCTTGATCCACTGCTTGATCTTGTGCCGCGCGCGGGCGGTCCGCACGTGGTTCAGCCAGTCCCGGCTCGGCTTGGCGGCCGGGCTGGTGAGCACCTCGACGGTCTCGCCGTTCTTGAGCTCGCGGTGCAGCGGCGCGATCCGGCCGTTGATCTTGGCGCCCTGGCACTTGAGCCCGACGTCGGTGTGGACGTGGAACGCGAAATCGATTGC
Organism: Gemmatimonadales bacterium; assembly: GCA_036257415.1. Classification (GTDB taxonomy): domain Bacteria; phylum Gemmatimonadota; class Gemmatimonadetes; order Gemmatimonadales; family GWC2-71-9; genus DASQPE01. The sequence goes on from DATAFP010000060.1 coordinate 1,563, forward strand.
CGTGGACCCCTTGGGGAGCCGCTTCACATCTCCCTTGGGCGTGAACACGAAGATCTCGTCCTGGTACAGATCGATCTTCAGGAACTCGAGGAATTCCTCCGGGCTGTGGGTGTCCTGTTGCAGCTCGAGCAGCTGCCGGAACCAGCCCAGGTGCTGGTCGAGCTCGTCGCGGCTCCCATCCTTTTTGTAGACCCAATGCGCCGCGATGCCGTACTCCGCGGTCCGGTGCATCTCCTGGGTACGGATCTGCACCTCGAAGAGCTGCCCGCCCGGCCCGAAAATTGTCGTGTGGAGCGACTGGTAGGCGTTCGACTTGGGGCTCGCGATGTAATCCTTGATCCGCTCCTGGATGGGCGTCCAGTTGTGGTGGATGATGCCCAGCACGTGGTAGCAGTCGGGCACCGTACGAACGATGACCCGCACCGCCATCAGGTCGTAGATCTCGTCGAAGCCTTTGCCGCGCTTCTTCATCTTTTGGTAGATGGACCAGAGGTGCTTGGGACGGCCGGTCACTTCGAACCAGGTGATACCGGCGCGCCGGAGCTCGGAGTCGAGCGGGCCACGCAGCTTGAGGATCATCTGCTCCCGCACCGCGCGTTTGGCCGCGATCTGTGCTACTAGCTCACGGTATTCGTCCGGCTCGAGGAACTTGAACGCGAGGTCCTCCAGCTCGGCCTTCATCCCCGCCATGCCGAAGCGGTGGGCCAGCGGCGCGTAGATCTCCCGGGTCTCCTGGGCGATCCGCTGGCGGCGCTCGAGGCTCAGGTGTTCGAGCGTCCGCATGTTGTGCAGCCGGTCGGCGAGCTTGATGATGATGACGCGGGCGTCCCGGGCGATCGACAACAGCAGCTTTCGATAATTCTCGACCTGCTCTTCGGCGGAGGACCGGAAGGTCAGACTTGAGATCTTGGTGAGACCGTCGACGATGCCGGCCACCTCGGCACCGAACTCGTGCGCGATGTCCTCGGCCCGTACGTCGGAGTCTTCCACGACATCGTGCAGGAGCGCGGCGCAGATGGACGTGCTGTCGAGCAGCTGTTCCGCCAGTATCAGCGCCACCGCGATGCTGTGCGAGACGAAATCCTCGCCGGACATGCGTTTCTGCCCGCGGTGGGCGGACGCGCTGTACTTGAGCGCCCGGTCGATCAGCTCGAGATCGAGCCGGTCCGCGTGACGCTCGAGCACTGCCCGGAACTCGGGGGTGGCGTCGTCCAACAGCGGAGGCGAGGCCGTCATCGACCGGCCTGGGCGTAATACTCCATAGTGAAAAGGATGCACCCGCGCGGCAGTGCCGGTCAACCGGAGACGACCCGTGGCGGAGCTCCATGGTCAGAGCAATCCAGCTGCGGCGAAGCTGGTAAATCGATCGCCCGCAACGATTACGTGATCGTACACCGGAAGGTCCAGTAGCCGGCCTGCGGCTACCAGCTGACGGGTAACGGCCTGGTCTTCGGCGGAGGGGGTTGGGTCGCCGCTGGGATGGTTGTGGACTACAATGATACCGGCCGCAGCCTCGGCGATGGCTACCCGGAAGACCTCTCTCGGGTGCACGAGCGAGCTGTTCAGGAGTCCCCTTGTAACAAGGACCTCGCGCACCACTTGGCTCTGGCTGTCGAGCGCCAGCAGGTGAAACTCCTCCACCGCCAGGTCGCGCAGACGGGTCTGGAACAATTGAACGACGTCCTCCGGCTCCCGGATACGGGGGAGTGGCGGGCGTTCTTCGCGTGCGAGGCGGCTGGCGAGCTCGAAGGCAGCCATGAGCCGGGCAGCCTTGGTGGGCCCGACGCCCGGCACCCGGAGCAGCTCGGCGGCGGGACGGGCCGCGAGCCGGCGGAGAGAGCCGTCACCCGCTTCGAGGAGCCGTTGGGCGAGGGCCCCGACGGGGCGGCCGCCGACTCCGGTTCCGAGGAGGAGAGCCAACAGCTCGACGGCGGTGAGCGCACCGGGACCGAGCGCCCACAGACGCTCTCGAGGACGCTCGTCGGGCAGCGAGGAGACGAACGCAGCCGCCATGAAATACGCTACCCCATGGCCCCCGGACCGGCGTACCGGCGGCGCGCGGGCCGGGGTGTCTTGACGCCGGCGGATTGAAGGCGAACAGTTCACTTACCCTCGCTGGAGCAGGCAATGCCTCACACCGTTTTCCTCGCCGCTCTTGCCGCGGGTGTTGTTCTGGTGTGCGCGCCCCGCGTGTTGTCGGCCCAGCAGACCAGCGAGGCCCGAAGCTTCGACGTCATCACCGCGGAGCAGGTGGATCGGGCGCTGGTCAAGAACGCATACGATGCAGTCGAGAAGCTCCGGCCGGGTTTTCTCCGCCGCGCGGAGCGCCCACGGACGATCGTTGGAAATCGAAAGGGTCAGCCAGAGGTCGCGCCGGTGGGGCGTGGCCGCGATACCGAGCGGATGTTCGCCACCGACCGATCCAGCATGGACGCCGGCGGCGGAGACGTGGGCCGTTCCGGTGCAATGACGGTGATGGTGTACGTGGATGGAACGCGGGTAGGCGGAGTCCAGGAGCTCAAGCGCATTCCCTCGCAGGACGTGCGCGAAATCCGGTTCCTGTCCGCCAGCGATGCCCAGGCGCGGTACGGCACCGGCCACGCGGCCGGCGTCATTCAGGTATCGCTCAAAACGAGCTGAGTCCGACGGTCGCTACTGGCCGGTGATGGTGAACGGCCGGCTGGTGCAGGCTGAGCCCCTTGCTCCGGCAACGGACACCCCGACGATGTAGCGGCCGGCATCGAGCGCGGCGAGGTCCAGCGTTACCGCCCGCGCCCGTCTGCCCCTGGGCGTGGCGGCGTCCCGCCACCGAACCGCCACCGCCGCTTTTCCATCGGGCGCGCACTCGGTCCGACCCACCGCCGGATGAGCGGTCCCCCGCCCCGTCGCCCGCACTACCTTCACCTCCAGATCCACGCTGTCGTTCGCCGGCTCGCCATACGTCTCCCAGAACAGCCCCACGCGTCCACCCTGGACCACGTCGGTGCCCCGCACCGCCAGCGGCAGCGCTGTGTCGAGCGAATCCGGCAGCTCCTCGGCGGCAACGACCAATAAGAGATCGGAGAGCCATGGGCTCGGCCGGTCGACGAGCGCCCGGAGGCGGGCGGCGCGATGGTAGGCGTCCTCTCGCGCCTCGATGCTCACGACCGCCGGCGCCCAGGGTGCGGTGACGGCGATGATGCCGGTGGACCGTGGAAACAACGCCGGCCCGACCACCGGCGGCGTGCGTGAATCGCGCGCAACCGCAAACGCCACCTTCGGCTCGGCGCCGGTAAACAGAGTGTCGCGGCGGAGATCGAAGGCGCCGATAGTCAGCATCCCCGCCGGCCGCCGGAACCGTGCGATCTGCGCCTGGCGGATCGCCCCGAATGACCGGGCGTACGGCGGCGCGTAGCGGCTAGCCGGCCGCTCACGCGCGACGTCCCACGCGGGCTCCTTCCAGGCTTCGCCGTCGAGGGTATCGGGCGGGATGGACGGCTCGGCGAAGAACCAGAAGCTCGGCCCCGGCTCATGCCCGATCGCCGCCGGCTCCTCGCCGGAGCCAGGGCGGCCGAAGGGCCGAGTCCACCAGGTGGGCCATCCGTACCGGACGACCAGCTGCATGAGGTCATCGCCCCACGACAGATCATGGGGCGACGCGGCGTTGCGCAGCATGCGGGTCATGGTGAGCCGGGCGTAGTGCTCGGTTCGGAGATCGTGGCCCTGCACCGAATAGAACGGCCGAGCCAGCCACCAGATCCGGCCGTTGATGGCCTGGCGCTGCTCGCAGGAAAGCTTCGAGTAGCGCCGCTCATCGCTGTCGGCCAGCAGCTTGGACAGATCGGTCCAGGTGCACCGCTCCGACTCCGGCATCGCGGCGATCGCATTGGCGTACAGAGAATCCGCGCCCCGATAGTCTCGCGCGCCGTGCCGGGCATATCCCTCGAGCGCTGCGCACCACCATGCCGTGCCACGGCACTCCCGCGCCGCCGTCACCGCGGAATCGGCCCAGCCCTCTTCCACCAGATAGCGCACCCGTTGCCCGGCGATCCAATCGTCGCCGGGCCACTGGCGGGCGGCGTCGTCCAGCCGAGCGAGAAGGAGCATCCGCGCTTGGCCGATCGGATCCGGCTCGGGCGGCGGCTCGGCCGGGTTATACCAGTAGCAGAAACGGCCGATGCTCTCCTCGCAGGCGCCGCGGCCGTTGTCGATGTCGAGGGGGAGGTGTCCACGGCGATCGCTTTCGAAGCTCTGCTGCGCCCGATGCGCCGCGCGGACCGTGGCGGCAGAGTCGGGACCGGCGGGCGCGCGGGCGCGCGCAGCTGACTGGGGCGAAGCCTGCGCGGCCGCCGCCGAGCAATCGGCCGCGGCCGCGCAGACTACGAACCCCATCAAAAGGTGGCGCATGCTTCAACTGACGCCGGACCAGCCGGCGCTCGCACCAGAACCGACCCGCGCTAGGCCCCCGCTCCGTGGCACTTCTTGTACTTCTTTCCCGACCCGCACGGACACGGATCGTTGCGACCGACCTCGGGGACGGTACCAACCGGCCGTGCCACCGGCCCGAGCGAACTCGTCACCGAACGTGGAGGCGCCGGGATGGTGGCCGCCCCCGCTCTGGGCGCGGGACTCATGAACAGGTCGTCGGCACCGGCTGGCGCCGGCGCCGGGGTCGGGGGCGGCGGCAAGGGACGCGGCGGGGGCGGCGGGCCCTCCGCGGCCACTTGGATCTTGAGAAACCGCTCGGTAAACGTGGACTGGATATCGCTCATCAGATCCACGAACATCTCGTACGCTTCCTTCTTGTACTCGACCAAGGGGTCCTTCTGACCCCACCCGCGGTAATGAATGGCGTTCCGCAGCTGGTCGAGGTCGTACAGATGATCCTTCCACTTCTCGTCCAGCACCGAGAGCATGACCTGCGACAGGACCTGCTGGTCCGCTTCGACGACCCCGATCGCGCGGCCAAACTCCTGGAGATAGTCGATCTTTCGGACGAAGCTGGCCTCCCCCTCGTCCTTCACCGCGCGAACCAACGAATCCAGATCGGGCGTGGCCTCGGGATCGAGTACCCCGTCGGGGCTCACCAGGTATTGGAGCGTGAGCTGCTCGCGGAGTCCGCCTCGATCGTATTCGTCCGACCGCTCGGCGTCGGCCAGGAACTGACGAACGCTCCGGTCCAGCGCCGCGCCGATCATGCGCCGCGCCTCGGCCTTGAGCTCCTCGCCGCGCTCCAGGGCGAAGAGCCGGGTGGAGTACACGACCTCGCGCTGCTGATTCATGACGTCGTCGTACTCGAGCAGCCGCTTGCGAGCCTGGAAGTTCTGCCACTCGACCCGCTGCTGCGCCTTGCCGATGGCGTTGGTGACGAGCCCGCCGGTGATCACCTCGCCTTCCTCGGCACCGCTCTTCTCCATCCACTTGGCGATCCGGTCCGAACCGAACAGCCGCATCAGGTCGTCTTCCAGCGAGAGGAAGAAGATGGACTGGCCCGGATCACCCTGGCGCCCGGAGCGGCCGCGGAGCTGCCGATCGATTCGTCGAGACTCGTGGCGCTCGGTGCCGACGATTTGGAGACCCGCCTCCGGTTGGGTGAGATCGAGCTCCGGATCGAGTTTGATGTCGGTACCCCGGCCGGCCATGTTCGTAGCGATCGTGATCGCCGCCTTCTTACCCGCCTGGGCGACGATCTCCGCCTCGCGCTGGTGATACTTCGCGTTCAACACTTCGTGCTTGAGCCCGCGACGCCGGAGCAGCTTGCTGAGCGTCTCGGACACGTCCACGTTCACCGTGCCGATGAGGATCGGCCAACCCAGGTTGTGGAGCCGCTCGACCTCGTCGAGCACAGCGTCGTACTTCTCCTTCCGGGTACGGTAGATGTGGTCCGCGCGGTCGGTCCGACGCACCGGGCGATGGGTCGGGATGACGCTTACCTCGAGGCCGTAGATCTTGTAGAACTCCTGCTCCTCGGTCTCGGCGGTGCCCGTCATGCCGGCCAGCTTGTCGTACATCCGGAAATAGTTCTGGATCGTGATCGTCGCGAAGGTTTGGGTCTCGCCCTTCACCTGCACCCCTTCCTTCGCTTCGACCGCCTGGTGCAGACCGTCCGACCACCGCCGGCCGTGCATGATCCGGCCGGTGAACTCGTCCACGATCAACACCTGGCCGTCCTGCACCAGGTAGTCCACGTCCTTCTCGTACAGCGCGTGCGCCTGCAGGAGCTTGTGAATGATGTGCAGCTTTTCGCTCTTGAGGGCGTACTCCGCCTCGATTTCGCGGCGGCGGGCCACCCGCTCGGAGGGCGTGAGGTCGGGGTCGTGGTCGAGCGCGTGGACTTCTTCCGAGATGTCGGGAACCAGGAAGAGCGCCGGATCCTGGGGCGAGAGCGCCGCGGCACCTTGATCGGTGAGGTGAACCGAGTGCCCCTTCTCGTCCAGCACGAAGAACAGCGCTTCCTCGAGATCGCGCATCCGCTGCTGCTTGGTGGGCAGCTTGCGGTCGCCGATGGCGTCGAGCTCCATCCGCTGGACCAGCTGCTTCGCCCCCGGCTCCTGCAGCAGCTTGAGAAGCCGCTTGTTCTTCGGCATGCCGAGCTGCGACTGGTACAGCTTGAGGGCCCCCTCCTGCCGGGTCTTGTCGTCGGCGATCAGCCGTTCCGCTTCCGCCAGCAGTGAGTTCACGACGCTGGTCTGCCGCCGCACCAGCTCCGCTACCTGCCGGTTGAACTGTCCGTAGCGCGCGTCGTTGTCGTTGCCGACCGGGCCCGAGATGATGAGCGGCGTCCGCGCCTCGTCGATCAGGATCGAATCCACCTCGTCGATGATCGCGTAGGCATGTTCCCGCTGCACCCGCTGCTCCAGCGAGAACACCATGTTGTCGCGGAGGTAGTCGAAGCCGAACTCGTTGTTGGTCCCGTAGGTGATGTCCGCCTGATACGCCGCCCGTCGCTCGGGCGATGACGGCTCGGTATCGTCGAGGCAGCCCACGGTGAGGCCGAGAAACTTGAAGACGTGGCCCATCCACTGCGAGTCGCGGCGGGCCAGGTAGTTGTTGACCGTGACGAGATGGGCGCCGCGCCCGGTGAGCGCGTTGAGGTAGAGCGGCAGCGTCGCGACCAGGGTCTTGCCTTCGCCCGTGGCCATCTCGGCGATGCGGCCCTGATGCAACACCACCCCGCCGACAAGCTGGACGTCGTAGGGCACCATGTCCCACGGCTGGTCGTGGCCGGTGACGGTAACGGTCGTGCCGATCAGTCGGCGGCAGGCCTCACGCACCGTGGCATAGGCCTCGGGAAGCAGGTCGTCCAGCGTCGCCGCGAGCTCACGCTTCCAGCGGTTCTCCAGATCGCCGAACCGGGTCTCCAGCGCCTCCCGTTCCACCGGATCGGCACAGCCGTGCTTGGCCGCGCGCACCGACTCCAGCTCTTCGCGGATGGCGGCCGTGCGCTCGGCGATGCGCGCCCGAAACCGTTCGGTCTGGGCGCGCAGATCTGCGTCGGTGAGATCGCGGAGCTGCTCTTCGTGGCGCTTGATCTGCTCCACGACGGGCTCGAGCCGCTTTCGTTCTCGGTCGAACCGGGTCCCGAGGACCGCGGTCATCAATCGCTTGATCATCATTTCTCATCCAAGTATAGCCGCTCCGCGGCGATGTAGCGGGCGACCGCGTCGGGCACGCGCCAGCGCACCGAGGCCCCGGCCCGGATCCGTGCCCGGATATCGGTCGCCGAGATCTCGATCGCCGGCACCGCGAGAGTGCGCCAGACCAGCGGGTGCGAGGGGGCGGGTGCGCCGCCCCGCGTGAGCGCGATGACGCGGGCGAGGTTGGGCAGCGCCTCGGCCTCGCGCCAGCTCGACAACTCCGCCACGGCGTCCGCCCCTACAAGGAGGGCGAACTCCACGCCCGGCTCACGGACTTTCAGCGCTCTGAGGCTATCCACGGTATAGGACGCGCCGCCGCGGTCGAGCTCGATCCGCTCCAGCGAGAACCGCGCCTCGCCGGCGATCGCGAGCGCCACCATCGCGGCGCGCTGCTCCGGCGTGGCGCCGTGCCGTCCGACTTTGAACGGCTGGGTATGCGCCGGCACGAAGCGCAGCGACTCCAGGTCGAGGGCCTCGACCGCCGCCAGCCCGACCAACAGGTGTCCGTGGTGGATGGGGTCGAACGACCCGCCGAAGAGTCCGACCACCCGGCGATCAGGAAGTGCCGGCTTCAGCGGGGCACGCCCGGTCCGCTCCGGCATAGCCCGCGTGGAACCGCCGGAGGTAGCCGCAGAATTCCCGCACGTCTTCCTCGTAGCCGAGCCGGCGATAGATCTCGATCAGCTTGACCACCGCCCCTGGAGCCACCGAAGTGCGCGGATAATCGGCGACCAACTGCCGCAGATACAGCGCCGCCGAGTCGAACGCCTTGTACCGCAGGTAGTACATCGCCGCCTTGTACTGCTTGATCGCGAACTTCTCTTCCAGCTCGCGTACGCGGATCTGCCCCCGCTGCGCCGGCGGCGTCTCGGGGTAGCGACTGGAGAGCTCCTGATACGCTGCGAGCGCCGTCTGGCCGTAGGAAGGATCGAGCTCCGGTCGGCTCCAGAGATCGGCATACGCGTCGCCGACGCGGAGCAGCGCTTCGGCCGCGAGCGGGTCATTGGGACTCTCGTCCGACACCCGGCGGAACCATCGCACCGCCTCGAGGTTCTCTCCGCGGGCAAAATTCACCTCGCCGAGGTGGAAGAGGATCTGCGGCATGCGCGGGTCGCCGGGCGGGGAGACCGCGCGCAGGCTGTCGAGATGCTTCTGCGCGTCCTTCCATTTGCCGCGACGAAAGCTGGCCAGCGCCTCGTTCCACAGCTGGTCGAGCTCCTCCGCGCTAGCGCCCTTGGGCGCTACCGCGATCTGTTGCGACTTGCCGCCGCAGGCCGCCGCGCCCGCTGCGAGTGCGAGCGCCCACCACCGCTTCATCGCGACCTCCGCCGAGTGGTATCGGCGACGCCACCGCCGCCGAGCCGGTTGAGCCGCTCGCGCGCGAGGCGACCGAGCGAATCGGTTGCTCCCCCGTCCGCCGCCGACTGGTAGGCGATCGCGGCCGCGAGAATATCCCCCTGCCCCACACGCGCGTCGCCCAGCGCGATGAGCGCGCGACGACCGATCCAAGAGACGGAATCAACCCGCACCGCCTGCACCAGCCACCGCTCAGCGTCCTCCGCTCGCCCGCCGCCGAGCGCCACTAACCCCAGGCTCAGCGTGCAGTTGGCCAGTCCGCCGGCGGCGCGGGTGCGCACCGGGCTCGAGCGGGTGCGGCGGAGCGCGGCCCGGTAAGCCGGCACCGCCTGCTCGCAACCCGCCGTGGCTTGCAGCGCGGCGGCGTACGCGGTGAGCAGCGAATCCACGGTTTCCGCGTCGGGCGCGGCGCTCATGGCGGCGGGCAGGAGCGCCAACGCCTCGCCGTCGCCGAGCGTGCCGCGCCGAGTGAGGGCGAGCGCATGGCGACCGATGGAGCGCTCGGGCGCGACCGCGCGCAGGGCGACGACAGCGCCGTGCAGCGCACGTCCGTCGCCGCGTCGGTCCGCCTCGCGGGCGACCGCCTCCAGCCCGTCGGCGGCCTCCTCCAGCCGGGTGGGATCATCCGCCGCCATGCGCCGCCATGCGTCCACCGCTACGCCCAGCTCGCCGGCGTGAAGCGCCGCAGCGGCGACTTTGGCCCAGACGCGACCAGGTCCCTTCTCCCCGGCGCTCTCGCGATAGGCCGCCAACGCCTCGGCGTAGCGCGCGGCGCCGTACGCCCGGTCCCCCGCGAGCTCCGGTCCCGCCGACCCGCGACATCCGGCGGCCACCACCAGCGCGACCAGCAATGCCCTCACCGCGGGATCCGCTCCACCATCGCGAGGTAGGCACCCAGCCGCGCGTCGTCCGGGCGGCGCTCTCGGCAGGCCCGCCAGACTTCCCGGGCCCCATCGGCATCGCCCGCCAGATACCGGGCCAGTCCCAGCGTCGCGTGCGCGTCGTCGAACTCGGCGCGCGCGCTCACAACCTTCTCCAGCTCGTCGCGCGCGTCCAGGTAGTGACCGGCCGCAAGCATGTGCCGGGCAAGTCGGAAGCGAAGGTCATGGAACGTCGGACCCAGCTCCAACGCCCGTCGGTATTCCCGAATGGCATCCTCCAACAGACCCGCCTCGGCATACGCTTCTCCGAGCTCCGCGTGCAGGTTCGCGAGTTGGCCTGCCACCGGCTTCGGCAGGCCACCAAGGCGCCCGTCGCGTTCGACGGCGGCGCGTGCGAGAGCCTCCGCGGCCTCTTCGGTGCGGCCGAGGTCGTTGAGCACGATACCCCGATGCACCAATGCGTCGGTGTAGCGCGGGTTGATGGCGAGTGCCGCGTCGAACGCTTCCAGCGCCCGCTCCGGATGGCCGAGCAGCGCCAGCGCGACCCCGCGCAATTGGTGCGCGTCGGCGTATGAATGTCCGCCGCCGAGCAGCTCGTCCGCCAGGTGCAGGGCGCCGTGATAATCGTGCAACGTGAACCGCTCGCGCGCTCGCGCGAGGATTCGGTCAGCTGGTCGTTCCTGCATAAGCCCTCCAGAACCAGGCGGCGAACCGCTGAATTCCTTCGCCAAACGGCATGCGCGCCTCGAATCCGAGCATCCGCCGTGCCTTCTCGACGTCCGCGCAGGTCGTCTGCACGTCGCCGGGCTGCATGGGCGCCCACTGCACGACCGGCGTCATGCCCATCGCGGTGGACAACTCGCTCACCAGAACCTTGAGCGGCAGCGGACGGCTGCCACCCAGATTGAACACTTCCATTCCCGTTGGGGCATCGGCCGTCCAATCCACGGCGGCAACCACGCCGGCGACGATATCGCTGCAATAGGTGTAGTCCCGCGCCTGAGTGCCGTCGCCGAACAGGATCAACGGGCGGCCGTCGGCCATGCGCCGCGCAAAGGCGTGGATGGCGAGATCCGGGCGCTGCCTTGGCCCGTACACCGTGAAGAACCGAAGCGATACGGCCTGAAATCCGTGCAGGGATGCAGCGGCCCGCACCAGGAGCTCACCCGCCCGCTTAGTGGCCGCGTAGGGCGACACCGGGTCTACGGCGGGTGCGTCCTCCCGGAACGGGGCTGGCGTGGTGTCACCGTAGACCGAGGATGACGAGCCGAAGACCACGCGCACCACCCCGGCCCGGCGCGCGGCCTCGAGCATCGCCGCCGTGCCCTCGACGTTCACTCGCGCATACCCCGCGGGATCGGCAATGGACGGCCGGACGCCGGCCTTGGCCGCGAGATGCACCAGCACCGTATCGGGGGTGAGCAGCGCGGTTAGGCGATCGGCGTCGAGCACGTCCTGCTCGTGGAACCGAAAGCGGCCGGCGCCCGCATCCCGAAGGTTGGCTTCCTTCAGGCCGCGGTCGTAGAACGGATCGAAGTTGTCGATGGCCACCACTTCGTCGCCGCGCGCCACCAGCGCCTCTACCAGGTGCGATCCGATGAAGCCGGCGCCTCCAGTCACCAGCACCCGCGTCATGCGTCGAGCCGGCTTCGGAAGAAATCGATCGTCCGGCGCAAGCCTTCGTCGAGCTGAACCGTCGGTTCCCATCCCAGCACCTTGCGGGCTACCGCGATGTCCGGCTGACGCACCTTGGGGTCGTCGGTCGGCAGCGGGCGGAGTTCGATCGGCGAGCGAGATCCAGTGAGCCGGAGCACGGTATCGGCCAGCTGCCGTACCGTGAACTCGTAGGGGTTGCCGACGTTGGTCGGATCGATCCGGGTGCTGGCGAACAGCCGATAAATCCCCTCGATCAGGTCGGAGACATAGCAGAAGGAGCGAGTCTGCGTGCCGTCGCCATAGATCGTGAGCGGCTCTCCCTTGAGTGCCTGCACCACGAAGTTCGAGACCACCCGTCCGTCCCGCGCGCGCATTCGGGGCCCGTAGGTGTTGAAGATCCGGACGATCCGGGTGTCGACATTGTGATAGCGGTGGTACGCCATCGTCAGCGCTTCGGCAAAGCGCTTGGCTTCGTCGTAGACCCCGCGCGGACCTACCGGATTCACATGTCCCCAGTAGCTCTCGGGCTGGGGATGCACCTGGGGATCGCCGTATACCTCGGAGGTGGACGCGAGGAGGAATCGCGCTCCCTTGGCCTTCGCCAGGCCGAGACTCTTGTGGGTCCCCAGCGACCCGACTTTCAGCGTCTGAATCGGCAGTTCGAGGTAGTCGATCGGGCTAGCCGGGGATGCGAAGTGCAGGACGCCGTCGAGCGGTCCCTCAACGTACATGAAATTGCTCACGTCGTGCTGGATGAAGCGGAAATGCGGCTGGCCCAGCAAGTGAGCGATGTTGTCGGGGTGGCCGGTGACGAAGTTGTCCATCCCGACCACCTCGTGCGCGTCCGCGAGGAAGCGGTCGCAAAGGTGCGAACCCAGAAATCCCGCCGCTCCCGTGATCAGCACTCTCACGGCTTGCGCCGCCCGATCCCATGGTATTCGAAGCCGAGCGTCGCCATCCGCTCCGGCTCGTACAGGTTGCGGCCGTCGATGACGAGCGGCCGTTTGAGCAGCTGCTTGATCCGCGCGAAATCGGGGTTCCGGTACACCAGCCACTCGGTCACGATGACCAGGGCGTCGGCTCCCTCGAGCGCATCGTAGGGATCCTTCGCGTAGTGGATCGTGTCGCCGAAGAACGCCCGAGCCGACTCCATGGCTTTGGGATCGTGCGCCCGCACCTGGACGCCGTGCCCCAACAGCGAGCGGACCAGTGGAATCGACGGGCTCTCGCGCATGTCGTCGGTCTCGGCCTTGAACGCCAGCCCCCAGATTCCGACCCGCTTGCCGCCGAGCTTGTCGCCCAACGCTCGCTGGACCTTGCGAAACAACACCAGCTTCTGGCGTTCGTTGACGCCTTCCACCGCCTCCAGCAGGTCGAACCGAAGCCCCACATCGGTGCCGGAGCGGATCAGCGCCTTCACATCCTTGGGAAAGCAGGAGCCGCCGTAGCCCGGCCCGGGAAATAGAAAGGCCGGGCCAATGCGCCGGTCGGTGCCGATACCCTTCCGCACCATGCCCACGTCGGCGCCCACCTTCTCGCAGAACTCGGCGATCTGGTTCATGAACGAAATCCGCGCCGCGAGCATCGCGTTTGCGGCGTACTTAGTCACCTCGGCCGACGAAATGTCCATGAAGACGATCGGATTACCGGTGCGCACGAACGGCGCGTAGAGCTCGGCCATGGCGGCGTGCGCCATTTCCGAGTCGACGCCGATAACCACGCGATCGGGCTTCATGAAATCGTCGATGGCGGCGCCTTCCTTCAGAAACTCCGGGTTGGAGCAGACCGCCACCGGGATCTTGGTCTGTGCTTCGATGGCGGCGCGCACTTTGGCGGCCGTCCCGACCGGCACGGTGGACTTGGTCACCACAACCTTGGGCTCGTTCATGTTCTTGCCGATCGCGGTGGCCACCGCGAGCACGTGCTGCAGATCCGCGGAGCCGTCCTCACCCGGCGGGGTGCCCACGGCGATGAAGATCACCCGCGCGCGTCGCACCGCCTCGCCGATGTCGGTGCTGAAGGCAAGGCGGCCCTCGGCCTGGTTTCGGCGAACCATGTCCTCGAGGCCGGGCTCGTAGATGGGGATGTCGTTCTGGCGCAGCCGCTCGATCTTCCGTTCGTCCACGTCGACACAGACCACGTCGTTGCCGGTTTCGGCCAGACACGCGCCCGCCACCAGCCCGACGTAACCGCTCCCCACCACCGCGACGTGCATGCTCAGTCTCCGCGCGGCAGCGCGCGGCGGGTGTCCACCGTGAGGCGCGCATGCCGCTTGACCAGGTGAAAGTCGATCGCCGAGTGATCAGTCACGATCATGACGCAGTCCGCGCCTTCGAGCGCCGCGCGGGTGAGCGGGACCGACCGATACTCCCGC
>DATAFP010000083.1:0-5298 GCA_036257415.1 Gemmatimonadales bacterium
GCGAGCGACGTCTTGGGCAGCATCCCGAACACCGCCTTCTCGATGACCCGTTCCGGATGGGTGGCGAGCATATCCCGCGCGACGGTGTACCGCTCGTGGCCCATGTAGCCGGTATGCCGGAAGTACCGCTTCTGGTCTTGCTTCCGGCCGGTCAGCCGGACCTGAGCCGCGTTGACGACCACCACGAAATCGCCCCCGTCCATGTGCGGCGTGAAGCTGGGCTTGTGTTTGCCGCGAATCAGCTGCGCCACCGCGCTGGCGAGCCGGCCCAGCGGCACATCGGCAGCGTCAACGACGAACCAGTCGTGCCGGATCGTGGCGGGCGTGGCGGTAAAGGTCTTCATCTAGGACAGCGATCCTCGACAGGAATCCGGTTGAAAGCGAGCGGCCAAAACCGAGAAACCAATACAGTCTTACAACATAGCCGTCCGCTTGGGGTTGGGTCAAGGGAAGCTCACTCGAACTCCACCAGCACCTGGCCCCTTTCGACGGCCTGGCCGGGCTCGACCCGGACGGCATGCACAACACCCGCCGTGCTCGCCCGCAACTCGTTTTCCATCTTCATGGCTTCGAGCACCAGCACCCCGCTTCCGCCCGCGACCGGTGCCCCCGGCTCCACCAGGACCCGCACGACCAGGCCCGGCATGGGGGCTCGAATCACCTCACCCCCCGCCGGCTGTTCGGCGCCGACGGTGAGCGACCGGATATGGCGGGTCCGCTCGTCGATGACCTCGAGCTCCACTTGCTCGCCGCCCATGCCGGCGGTCCAGCGACCGCGGCCGAGCGATCGGAGCATCACATCGGACGCCCTGCCGTTCAGGGTGAGTTGCCAGAGCGGCGTCCCCGGGCGATGGCGTAGCGAGACCTGCAGGGTCTCGCCGTCGAGCCTGACGTTTTCGCCGTCGACGTCCACCTCGATCTCACGCCCGGCGATCGTGACGAAGTACTTCATCCGCGCTCCAAGACAGCGACGGTCTCGACGTGGGCTGTCTGCGGGAACAGATCGAAGCAACGTGCTTCGACTAGACGATACTCTGCAGCCAGGCGGCCGACGTCGCGCGCCAGGGTGGCCGGGTCGCAAGAGATGTAGACGATTCGACGCGGTCGCCGGTCGAGAAGTGTGGTGGGCACTCGCGCATCCATCCCGGTTCGCGGAGGATTGACGATCACGAGCTCGGGATCGGGCAGCGTGCCCACCAGAGACTCGGCCCGGCCCGCGTGTCGGGCCGCGGAGACGCCGGTCCGCTCGGCGTAGGCGACGGCGCGGGGATCGAGCTCCACGCTGTGGACCCGGGCGCCTGCCCGGGCCAGGAGCGCAGTCGTATCACCCACGCCTCCGTACAAGTCCCACACCAGGGCGCCTTCGACGGCACCCAGTCGCTCAACCGCGAAGGCTCGCGCCCGCTGAGCCATCGCGGGATGAATCTGCTCGAACACGCCCGCCGGCGGGGTGGTGCCGCGGTGCCCCGCCACGAGTTGAGGTGGGCCCTCGTCCGGCTGCCACCACACCGAGGCGTGCGTGCCGGCATCCGTGAGGGACCGGGCGAGATCCTCGGCCGCGCTCAACCGGCGACCTCCGGTCACCCGCGTCAGCAGATGCCGCTCGCCCGCCTGGTCGAGCCGCAGGACGAGCTGGTCCAACCCGAGCGGAAGCAGCCGCCGCGCGGCACGCACCGAATGCCATAGCTGGTTGAGCGGCGACGCCGTGATGTGGCACCGCTCCAGATCGAATATCGCGTCCGCCCTCCCGTACTTGCGAAGTCCGATGCGACCGCCCCGAGCCGCGAGGGTCAGTTTCGTCCTGTAGCCGAACACCGCCTCGGCCGGCTCGATCGTCGGATCCGGCACCTGAACCCGGGCGAGCCGGCGGAGCGCTTCGCCCACGATGCTGCGCCGAGCCTCGAGTTGGGCGGAATACCCCACGTGCTGAAGCTGGCAGCCACCGCATTCATCCCGGGTGTAGTGCGGGCACGGCGGATCCACCCGATCGCGCGAAAACTCGACCAGTCGCGCGAGCCTCGCCCTGGCGAACCGTTTGGCCGACTGGACCGCCGTCAGTTCGGCGAGATCGCCCGGCGCGGTGCGCGGCACGAATACGGTCCGGCCATCGGGCAGCTTGGCGACGCCGTCACCGCCGGCTGCAAGGCGCAGGACCCGAACCTGTAGCATCGCGCCTCAGCGCAGCCCGTCGGCGCGCCCCTGCCTGGACCACGCGCTCGGCGCGACACTGCCGTCGGCGACGCTGGGTCGCCGCCGCGCCCGCGCCATGTCTTCCGCCATCGCAGCGGCGATCGCGAGCTCGGTATCCAGTCGGGGGTCCCGTGCCGGCTGCAGCAGATCAGCGCGACGATCGAGGAACTGAATGTCCACCTCCCCGGCACGGAAGGCCGGGTCGGCCAGAAGCCGCCGGTGAAAGCCCTGGTTGGTCGGAACACCGACCAGCACCAGCTCTTGCAGCGCCCGAAGCATCCGATCGATCGCCTGGGGCCGGTCCGGCGCCCAGACGATGAGCTTGGCGAGAAGCGAATCGTAGAACAGCGTCACTTCGTCGCCGGCGTCCACGCCGGCGTCCCAGCGCACCCCGGGGCCCGCGGGGATTCTGAGATACTCCACCCGGCCGGTGCCGGGCAGAAAACCGGCCGCGGGGTCCTCGCTGGTGATCCGGCATTCGATGGCCCACCCGTGCGGTGAGGGACGCCGGTCCGGTACCGTCATGGGGAGACCGCGCGCGATCCGAAGCTGCTCGCGGACCAGATCCACACCATAGACCAGCTCCGTCACGGGATGCTCCACCTGGATGCGGGTGTTCATTTCGAGAAAGTAGAACTGGCCATCGGCCGCGAGCAGGAATTCACAGGTGCCGGCGCTGCGATATCCTACCGCGCCCGCCGCCGCGACCGCGGCGGCACCCATCCGCTCCCGAAGCTCGGCGCTCACCGCTACTGACGGCGCTTCCTCCACCAGCTTCTGATGCCGGCGCTGCACCGAGCACTCGCGCTCGCCCAGGTGCACGGTGCGGTCGGCGTCTGCCAGCACCTGGATCTCGACGTGCCGTGGCGCGACGACGAACCGCTCGAGATAGACCGCCGGGTCGCCGAACGCTTTCTTGGCCTCCGATGCCGCGGTTGCGAGCGCGGGGGCGAGCTCCGCCTCGGTGCGCACGATGCGCATGCCGCGCCCGCCACCGCCAGCCGTCGCCTTCACCATCAGCGGGAACCCGAGCTCCTGCGCCAGCGAAAGCGCTGCCGTTTCGCTTTCGATCGGCGCGGTGGCGCCGGGGACCACCGGAACTCCCGCCGCGATCATTCGTCGCCGGGCTTCGGTCTTGTCACCCATCGCGCGAATGGCGTCGGCCGGCGGGCCCACGAAGATCAATCCTGCCGAGGTCACGGTGTCGGCGAACGCCGCCCGCTCAGCCAGAAATCCGTATCCCGGATGGATCGCCTCGGCACCCGTGCTCTTTGCCGCGGCAATCAGCTTGTCCATGGCGAGGTAGCTCTCGGCGGCCGGTGGCGGGCCGATCGGGAAGGCGTAGTCAGCGGCACGCACGTACGGGCTGGTGCGGTCCGCCGCCGAGTACACCGCCACGGCTTCCAGCCCCTCTTCATGGCAGGCGCGCACGATGCGGAGCGCGATCTCGCCCCGATTGGCGATCAGCACTCGCCGAATCGTGCTCACGCCAGCTGAACCGGGCTGAAACGAATGCCGCGCAGCTTCAGCCGTCGGCAAAGGTCGTAGACTCGGCGGCGCGCGATGAGGCGGTATCTCGCAAGCGTCGACTCACCGAGCGGCGTGCGGAGCTCGCCCGCTCCGAACAGCTCGTGTGTGGCCGCGATGTCGGGAGTGTCGGCCAGGACAGCGCGACCATATACCGGGGTGAACGCCTGCTCCGGGTCGTCGAACCAACCGTCCCGGCCGCAGCGATTGCAGGGCGCTTCCCCCGAGATCCGGCCGCGACCGATGCCGGTGGTCCCGACGCTCATGGCCGGTAGAGCGCCTGTGATCCGCACCTCGTTCCACGGCAGTGGCGCACCGCGCCCATCCAGGGCGCGTTCGAAGCCAATTCCAGAAACCACTTCCGCCTCGAACGCGGCGCGAAGCTCGTCGTGCATGAGCAGGATGTCGCGGGAAACGCTGCCGAGCGGCCCACGCTTCGGGATCTCACCCTTCCTTAACTGCAGTGGACCGAGCGGACGCAGGCCTGCGCCGCATCCCTGGCATGCGGCGGTGCGATCGTACTCCCGCTCAGCGCGCGGACGCGCCAGTCCCGTGCTGTGAATCCAGGGGAACATGACCAGGAGATCGCACGCCGCCAGCTCTTTCGCCGTGGGCTTCCAGGACCGGCGTGGAAGACCGGGCTCCAGCCCGTGCAACCGCATGGCTGTCCCCAGGGCGAACATCGCGTCTTCGGAGGGCAGATCAAGCCGCTGAATGGGAATGCGGAGATCCAGCGGTTCCACCAGCTGCTCGATCAGCCCCACCTCGAGCAGCGCTCGCTGAAATCGTTCCTGCTGCTCGGGACGGAGGGTCACCAGCATTTGCAGAGCGATCGGCACGGCTAGAGTGGAATGTTGCCGTGCTTCTTGGGCGGGTTGCGGTCCCGTTTGGTGGCAAAGGTCCGAAGCGCATCGATCAGGCGCGGCCGGGTGTCCCGTGGATCGATCACGTCGTCGACGTACCCGCGTGCCGCCGCTGCGTACGGGTTGGCGAACTTCGCGGTGTAGTCGTCGGTGAAACCGGCGGCCGCGACGGCGGGATCGGGCGAGGTGGCGATCTCCTCCCTGAACAAGATCTCCACCGCGCCCTTGGGTCCCATAACGGCGATTTCCGCGGTGGGCCACGCGAGGTTCAGATCTCCCCGAATGTGCTTCGAGCTCATCACGTCGTACGCCCCGCCGTACGCCTTGCGGGTGATGACCGTGAGCTTGGGTACGGTGGCCTCGCAATAGGCGTACAGGAGCTTCGCGCCGTGACGGATGATGCCGCCGTGCTCCTGCCCCACCCCGGGCAGGAATCCGGGAACGTCCACAAACGTGACCAGCGGAATGTTAAAGCAATCGCAGAAGCGAATGAACCGCGCCGCCTTGGTGGAGGCGCCGATGTCCAGGACGCCCGCGAGCACCGCAGGCTGGTTACCCACGACGCCCACCGACCTGCCGCCGAGCCGGGCGAAGCCCACCAGGATGTTGTCGGCGAAACCGCGATGCACCTCCAGGAACGCGCCGTCGTCCACCACCCGCCGGATTACTTCGTGCATGTCATACGGCCTGGCCGAGCTGTCGGGGACCAGGTCGAGGA
>DATAFP010000130.1:0-3014 GCA_036257415.1 Gemmatimonadales bacterium
TGGGAGCAGAGGCTTCTCGTTCTTCGCCACAACGATTGCGATTCTTGATTATCTCGGTGGGAGCAAGCGCTGACCGTCACTCACGGTAGCAGGCGCGGGTCTGCTCCTGCTTGAAGTCCTGCGGCCGCTCGATCACTCGGAAGCCGTCGTCGAGGTAGCGCAGCACGTCCTCCAGCCGCTTGGGCTCGAGGTCGGGCAGCGTCGCGAACGCGTCACGAATGGAGTCGCGCGCGGCAGTAAGCCTGGCCAGCGTCGCCGCCATGACGTCCATCGGCCGGCAAGCACCCCGATATACCCGCTCCCGCACATGCTTGGTGCCGAGCCTGGCATCCGGCCGGGCGTAGGTGGCATTCACGACGCCCGACCAGTCGAAATCGTAGGCCACCGGCTGGAAGTATGGATGGCCTTCTACCTGCACCAGCCGGATGTTGTGGATCATGATCACCGACCAGTCGGTGTTCCCGATCAAGTACTGGAACACGGTCACGAGGTCGAGCTGCGCCGGGTCCATCTCGTCCAGCCCCCCGCCCACCATCGGAAGGATCTTGCCGCCGTTCCTCTTGGCCATCTCGTCGTCATCCTCGAGAAAGAACCCGTAGCGGGTGAGGGTGCGGGCCGGATCCTGGGTGTCGGCGTAGGTGACTTTTGCCAATCGGGTGCGGAAGCTCAGCTCGGTAAGCCGATTGTAGGCCCGGTAGATCCCGTGCTCGAGCAGAAGATTCTGCTCGTACCGCTCGCCCTTCCCGCAATGGGTGACCAGCTTGAGCGATCCGTTTCCCCCGAACGGGGTCCTCCGCACCTTTTCCTTGTCGAAGAAGACCCTGATCGGCGGGAAATCGCAGGTCGTCGAGCGAAGTCGGAAGTGTCCGCGAGTCCCGATCGCGACCGGCAGGGTGACCGGCCCGGAGTCGGAGGTGAACGTGATAGTGGCCGAGTCACGTCGTACGGTCAGGGTGTCCCGATCGCGGAACAGCGTGCGGAAGTCCGCGGAGAGGGTCACCACGATCGGCACCTCGGTCCGAAACAGCCGGGCGACCTTGCGGGGCGCCTCGGAGTCGACTTGGGGCGAGGGAGCCTGGGCGGCAGCGCTCGCCGCCAGCATACAGCAGAGTAGCGTGACGACCGAGCAGGTGGCCGGTGGGCCTGCGGCGCGCATGGGGCGCTCCGGGCAATATGGTTGGGTTGCTTCCCATCTTATCGCGCGAACCGCCGGCGCGCGACCCCCTGTTGTGACCAGCCGCACGTCCGGTCCGGTCGAACCCCGAGCCGTTCGCGTGACCGCGCTTGCGGCGTGGGCTCCGAAGCGCTCGCATCTTCGGCGTGACTCGAATCATCCCGGAGCTGTGCGTGAGCGTCGGCGCTAGAACCGGTGTGCCACCTCGGCGTTGGATGTGCCTGCATCTCGGGCTGGCTCTGCCGGCCTTATGGGGGCCCGCCGCGGCGCAGGAGCAGTCGATCGCGGGGCACTCTGCCCGGACCGCCGCCCATCTCGATTCGCTAGACGTGGTTGCCAGCGATGCGTACCTCGCGGGAGGGATGCATCGATTCCTGCTGGGCGGGAAATACCGGCGTGTGTGGGCTGCGCCCGTTCGCGTTCCGATACTCGATCTGCACCGATATGCCGGCGGTCTCGTCCCGGTGGAGCGGGGCGGCGGATTTCAGACCCGCTCGCTGCGGCTGAGATCGGCCGACGGCCGCGAGTTCCGATTCCGTTCGCTGGACAAGGACCCGGCCCAGAAGCTGCCGGAGCGACTGCGTACCCGCACCATCGAGAGTCTGGTGCGCGACCAGACCAGCGCTCTTCACCCGGGTGGTGCGCTGGCGGCCGCCGGCCTGGCCAATGCGGCCGGCGTGCCTGCCCCTAGGCCTCACCTCGTGTTGATGCCCGATGATCCCGCCCTCGGCGAGTTCCGCCAGGAATTCGCCGGCATGCTAGGCACGATCGAAGTGCACCCGGAGGGGGGCCGGGATCATAGCCCGGGATTCTCCGGCTTCCGGGACGTCGTGGACACCGACGAGCTGGTCCCGAAGCTCAACGCCGGACCGGACGACCGGGTGGACGCGCGCGCGTACCTCACGGCGCGGCTCCTCGACATGTTCATCAACGACTGGGATCGACACCAGGGTAATTGGCGGTGGGGCACTCGGGATCAGAATGCTCCGCGTCGCTGGGTCGCGATTCCCAAGGACCGCGATCAGGTATTTGCCGGGTACGGTGGCGCACTGCTCGACGTGGTGCGCCTGCGCGATCCCAGGTTGGTTCCGTTCACCCCCGACTACAAGCTCAAGGGCCTCACCTCGAATGGTGCGGCGCTGGACCGCCGGTTTCTGGCCGAGCTCGAGCGCCCGGTGTGGGATTCGATCGCGCACGCGTTGCAGTCGAAGCTCACCGATTCCGTGATCGCGGAGGCGCTGGGACGCATGCCGGCACCCTACCAGGAGCTCACCGACAATGAGATCACAGCCACCCTGCGCACCCGCCGTGCCAGGCTGCCGGCGGCGGCCGCCGCGTACTACACCCAGCTTGCGCGCGTCGTGGACGTTCACGCAACCAATGCCGCCGAGCTGGTTCGGGTGCGTCACCAGCCGGATGGCCGAGTCGAGCTGACGCTGGAGCGGCGGCTCGCTGGGGCGTCTCCCCCGCACTTCAGGCGCACCTTCGTTCCAGACGAGACCCGGGAAGTGAGAGTGTACCTGCACGGCGGGAACGACGGCGTGGCCGTGAACGGCGGATCCCGCGCTCGGATCCAGGTTCGTGTGATCGCCGGCAAGGGCGAGGATTCGTTGCCGGATGCCCGCACTGCCACGGGTGTCCGAACGTATGAAGTCCCGGGTGACACGTCTTGGTATCCACCTGATTCGCTGGTGGAACCGGCCCTCGACCGGCGGCCCTGGGCCACGGGAATCAATGGTGAACGCGAACCCCCGGCGGTCGACTTTGGCGGCCGTTTCGCTCCCTCGTTCGGCGCGGGTTACGCCTCGGAGCTGGGACTGGTGCTTCGAGCCGGCGTCGG
>DATAFP010000197.1:0-10944 GCA_036257415.1 Gemmatimonadales bacterium
TGGCATCGCCGACAGGCCAGGTCGAGCTCGATGCCACCTTCAAGACCGGCACGGAGGCAGGCTCATGACGCAAGCCAGTAACATCCGGTCGCCCTGGCCGTGGGCGATCGTGATCGGACTCGTGCTCGTCATCCTGGTGAACGTGGCAATGGCGTACGTCGCCATTCAGGGCCGTGACCCCGTCGTTTCCAGCTACCGCACCGAGCAGCGCTGAGCCAGGGGCGTCCGCACCGGCGCGCTGCCCCCATTGCGGCACCGCGGTCGAGGGCGCCGACGCTGCCTTCTGCTGCCCGGGATGCGAGGTCGCCGCCGCGATCATCCGTGGGGCCGGCCTCGAGCGGTATTACGCCGAGCGCGAGTCGTATGCGCCCCGACCGGAACCGTTGTCCGCCCCCTGGGTGGGCGTCCCGGTCGAGCCGTGTCCCGACGGCACAGTCACCGCCCGTCTGTCCGTGGACGGGCTTCGCTGCGCCTCCTGCGTGTGGGTGACCGAGAAGGTCCTCGAGCGGACTGGTGGCGTGGTGCAAGCCACCGTGAGTTACGCGACCGGCCGCGCGACCCTCCGGTGGGACCCAACCCGGGTCGACCTCGCCACCCTCGCGGGACGAATCGCCGCACTCGGATACCGGCCCCGCCCCCTGGGGGTCGACGCCCGGCCCGATCGCGGCCTGATGCTGCGACTCGGCCTCGCGGCCATGGCGGCGCTCGCCGTCATGGGCCTCTACGAAGGGATCTACGCCGGCTGGTGGTACGGCGGGATGGACCTGCGGTTCGCCTCGCTGTTCCGCTGGACCTCGCTGCTGCTCGCTACCCCGGTCGCGCTCTGGTGCGCGGGGCCGTTCTTCGCCGGCGCGTGGGCCGGACTTCGGCACCGCACCCTGCACATGGACGTGCCGGTAGCCCTCGGCGTAGCGGTACTGTACGCCCACGGGGTGGGAGCCACCATTGCCGGGCGAGACGCCTACCTCGACTCCCTCACCATGCTCGTGGCACTGCTCCTCGGCGGCCGGGTGCTGGAGGCGCGCGGCCGGCGCCGCACGGCCGACGCGGCCACCGCGCTCGCCGCCAGCGCGCCTCGGACGGCTCGGCGTGCGGTCGGTGATCGGTTGGAGACGATCGCCGCCGAGGCGCTCCAGCCCGGCGACCTGATCGACGTGGGTGCCGGCGAGGAGCTGGCGGGTGACGGCGTCGTGACCGAAGGATCGGGCCAGCTCCGGATGGCGCTCCTCACCGGTGAGGCAGCCCCCGTGCTGGTCGGCCCTGGCGACCGGGTCGTGGCCGGGGCAACGCTGCTCGACGGCGCGCTCACGGTCCGGGTTGAGGCGGTTGGAGCGAATACGGTGGTCCAGCGAATGGCCGCCGGCTTGCGGAGCGCGGCCGACAGCGGAGTACGACCCACCACGGCCGACCGCATCGCACCGTGGTTCACGGCCCTCACCCTCGCCGTCGCGGCAGCGACGTTCGGGGCCTGGCTGGCCCTGCGTGGATTCGATGCCGCGCTGAGCAGCACGGTAGCGGTTCTGGTGGTCGCCTGTCCCTGTGCCCTCGCGCTGGCGCATCCGCTCACCGCCGCTGCGGGCCTTGGCGCCGCGGCCCGCCGCGGGCTCCTGCTTCGTTCCTCGGATGCGCTGCTCCGGTTCAACGACGTCACGCTGGTGGCGTTGGACAAGACGGGAACGGTGACGGAGGGCGACCTGCGAGTCGTCGCGGCGGACGACGCGGCGCTCCGCCTCGCGGCCGGGCTCGAGCGGTATAGCACCCACCCTATTGGACGGGCGATCGTCGCCGAGGCAGCACGGCGGGAGATTCCCCTGCCCCGCGCGTCCGACGTGCGCGAGATCCCCGGTGTGGGTATCACCGGTTGGCTCGACGGCAAGCAGTGGATGCTGGCGAGCGGCGGACCCGGCGTGGTCCGGATCGCGGCGGCGGGCGTTGCGCCACTCGAGATCGAGCTCGCAGACCGGGTGCGCGACGATTCGGCCGAGACGGTGCGCCAGCTCCAGAACGCGGGTCTCCAGATCATGCTCCTCACCGGCGACCATCGCGATGTCGCCGCCCAGGTGGCCCGGCGGGCCGGCATCAACAAGGTGATCGCTGACGCAAGCCCGACGGTCAAGCAGGCGGCGATCGCGCAGCTCGCGGCCCGGGGCGAGCGGATCCTCTTCGCCGGCGACGGGCTCAATGACGGTCCCGCTCTTGCCGCGGCCGACGTCGGCATCGCGATGGGCACCGGCGCGGCCAGCAGCATTCTGGTGGCGGACGGTATCATCTCGTCACCGGCGCTGGCACCTCTGCTCGCCGGGCTGCGTGCCGCCCGTGCGGCCGCGCGCGTGATCCGGTTCAACCACGCGCAATCGGTGGCATACAACGTGATCGCAATGGCGGCGGCTGCGTTTGGACTGGTGAACCCGCTCGTGGCAGCCGTGCTGATGCCGGCCTCGAGCGCCGTGGTGATCTGGGGTGCGGCCCGAGTAGAGCCGATGGTACGAAAGGCGGAAGGATGACGGCGATCGTGTATCTGCTGCCGATAGCGTTGACGCTTGGCGCGGTGTTCGGGGTCCTGTTCGCGTACGCCGTCCGGAGCGGACAGTTCGACGATCTGGACGATCCGCCCGAGCGGATACTGCGGGACTGACGTGACCCAGCCCGCCCTCTCCGAGCTTCGGGCGGTCGCCTCCCGGCTCGAGGCTGCCGCGCCGCGCTACACCAGCTATCCGAGCGTGCCGTTCTGGCACCCGATCGGTGGCGCGGCCTACCGCGAGGCGCTCGCGGCGCTCGCGGCTCGCGAGAACGACCCACTCGCGTTGTACGTCCATCTCCCGTTCTGCCTGACCCGATGCAGCTACTGCGGCTGCCACGCCGTGGTGAATCGCCAACCCGGCGCCGTCGACCGGTACCTCGACGATCTCGCCATCGAGATCGACCGCGTCGCCTCGCTCGCCGGCGCGCGGCGGGTCACCCAGATGCATTGGGGCGGTGGCACGCCCAACTACCTGGGCGACGCCCAGCTCCGCCGTCTCGCGGCACTAGTGCATAGCGCCTTCGCTGTGGCGCCCGACGTTGAACTGTCTCTCGAGGTGGATCCGCGCGCGGCGCACGGCGGGCAGGCCGATCTGCTCCGCGAGCTGGGCTTCACCCGGATCAGCATGGGCGTGCAGGACCTCGATCCCACGGTGCAGGAGGCGATCGGCCGCCGCCAGTCGGAGGCGGAAACCGTCCGCCTGCTGGAGCAATGTCGCGCCGCGAGGTTCGCCAGCGTGAACGT
This sequence comes from Gemmatimonadales bacterium, assembly GCA_036257415.1. GTDB lineage: Bacteria > Gemmatimonadota > Gemmatimonadetes > Gemmatimonadales > GWC2-71-9 > DASQPE01. Next base: position 3,266 of record DATAFP010000197.1, read on the forward strand.
GGATCTGGTGTACGGGCTTCCCAAGCAGACGGCCGAATCGCTCCGGCGCACGCTCGACCGCGTCGTCGAGCTGGCGCCCGACCGCATCGCGGCGTTCGGCTACGCCCACGTGCCCCACCTGCGGCCGAATCAGCGAGCCATCGATGCGGCGTCGCTGCCGGGAGCCGACGAGCGGTTGTCGGCGTTCCGCGGCATCGTCGAGCGGCTCACCGACGCGGGCTACACTTGGATCGGCCTCGATCACTTCGCCCGCACGACCGACGAGCTGTCGGTGGCGGCGCGCGAGCGACGGCTGCAGCGAACGTTCATGGGGTACACCACGCGGGCCGCGCCGCATCTGCTCGCCTTCGGCGCCAGCGGCATCGGCCGGGTTGCCGGGCGGTTCGTTCAGAACGAGGCGTCGCTCAAACGATATGGGGAACGCTTGCGTGCCGGCGAGCTGCCGGCCGTGCGAGGTCTCCATCCCGACCAGGACGACCGGCTGCGCGGCGCCGTGATCGAGCACCTGATGTGCAACCTGGCGATTCCGTGGACGCTGACACTCGCGCAGTCCGAAGTACGGGTGGATGAGGCGCTCTCCGCCGAGGTCGCTCGGCTGGGCGCCCTGGAAGCGGAAGGCCTGGTACGGATCGGCCGGGACGGCGTCGAGGTGTCCGCCCTTGGCCGCTACTTCCTGCGCAACGTGGCGATGGTGTTCGACCGCTACCTGCGCAGCGACATCCGGCCGGGAACGTTCTCCTCGGCGGTGTAGCCCGTCAGAACGCGGTGACGATCCCGAACGTCACGCGAGTGAGATCCGGCCCGAGGTCGTGAGTGACCTCTCCACTGACCCGGAAGTTGCGACGAACCAGGTAGCCGCCTCCTCCCGAGACACTCTCGTACCGATCGGCGCCCGGTTCTCCGCCGAGGCGTACATCGAGCAGCGGCCGGTCCGCCGTGACCAGGTTGTACAGGGCGAACCCGTACCACCGCTTGCCCGGTGGCCGCAAGATCGCCTCGACGAAGCCGCCGTTCATTCGCACCTCCGGCTCGCCGGCCGTGTAGGTCGGCTCGTCATCGCGCCGGTGGATGTACTGCCCGTTCAGCTCCACCGGCCCGACAGTCGCGGTGGCATCCGCTGCCAGCATCCGGGTGCGGTTGGTCGTACCGTTCCCGTGCGAGCGGCCGTAGTACCCGAACGCGCCGACCCGGAGCGGCTTCGCGACGTCGCGAGTGACGTGAAGGAACAGGTTCTTGCTGGCGTCGATGTCGAAGTGCCGATCCGGTTGCGCGGCGCCGATTCCGCTGCCGTTCAGAAGCTCGAACGTCGTTGTGAAGCCGGCCGCGTCGGCGGCCAGCATCACGCCCCGATCGTAGGTGAGATCTACCGGCACCGCTCCCAAGCGCGCGCGGTAGGCGGCGTAATCCTCGAACTCGAGCCGAAGCTCACGCTTGAACAGCGGGTCGGAGACCTGGAACTGTCCCACTCCGGCATCGACGGGAACCCCGCCGATGTCGTTGAAATGAATGAACGCATCCTCCACACCGCCGATGTCCCCCCGCTCCAGGAGGAAGGTGTAGAAGTAGAAGGAGATGGTCTTCGAAATGGCGCCTCCGGCGAGGATCTTGAGCGAGTACGGCGTCTGGAAATCGGTCACCGCGCGCCCATTGGCGTACGCCTGTGCGTAAAGATCCAGCCGCACTGCGAGCGGCACGTCGCGCAGCAAAGTGAGCAGGTCGTCCCCGGTCTGGGTGGTGTCCGACGGTTCCTCACCCGAGGCCATCCGGTACCCGTTCGCGGCGAACTGCTCGCCGAACGCCGTGAGCGCCGGGACCGGGTTGTGGCAGAGTCGACAGCTGACGCGATAGCGCCGCGCGAATGCCGGAATCTCCGCCGGGCTTTCGGCCGGCAACAGCAGCAGGAGGGCGGCCAGGGCCCGCCCACGAACGGAAGCGAACGGAAGCGTAAGCATCGTGGACCGGGGTGGCATCTCGAAGGGGGCGTGAAGCGACTATGGAAAGACGTTCGTGCGTGCAGCCGGCGGCTGGTCACCGGATCCGGCGTACGTCCGGACGGTCACCTCTCCCCCGCGAAGAATGCGGCACCAGCGAGGGCGGCGAGGAGGACTCCGCCGAGCAGGACAAGCACCGAGAGGCCGGCATACAACCGGCCGAGCGCCCGGTATTTCGCGTCGAGAATGCGCGACTCCCGATGCGCGATCACCACCGCTTCATCGTTGATCTGATCCATCCGGGCTCTCATCCAGGCGGCGCGGTATGCCGCGAGATCGGTCGAGGCCACCGCGTCCCAGCAGAGCAAGCTCTGGCGTTCGGGCAGGAGCGCGGCGCCGCCAAGCCGCCGGGGGCGCAGGCAGTCGATGGCGTGGAGCAGGAACAGGAAGGTCAGCACCGCATAAGCGGCGAGGGCTGCGGTCAGCCATGGCTTTATCGCCGGGGCGACCGCGTTGACCAGGTGGGCGCGGGTGATCACCAGGTACATCGCCGCGTTCACCACGCCCAGCACGATGATCGCGTAGCGGGCTTTGTGATCCGCGATCTCGACTACTTGCCGCCCTTCGCTCACCAGCTCTGCGAGTATGCGGAACCGTTCGAAGCTGCGCGGTGGGCGGACCGCATCCCGGTGGAGCTTCTCTTCTCGCTTCCGATGCCTCCGGGCCCGCTTGTCGTGGTCTCCGCTCGGCGGCTCAACCACGAGCTCGGTTCGGCCGATGTCTCGCTGCGCCACGGTGCGCTCCGGGAAGACTGCCCCGCATGATGGCACCGGGCGGGTGAAGGAAGGTTGAGCCGATTCTGAAGGATCTTTTATCGAGCGGACGCTGCCTTGAGCGCCTGACCCACGGCGGCGGGAATCAGCGCGAGCGCCACGGCGACCGCCCACTCCCGGGGTGACAGCGGCACCACATCGAGCACGCGGGCCAGTGGCTCGACCGTGAGCGCGGCGAGCTGAAGGCCAACCGAGAAAACGACGGCGGCGACTGCCCACCGGTTCCGCAGCGCCACCGCCGGCGCCAGCACCGGCCGCGCGCCACGCGCGTTGCCCAGGTGGAAGATCTGCGCGAGGGCCAGCGTGAGGAACGCCATGGTCCGCGCGCGATCCGGACCGGCGGCCAACCCCCAGGCGTACGCGGCGATTGTCGCTCCGGCGATGAGCGCCCCGTACCCCGCGACCGCGCGCAGCATGGCGCCCGACAGCAGGGCGGCCGCGGGGTCGCGCGGGGGTTGCCGCATCACGTTCGGCTCCGCGGGCTCCACCGCTAAGGCGAGCGCGGGGAACGTGTCGGTCAGCAGGTTGAGCCAGAGAATCTGGAGCGGCAGGAGCGGCGCAGGCAGCCCGGCGGCGATCGCGCCGAACAGCACGAAGATCTCGGCGAGGTTGCAGCTGAAAAGGTAGAACACAAAACGGCGGATGTTGTCGAAGATGATCCGCCCTTCCTCCACCGCGGCCGCGATGGTGGGAAACCGGTCGTCGATGATCACGATGTCCGACGCTTCCTTGGCGAGGTCGGTACCCCGTATGCCCATGGCGGCCCCAAGATCCGCCTGTTTCAGCGCCGGGGCGTCGTTGACGCCATCGCCCAGCATCGCAACGATCTCACCCCGACGCCGGAACGCCTCCACGATGCGGAGCTTCGTTTCCGGGCTCACCCGGCTGAACGCCGCGACCCGCCATAGCGCATCCTCCAGCTCCTCGTCGTCGAGCCGAGCAATCTCCTCGCCGTCCAACGCCGAATCGTCCGGACCGAGAACGCCAAGCTCGCGGCCCACGCTTTCCGCCGTGAGCTTCTGGTCCCCGGTGAGCATGACCGTCCGGATTCCCGCACCGCGCAAAGATCGGATCGTGTCCAGGACGCCGGGCGCCGGCGGATCGGTCAGACCGACAAATGCGACCCAGGTGAGATCGCGCAGGGCCGCCTCATCGGGTGCGCTCACCGGTGCGGTCGCGAGCGCGAGGACGCGGAGCCCCCGCGACGCGAGCTCTCGGTTGAGACCGATCAGCGACTCGCGCTCGCCCTCCCGGAGCGCGCGGGGCGTCGCACCGTCGTAGACGCGGGCGCAGCGGGCCAGCACCCGGCCGGGTGCCCCTTTCACGCACGCGACCAGTCCATCCGGTCTCCGGTGGAACGTCGCTATCAGCAGCCGTTCGCTGGAGAACGGCACCTCGCTGACCTCCGGCCACTCGGCGACCAGGGTAGTTCGATCGAGCCCCCCTTTGCCGGCAAGCGCGACCAGCGCCGCGTCCGTGGGATCTCCCTGCGGCTGCCACGCGCCGCCCTCGCGCCGGAGGGAGCCGCGGTTGGCGAGGGCTGCGATCCGAAGTGCGGCCGTAAGGGCAGGCTCGTCTTCGGGGCGAACCGGTCGGCCGCCGACGCTGAAGTCGCCGACGGGCGCGTATCCAGTGCCGCCCACCGCCACCTCGCGGTCGAGCAGTCGGACGACGACCGCCGTCATCTCGCCTGCGGTAAGCGTGCCGGTCTTGTCGGTACAGACGACGGTTGCAGAGCCCAGCGTCTCGACCGCGGGAAGGCGGCGCACGAGGGCGTTCCGCCGCACCATGCGCCTCATGCCCACGGCCATCGTGATCGTCGCGACCGCCGGCAGAGCCTCCGGCACGGCCGCTACGGCGAGCGCGATCCCGAGGGGTGTGAGCTGCGCGAGATCCAGTCCGTGCAGCAGGCCGATGCCGACGACTGCCGCCCCCACCGCCAGCGCCAGAACGACGAGTCGCCGGCCCAGCGCGTCGAGCCTGCGTTCCAGCGGGCTCGGCTCGTCCACGACGGCCCCGGCCAGCGTCCCGATCCGGCCGACCTCGGTCCGCATGCCGGTGGCCACCGTGACCGCGCGGCCGGTCCCATGCACCACGGTCGTGGCCTTGTACAGCATCGTCACCCGGTCCGGCAGCGGAACCCCGTCGGCGATGGCGGCGCTCGCCAACTTGTCGACGGACGCGGGCTCGCCGGTGAGCGGCGCTTCGACCGTGCGGAGCTCCGACCCCTCCAGCAGCCGGGCGTCCGCAGGCACCTGCTGCCCCGATTCGAGCTCGATCACATCCCCGGGAACCAGATGGCGAGCGTCGATCTCGCGGGTGACGCCATCACGGATCACGCGCGCCCGCGCGACCTCGAGGCCGAGCAGCGCTTCCATCGCGCGATGAGCCCTGAGCTCCGTAGCGAACCCCAGCAGCACGTTGAGCAGCAGGACAGCGCCGATCGCACCGGCGTCGAGCCGGTCGCCGGAGACCCAGGCGATCGCCGCCGCTGCGACCAGCAGCGCGGTGACGACGCTCTTCAGCTGAGCGAGCAGAATCTTCCAGGCCGGAAGCGGTCGGCTGCTGCGAAAGACGTTCGGACCGTGGCGCGCGAGCCGGCGGGCCGCCTCCTCGGACGAGAGACCCCGTGGGCTGGACCCGAGCAGGCGCAGGGCCTCCGCCGCCGCCATCGCATGCCAGCTCGGCGGGGGCGGGTTCCCGCTCGGCATCAGCTGACCGAGCCGATGTTCATGCCGGACTCCCGAATTCTTCATGACCGGGTGCGTATGCTGTTCGAGGCTTCAGCATCGATGGAGGACGTACCATGTCCGCATGGTCTACCGGCCCTCGCGCCGCCGTCCGGGAACCGCCGTACGGCTTCGGCACCACGCTCTTCGCCGGCCATGAGGACGCCGTCCGGATTGCCCGCACCGCCTTGGCGCAAGAGGGTTTTGGCATCGTCTCGGAGATCGACCTCGCGCGGACGCTCCGGGAGAAGCTTGGTGTGGATATTCCGCCCTACCTCCTGCTCGGCGTCTGCAATCCGGCGCTGGCGCGTCAGGCCCTCGAGGCCGACCCCGACATCGGCCTGTTGCTGCCGTGCACCGTGGCGATCCGCGCGGCCGAGGAGCCCGGACAGGTACACCTGCTGGCGCTCGATCCCATTGCCGCCCTGGCGGTCACCAACCGCACTGAGCTCGCACCGCTCGCGCGAGAGGTGCGGGAGCGGCTGGAGCGGGCTATCCGAACGGCGGAAGACATACTGGCCCACGGAGGCACTCAATGAACTGGGCTCACCTTCACTTGATGATCAACCACCTCCCGGTGCTCGGCGCGCCGGCGCTGCTGCTGCTGCTCGCCTGGGCGCTCCTGCGACGGTCACCCGCCGTAGCCCGTGCCGCCCTCTGGGGGACGGTGCTGCTTGCGCCGGTGGCGCAGCTGGTCTCGCTGACGGGCGAACAGAGCGAGGAGCGGCTGGAGCAGGTGGTTGCGCTCGACGAAGCGGTCATCGAGCCGCACGAGGAGATCGCGGAGACCGCGACCCGGGTGTTGTTCGTGGGCGCGATCCTCGCCGCCATCGCGCTGTGGCGCAGTCGGCGCGGATCTGGTACGGTGCTGCTTTCGACCGCGGTGCTCGCCGGACTGCTGGCTGCGAGCGGGCTGATGGCCTACAGCGCCTGGACCGGCGGCATGATCCGGCACGCGGAGATCCGGATGACGGGGATGAATGCGCCTCTGGCGCAGGATCAGCCGGCGGATGCGGAGCGCGACTGAGGTCGCGAACAGCATCGGATCTATCGGACCCGACCGGCGTGCCACATGTGCTCGGCGGACTTTCTCAGCACTCGAAGCATCTGCCGGCGAATCAGCTTGACGCCGGGCGACACGGCGGCCCAGTAGCGGCGAAAGCGGTCATGCGACTCCGGATCGGTCGTCATGACCCTGGTTTCCGTCCGCGCGATCGAAGTACCGGCATCGATCGATTGGGCTTCGAGCGTCCACACGATCTTGGCATACCCGGGACGGTCGAAGCTTGCGAACGCTTCGGGAGCCACCGACTCGAACACCACATTGGCATTCCACGGCTGGGTGACCGCGCCCAGTACCACCTTGCGGCCGGGGATCTCGGCGAGAATACCCCACCCGAGGCTCAATGCCTTCTCGAGCAGCGGTGCAGGCGCGTCGTCGCCCGCCGAGTCGGCGCCCATCACCAACGAACGACCGGCGAAGATTGCGCGCACGATGGCGGATCGGCTCAGGTCGAGGTCCCGGGCCGCGATGAAGGTGATCTCGGCCGGCGCCCGCACCCGGAGCTCGTGCCGCTCGGCCACCTCGTAGTCCGGCATGAACCGGTCGAGCAGCGGGTCGGGCGCGCCCCGCGGCCTCAAGCGTCCGTACCGTGCCCAGGTTCGGGACGCGTAGCCCGCGTAGGAGAGCACGGCGAGCCCGGCCGCCCCGAGGAGGGCCCCGCCCAGCCGGCGTGACTTCGTCATTTTGTAGCGTCGCATGGTGCCAGCCTCGTGGCCACCGCCACCAGTGAATCGGGGTTGAGCGAGATCGAGTCGATGCCGATCGTCGCAAGGAACTCGGCAAATTCGGGGTAGTCACTCGGCGCCTGACCGCAGATGCCGACGGGAGTGTGTTGCTCGTGGGCGGCCGCCACCACCATCTGGATCAGCCGCCGGACGCCGGGATCGCGCTCGTCGAATAGATGCGCGAGCAGCTCGGAGTCGCGGTCTACGCCGAGAGCGAGCTGGGTGAGATCGTTCGAGCCGATCGAGAACCCGTCGAAGAGCTCGCTGAACTCTCGCGCCAGCACCACGTTGTTCGGTATCTCACACATCACGTACACCTCAAGGCCGTGATCACCCCGCCGGAGGCCATTGGCGCCCAACTCGTCCAGGACTCGTTGCGCTTCCGGGAGAGTGCGGCA
>DATAFP010000216.1:0-3198 GCA_036257415.1 Gemmatimonadales bacterium
CAAGTGCATCCCCCGCGAACGCGATGAATCCGACGCCGATCGGCCACCGCAGTTCGGGGTGGTGACGGGACGCATCTACCGCGGTGACACCGGCCGGCCGCTTGCAGGCGCCCATCTCCAGATGGTGGGCGCGCCTTTCACCGCCTTCACCGACGACAACGGTCTCTATCAGTTCCGGTTCGATCTGTCGCTGGTGGACAACTGCAGAACCCAATACGTGCGGGTGAGTGCGCCGGGCTATCAATCGAGACTGCTGGTACTCCTGGTGGGGCGGAACGTGCAGAGCGAAGACGTCAGCCTGCGGCGGCGATGACTTATGCGATCAGCGGAACACCACCGCCGCCAGCGCGCCCAGTGCCGCAGCCAATCCGGCCACTGCCACCCATCGAAGGATCCGCAGCTGCCGCTCGAGCCGCGCGGCCGCGAGCGCCAGCGCGGAGGTTTGCGCCGTAGCCTCGGCTTGCTCCGACGTCACCCGCTCGATCGCCTTGCCCTGACCCGCCTCGATCCGCTCGAGTTGTTCCGCCATGGTTGCCAGCTCGCCCTGAAGACCTTCGACCCGGTCGGCCAGGCCGATCGCCGCGCCTCCCACCGGCCCCGCGTCGTCGAACAGCGACTGCGCCATCACCTCCGCCGACGCGATCACTTCCCGCATGCCGCGCTCGAAGTGCCGCTGGTGAATCTGCTTGGCCCGGTCGGGCACCGGCTCGAGCGTGGCCAGCTGCGCGGCCTTGAGCACCGCGTTCTTGATGTCGCCGCCGCTGCGGGGGAACTCCTCCGCCAGGGCGCGAAAATCTACGTCGTCGGCAAGCGGCGTTCGCTGATGCAATTGTGAGCGCCAGATCCGCTCCCGTTCCTCCGGACCGGGCAGCCCAAAGAGAATGTGGGTCCGGATCCGACGCTCGAACGCAGGGTCGAGGCTCGCGGCGAGATTGGTGGCGAAGATGATGACACCGTTGAACCGCTCCAGCTCCTGGAGCAGCACGTTCACCGTAGCGTTCGCTTCCCGCTCATAGCCGGCGGAGGCCGAGCTGAATCGCCGGCCGGCGATGGCGTCGGCCTCGTCGAAGAAGAGGACCGCGTTCTGCCGTTCGGCCGCGCGGAACACCGATGCGACGTGCTTGCTGGTCTGCCCGACCCAACGCGACTCGATCTCCGCGTAGCGAACCACCAGGAGCTCGCGGCCGAGCGCTTGCGCGAGCGCTTCGGCGCAGATCGTCTTGCCGGTGCCCGGCGGGCCGGCGAAGTGAAACGCGAGCCCCAGACCCGTGCTGTGTCGCTCGCCCAGCCCCCACTCCCGGAAGATCAGATCGTGCTTTCGGATCAGCTGGAGAGCATGGTCGAGCGCGGCCAGCGTCGCGGCCGGAAGCACCACGTCTTCGAAGGTCCGGCGCGGCTCGATGGTCTCGACCAGCGCGCGGGCGGACGGCCCACCAAAGAAAAGCTCGCGAATCGAATCAGCCATCGGGTACGCTCAGAACGGTTTGGAGATCGCCAGCCAGGCTGCGAGCCCGCCGAGCGCCGGGATGGCGATGAACACGGCGCGCGCGAGATCCGGCCGGCGGTACGGTACCGCGATCAGCCCGCCGAGCAAGAGCCAGATCACCAGCTTGGCCCAAACCCATCCGGGAAACGGCGGCTGGGTTACGCCCAACCGGGCGAGCAGTCCGAATCCACCGATCAAGACCAGCAGGATCCCGAGCCCGTGGGAAATCGAAATCAGGCGGCGCGCTGGATTCGACTGTTTCGTGGCGCCGTTGGCGGCCGCCAGCGCAAGCCCGGCGAGCGCGGCGAGGGCCAGAAAGATGCCGAGCAGGTGGATGACCCTGTACGCCTGGTAGCTGATCATGCACGCGTCCGTGAGGGTTGGCGGTAGTGTAAGTTGCCACCATGCCAAGGGCCAGCGGTCTGCATGACTTGCCGCCCGACGATGATCCCGCAGCGCGCACCGCCGCGCATCACCCGGTCGCTACCGCCCAGATGTGGGCAATTCGCACCGCGTTCGCGACCGCGGGGCGGGTTGCGCCGGCGGCAGCGGCGCGATGGGCCGAGGTGCTGTTCTGCCGGCCCCCGCGACACGAGCCCCGCACGCGGGATCACGAGTTTCTCGCGTCCGGCCGGCGCTACACGCTGGTCAAGGGCGGCGATGAGATCGCGGCGTGGGAGTGGGGCGCGGGTCCCCTGGTGCTGCTGGTCCACGGCTGGGGAAGTCGAGCCGGGCGTTTCAGCACGATCGGCCCGGCGCTCGTCGAGGCCGGGTTTCGCGTCGTGGCCCACGACGCCCCGGCACACGGCCAGTCGTCGGGTGCCGAAGCCGCCCTCCCGCTGTTTGCCGCGGCACTTCGAACCGTTGGACACCATTTCGGCCCCGCGGCCGCCGTCATTGGCCACTCGCTCGGCGGGGCCGCAACCGTGCTCGCGCTTCGCGACGGACTCGTGGCCGAGCGTGCGGCGCTCGTCGCGGCACCGAGCAACATCGAGGTCTTCTCTCACCGATTCGCCCGCTTCTTCGGCGTGCCCGAGCACGTGCGCGAGATCATGCAGATCAACCTCGAGCGTCGGTTCGAGATGACCTGGGCCGACGTACATTCGGACCGGGTGGCCCGGTCGCTCACTCAGCCGGCGTTGATCGTTCACGACCGGGACGATACCGACGTGCCGCTGGCCGATGCCCGGGCCATTGCGCAGGCTTGGCCGGGGGCGCAGCTGCTCGTCACCCAGGGCCTCGGACACCGTGGAGTGCTCCGCAGCTCCGAAGTGGTGCACTACCTGCTGGACTTCCTCCGCAAGTAACACCGTAACCCGGGTCGATGGCGAACGCGAGCCGGCGCGCGAAGCCGGAGCCCCGCGCGCCGCTCGTCCTGACACCCTTGCCAAATCTTAGTCCATTCGAGTCGACTCGGTGGAACGCACGTGACCGGTGACGCGATCCCAGGCGTCCCGCACGGCATCCTTGATGTCTTCCCAGGTGGACTTCAGCCCACCGCGATGCTCATAGCGGTCCCAGCCAGACTGCAGGTCGGTCTCCGCATCCTCCCAGCTTCGGCCGAGGTGATGCCGCGCCGACTCGAAGCCGTACCGATATGCGGGGCGATAGCGATCATAGTCATCGCCGAGCACATATGGGCGGCCGCGAAAGTTGTCGCGCCAGTAGATGTCCTCGGTTTCCCAGTTCAGGTCGGTTGCCATGCGTCCTCC
>DATAFP010000217.1:0-1695 GCA_036257415.1 Gemmatimonadales bacterium
CGCTCCCGGCTCTCACCGCGTGCTGTTCGAGAACGAGCAAACGCGGGTGCTCGAGGTCACCATCCGCCCCGGCGAGCGGGAGCCGGAGCACACCCACGCGTGGCCGAGCGTGATGGTGATACACGAACCCGCCCGGATCCGTTACTACACCGCCGGCACCCTGACCTACACCTCACCGGCTCAGCCGCCGCCCGCCCAACCTGGGCCACGGGTGAGTTGGCTGGACCCCGAGGGGCCGCACTCGGTGGAGAACATCGACGACCGGGTCTACGGGGCATTCCGCATCGAGTTCAAGTGGCTCTGAGCACACCGCGTGCGCCACTCACCTAGACACGGGAGACGCGGGCGAGGCGGCGCGGACGCGGCCGAGAACCTCAAGCGTGCGTACGGCATCCCATGGATCGACGGGCATTGGTGTACCGGCCGTCAAGGCCGAGAACACCCCGGCATAAAAGAGGTCCCAGCGGCCGCGTTCGGAGGCGACCGGCCGTACCTCATCGCCGCGGTGCAGCCGCCCCCACCGCTCCTGCGGCTCGACGCCGTACATCGGATCACCGGGGCCGCGCCCAGCGCGCAGCATGTCCTCCTGGCCGTCCAGTGGCTCGACAACGTAGGCGCCACGCATCCCGAGCACTCGCATTCGCGGCCCGGGCGCTCCTGCCAGCGCAGTCATCGAGAGGTGGCTGCGTACGCCGGACTCGTGCTGCAGCGAGCAGAACACGTCGTCGTCGGCACCGCCCCGGCGGGCCGCCACCTCACCGTGGAGGTCCAGCACCGGACCGAACAGCTGCATCGCCTGGTCGACGAGGTGGCTACCCAGATCGAGCAGGATGCCGCCGCCGGGCGCCGCCTCCTCTGATGGTTTCCCAGGCGTCATCGTGGGGCGCCAACGCTCGAACCGTGACTCGAAGCGCAGCACCTCACCGATTTCGCCTTCGTCGAGAAGGCGTCGCAGGGTGAGCACATCCGAGTCCCAGCGCCGGTTCTGGAACACGGTCAACGAAACGCCCGCCTGCTCCCCCTGTTCGACGACGCTGCGCGCCTGCTCGGCATCGATGGCGAGCGGTTTGTCCACCACCACGGGGACGCCCGCCTCAATGGAGGCGAGCGCACCACCGGCATGCGCGTCGCTCGGCGAAGCGACCACCACCAGATCGAGGCCGCCCGCGCCGAGCATCTCGTCAAGATCGCCGTATACGGCAACTCCCGGATGTTCGGCAGCCGCTTGGGCGCGCCGCTGAGGATCCCTGGTCACCACGGCCGCCACTCGCATACCGGGCTCGGCCTTGATCAGCTGGCCGTGGAATACCCGGCCGGCAAGGCCGTACCCGATAATCCCGACCCGAAGTTGGTCCTCCACGGATCGACCTCCCAGCGTCACGCTCGTCAAGACGCTACCTGCCCAATCCGCGGCCTCAGACGCGCACCAGCTAGCCGCCGATCATCGATCCGCTATGTTGCCGCGCGTCAGCCCGAACGCGGGTAGCCGTGCGCAGCACACGGCGCACATCGCGACCACGGTCGTCCATAGGGCCGCGGCTCCCCGCCGCTCGGCGCCCGGCTCACTCACTCCGCCCTCCGAACAGCTCTGCAACCACACCGGCCGCATCCTCAGGGGCGGTCACGTCGAACCTCAACCCGTCCGCGTCCAGCCGCAGCGCGAATGTGAAGAACGCACAGCAAGCCTGCTCCCGA